>JBKPLG010000152.1:0-13922 GCA_046731515.1 Pseudomonadota bacterium | reverse complement strand
GACAGCTTGGCACAGTTCACCAAGAACAGGTCCTGACCGAACGTGACGCGCTCGAGACGATTCCGCTGCTGCCCTCGATATATGACGAGCCATTCGCCGACAGCTCGCAGATCCCGACTTATCTGGTGAGCCGAATGACCCGGTCACAGGTCACGGTCGCTCTGACCGGCGATGGCGGGGACGAGCTATTCGGAGGCTATTACCGCCACTTTTATGCGCCGCGCCTGTGGCGCCTTATTCGTCGCGTGCCGGCGAGCGTTCGAGCAGCGGCCGGATCGACTCTCGGGCGTTTGCCGACAGATCTGTGGGAGAAAGTCGGCCGCTTAGTTCCGGGACAAGCGCGGTCGAACATCGGCGCAAAGATCCAGAAGGGCCTGCGGGTGTCGGGAGGCGCTCGCCTTTTCGACGATGTCTACACAAGCTTCCTCGACGAATGGAGCCTGGAAGCTTCGCCAGTGCTCAACGGAGCCGAACGCGGATCGGGCTGGGAACTCGACGTTGGAGACGGAACGACCGACGAAGTCCGAATGATGTATTGCGACGCCGTTTCGTATTTGCCTGATGACATTCTGTGCAAGGTCGATCGAGCGGCGATGGCAGTAGGTCTCGAAACCCGCGTGCCGTTTCTCGATCACCGCGTCGCGGAGGTGGCGGCACGTATCCCGACAGAGCTCAAAATCTCAGGCGGCGAAGGAAAAAACATTGTTCGGAAGCTTCTCTTCCGTGAGGCGCCGAGCGAGCTGTTTGATCGCCCCAAAGCGGGTTTCGGCATTCCGATCGGCGACTGGTTGCGTGGCCCGTTGCGAGGCTGGGCGGAAGACTTGCTGGACGAACGTCGACTAGCCCGCGAAGGCTGGTTCGAGTCGGCTATCGTGCAAAAGCGCTGGCGAGAGCACTTAAGTCGTCGCCGCGATTCTACTGCCGCCATCTGGGCGATCTTGATGTTCCAGTGCTGGCTGGGCGAGCAGCACAGTCATGCGGCCGAGACCGGAGCGACGGGTCTTGCCAGCACTACCGCCGCAACAAAGATGGATTCCGCTCCGAGGACCTCGAATTCCGTGGTCTCATGACGGATCGTTGCGGGGAAACATCATCGAATGTTAATTTTTCCCAGGCTGGTGGCAACGCAGCTTGGTTCTGGACTATGGCGTTGTGCGCGAACTGTTGGCCGGGAGACTTTTGATGCGTGGTTCGGTGCTAAGGCCGTTCGTCGGAATTTTGGCGGTCTCGTCCTTGTTCTTCAGTTCGACCGGAGCAGTTGCTGCGACGTCGTCAAACGCCATCCCTAAGATTAATCCATGGGCTGCCTTAGCAGCGATGAGCGGTGGAGCGCCGGCGGCGGCGCTCTGCGGCGGCGCGGCGGCAGTGGGCGCGGCACAAGCCCCAGCGGGCGGTTGTGTGCTGCCGCAAGTCGACCAGGCGCCCCCTGCGGCGCAGTCGGCTCCGCCAACACCGGTACCTGTTCCACCCACTGAACCCGCAGGAGTCGGCTTCGGCATCGATCCGTTGATTCTTGGGGCCGGGGCAGTGGCAGCTGGAGTCTTGGCCTACTTCCTGTTCATCAAGAAGGATAACAACAACAACGACGAAAGTCCGGCTTGATCGGGAACGACAGTGGGCCATTCGGAGGAAAAGGTCATGAGGGGTAAGTTTGCCGTTCGCTCCGCAGCTGGACTGACGGCCTTGCTGGCGCTTTCGGGTGTCGCTTTCGCTCAGGACGGTTCAGAAATCATCGGCCAACCGGTCCAGGTGACGACCAATGGCGTGACGAACACTGTCTACCTGGATCCCGGCGGAAGGGCGCGAGTCTTGACTCCTGCCGGGAATATGGTGCCGGGCAACTGGAGCATCGCCAACGGCCAGCTTTGCCTGAGCGCTGCCGGAGCGCAGGAGTGTTGGCCTTACACCGCGCCGTTCCAAGCAGGGCAACCGTTAACTCTGGCGAGCTCGTGCAATCAGTCTTCAACCTGGCTCGCCCCAACGACCAACACAGCGCCACCTCCCGCTGTTGGGGAGTGACTGGGGCAAGAGAGGCTAGAGTCCGCTCGCAGTTCTAAAGCTCCAGCCACGGTGGCTGGTTGCGAGACTATATGTCCTACGAACGGTTAGGTGCGGCCGTAGGTGTCTTCCAGACGAACGATGTCGTCCTCGCTCAGATAGGTTCCGCATTGCACCTCGATCAGGTGGAGGGACAGCTTGCCTGGATTGGCAAGCCGGTGCTTTTCACCCGCGGGGATATAGGTCGACTCATTTTCGTGGAGGAGGAACTCCCGCTCCCCCACAGTCACCTGCGCCGTGCCGCTCACGACGATCCAGTGCTCCGATCTGTGGAAGTGCTTCTGCAGCGACAGGGTCTCTCCCGGGCCGACGTCGATGTGCTTGATCTGGAATCTGCTGCCCATCTCGAGCGTTTCATATGAGCCCCATGGTCGCTCGACCTTCGCGGGATCGACGACATAGGAAGCTTTGTCTCGCTGCAATGCCTCGACCATCTGCCGAACTTCGCTGGCCCTGCTCAAAGGAGCCACGAAGACGGCATCCTTCACGGCGACCACGACCATTTCGGTCAAGCCGAGAGTCGCCAGCAGCGCGCCGCTCTCGGATCGCAGGAGCGAACCGTGCGTGTCCATGCTGATGACCTCGCCCGATGTGACGTTGTTTGCGGCGTCTTTCGCGTTGATCTGCCAAACTGCGTCCCACGATCCAACGTCCGACCAGTCCATGTCGACTGGGGTCACAAATGCCCGGTCGGTCTTTTGCATGATGCCATGGTCGATGGAGATGTTTTCGGCCCGGATGAAGAGGTCGCGATCGGGTCGGACGAAAGGTCCATCGACGTGGGCCTGTGCGACAGACTGGGAAACGGCTTCGAGACTCGACGGCAAAAAGCGTTCCATTTCATCAAGAAGCGTCGAGGCCTTCATCAGGAAGATGCCCGCGTTCCATACGCAGCGGCCGCCGCTCAATAGAGTAGCGGCCAGGTCGGCACTCGGCTTTTCGACGAAACGGGAGATCGGCAAGGCAGCGGCGTTGCTTCCTTCGCCATCCATCTCGATGTAGCCATACTGAGTGTTGGGTCCGGTCGGCTTGATGCCGAAGGTCACGATCCCGCCGTCTTGAGCAAATGGAACCGCCTTTTCGATCGCCGAGATAAAGGCCTCATTGTCTCCGATCATGTGGTCTGAAGGCACAATTAGGAGGATGTCGTCACGACTCTGGCCTCGAACCCATGCCGCCGCCAACGCCGAGGCCGCGGCGGTATTTCGACCGGCCGGTTCCAGCAAGATCACCTCGGGTGAAACGCCCGCTTGCTCCAGCTGCCGATTGATGAAGAAGCGGTGAGCCTCTCCGGCCACGACGATCGGCGCGGAAAACATGCTGCCGCTCACCCGCTTGGCCGCCAATTGCAGCAACGACTCGTCGGCTAGCAGCGGCAGGAGTTGCTTTGGGAAACTCTGGCGGGAGAGCGGCCACAATCGAGTCCCTGCACCACCGGATAAAATGACTGGACGAACGATGTCTCTTCTCCTGTCGATCCGGATGCGCTCTGGCGTACTGTTTTTCAGCGGCGTCTCGATGATATTTCAGTCATTTGGGGGGCGCAACTTTCACGACAAATCATGTTTCGACTGTTGCGATGCGGGACAGCTTGGATGTGGCCGCGACAGGAACGTTGCGGTGAACTTATCCACAGTTCGTTTTCGGGTTGAGCACTTATCCACAACTTTGCCGATCCTGCCGATGACAGGGGCTAAAGTTGCTAGCATAACTAAATCTTAACGATTGCTGGCCGATGACGCAGCTATGACAGATTACGCTGCTACCTACGTTCAAGACGATCCGCTTTCAGCGGCTCGCGGAATGCTCATCGGCAGCGTATTGAGCCTCATGCTCTGGGCGATGATACTGTCGGTTACCGGGCAGCTCGGTTAAGCGCAAATAATCCAAATTAACAAAAAAGCAGAATCTCTGCCCCGCCATATTGCTCCAGTTTAATCTTTCGAAAACTGTCCGAGCACGGCTGCAACTCAACGTAAACACTTATTAACCCTATGGCGCAATGCTCTGACGCGAGACACAAAGTGACTCAGTCGGGGAGGGGGAATAGGTGTCTCTCAAAAGAGAGAATCGCCAGCTTTGTCATTCTTTTAAGCGGTCGTGCGTAGGGTTCCAGAACGGACACCTTCGGCGGCGGCCAATGCCTTTGCGCGCGTCTGTCGGCTACGCCTTCTTAGCGCTGACTGTGATATCCTCGCCCGCCTATTCGCAAGTTCTGGAAATCTCCCCCGACGGAACCGTCTTCCAGCGCGATGGTGCCGGTGCAGCGACTTGGGAGCTTGCGGATCCCTCTGCTTCCGTTTCCGTCGAGGAAGCTAACGTCCCCGAATTGCCAGGCGAGGCGCTCACGACTATCGGCCGGGCCGAGGTCCCGGCTCGCTATGCCGCAATGGTCGAGCGAGCCGCCGGATTGACCGGCATAAGCCCGGCGCTGCTTTCCGCGCTCGTATGGCAGGAAAGCCGCTGGAATCCTTCTGCTGTTTCACCCAAGGGCGCGCTTGGGCTGACGCAGCTGATGCCAGGCACCGCGCGCGAGCTTGGCATCAATCCCAATGATCCTTTCCAGAACCTCGTCGGGGGCGCGCGCTATTTTCGCCAGGTTCTGGAATCGTTTGATTACGACGTTGAAAAGGCGCTCGCCGCCTACAATGCGGGGCCCGACCGTGTCCGCAAGGCGAACGGCGTACCGCGGATCACAGAGACGCAGCTCTACGTCGCATCCGTGATCAAGCGGGCCTCAACCATTCAATCTCGAGGTGAACAATGAGAACCACAAGTCTTTCTGCAGCCATTGCAGCTCTGACAACCGCTGCTCCGGCGGCGGCCGCCAGCTACGCGGATCCGCAAGGGTCGGGGCCGATCGTCAACGCGCTTCAGTGGCTTCAGGGAACGCTGCTAGGCAACGTCGCGACTGCAGTCGCGGTGATCGCTGTCGCAATGGTTGGCTTCATGATGCTGACGGGACGGATGAACTGGCGGTTCGGTGCCACCGTTATCATCGGCTGCTTCATCCTGTTCGGAGCAAGCGCAATCGTAAGCGGCATCCAAAGTGCCGCGGTCGCGGGTTAGCCGATGCCGCTGACGAGAGCGCCTGTGTTTCGAGCGCTCACGCGCCCGCAGATGTTTGCGGGCGTGACCTACAGCTATTTCATCATCAACGCAGCAGTGACGACGGAAGCCTTTCTTATCACGCACAGCTTCTTGGCGCTGCCCGTCGCCATTGCCGTTCACGTCATTGGCTATTTCGCCTGCCTTCGCGAACCTCGCATTTTCGACCTGTGGATCACCCGCGTCAGCCGGTGTCCACGAGTGAGAAATTGGAGCCGCTGGGGCTGCAACAGTTACGCGCCATAAGGGGGATCGGCACGCAATGACCAAATGGTTCGGACCTGCGGCCTGGAGCAAGCGCGAAGCTCGCGCTGGCGATCGCCTTCCGTACGCGCGTCATCTGGATTCGGCGACGATCCAGCTTCGCGACGGCTCGCTCATGCGCTCGATCCGAATTGCTGGCTTTCCGTTCGAAACCGAAGAGGACGATGTTCTCAATCACCTGGCTGCCGTGCGCGAGGTGGTGCTGCGAAGCGCGATCAACTCAAAGATCGTCCTCTATCATCACATCATCAGACGCCGCGTGCAGGTGCGGCTGGGGACATATGAATGGGGTCCGCTGGCCGGCCACATCGATCGTTGCTGGAATGCCAAGCTGGCCCACCAGCGCCTGTTCCTGAACGAGCAATATTTGACGATGGTCGTCCGACCGCCGCGCGGCAAGGCGGGCCTCCCAGAACGTCTCGGCAAATGGCGGTCCACCGGTTCGCGGGCCGTCAGCAGTGCCGAATGGCTTGCCCTCGATTCAGCAACTGCCGCTTTGACTGCCGCTCTGCAGCCCTATGGGGTTCAGCTGCTGGAGGTCTACGAAAGCCCGCACGGAAACTGCTCCGAGCCGCTCGAGCTCCTTTCGGCGATTTACAATGGCGAACATCGGCCGGTCTTGCTTCCTCGCGACGAGCAGGACGTCGGCCAGCATATTCCTTACACCCGTGTGAGCTTTGGGCTGGACGCGATCGAAGTTCGCGGCGCCTCGCAATCTATTTTCGAAACGCTCCTCAGCATCAAGGAATATCCGGATTCGACCCGTGCTGGACTCCTCGACGGCCTGCTCCGCGTCCCGCATGAGCTGGTCATCACCGAAAGCTTCGCCCCGATCGAAAGGCAGACTGCCCGGGAGCGCATCGATCTATCGCTGCGACGTCTCAAGAGCGCTGACGATGGCGCAGCGACGGAGCGCGCTGAAATGCTGGCCGCACGCGACGCCGTCGGCGCAGGGCAGTTGAGCTTCGGCGATCATCACCTGACCGTGCTCGTGCGCGATAGCTCGCTCGAAGCGTCGGAGGACGCGACCGCGTCCGTCGCCGCCGCTCTGGCTGACATGGGAGCCGTTGCCGTTCGCGAGGACGTCAATCTGGAGCCAGCCTTTTGGGGCCAGTTTCCAGGGAACGAGCAATATGTCGTCCGCCGAGCGCTCATCTCCAGCGCAAATGCTGCCGGGCTGATTTCCCTGCACGGTTTTCACATGGGCCGCGCGAGGAACAACCATTGGGGCGACGCCATCACGGTCCTGGAGACGACCGGTAGCACGCCATATTTCTTCAATTTCCACGAGGGCGACCTCGGCAACTTTACGATCATCGGTCCGTCTGGATCGGGCAAGACGGTCGTGCTTAATTTCCTCGCCGCCCAAGCGCAGAAGTTCGAACCGCGTACGATATTGTTCGACAAGGATCGCGGATCGGAGATCTTCCTGCGCGCGCTCGGCGGGCGGTACGAAAAACTGAGCCGGGGCACTCCGACCGGCTTCAACCCGCTGCTCCTTCCGGACACTCCGGTGAACCGTGCTTTCCTGCGCGATTGGCTCGGCTGTCTGCTGGAGCCCGAGGGTCCGGACGAAGAAATGACGATCGCGACGGCGGTCGACGACATTTTCTCTCATAGCCCCGACCTGCGCCGTCTGCGCTTCCTGCGCGATCTTCTCGGCGGCGGGCGCCGGCCGCGAGCAGGGGATCTGCCATCGCGTCTTGGTCCGTGGATTCTCGGTGGCGAACATGCCTGGCTGTTCGACAACACAGAGGATCGGCTGGACTTCGAGAACCACGCGCTTGGGTTCGACATTACCGAATTGCTCGAGGATCGGCGGCTGCGCACGGCGGCCCTGATGTACCTCTTCCATCGCATCGAGGACCGGCTCGACGGTCGGCCGACGATGATCCTCATCGATGAGGCCTGGAAGGCGCTCGACGATCCGATGTTCTCCAGCCGCATCCGGAACTGGATGAAGACACTTCGTAAGCGGAACGCGATTGTCGGATTCGCCACGCAATCAGCGGCTGACGCGCTCGAAAGCTCCATAGCGACGGCAATTGTCGAGCAAACCGCCACGGCCATCTTCATGCCAAACAACAAGGCGCGCGAAGAAGATTATTGCAAAGGCTTCGGCCTCAGTTCGCAGGAGTTCGAATTCATCCGCAGTCTTCCGGCTCACAGCCGGTGCTTTCTGGTCCGCCAGTCCAACCGCTCTGTCGTAGTGAAGCTCGACTTGAGCGGCGTGCCGGATTTGCTGACAGTGTTGTCGGGCCGCGAATCGAGCGTTCGCCGGCTGGATTCCATCCGTGCTTCGGTGGGCGACGATCCGGCGCATTGGTATTCGTTGCTGACCAACACCGCATGGCCTGGTGATCCTGATGCCCAAGTCTGGCTGCAGGCCGCGGAATGAGCGTCTGTCCCCCCTTTGGCGCGGCCGGACCGGCAAGCATCGCGGATGCTTTGCACAAGGTGGACTGTCTCACCGCGGAAGCCACGCAGGTCTCCTTCAACCGCCTGTTCGGTCCTGGAGGGAGTCTCACGCCCGCGCTGACAATCCTGCTGACACTCTATGTCGCGTTCTTCGCCGTGAACCTTCTGACGGGCCGCTCGGCGCTTCGCGTATCGCTTATGACGCCCCGCATGATGACCATGGGCCTGGTCCTCACCTTCGTAACCTCGTGGATCGCCTATCAGTCCGTTGTGTGGAACCTCGCGATCGGCGCGCCCGACCAAGTGGCAGGGGTGCTGCTCGGCAGCGATGGCTCGGCCACGCAATTGTTCGCGTCACGTCTGGACGGATTGTTCAGCGCAGTAACGAATGCAGCGAACTCACTCGCGGGTGAGAAGGAAGCCAGCGCCAAGCTCGCCTCTCCGTCGAACATGCTGTGGATCTCGGCCCTCATGCTGCTGCTCGGAACCGTCGGCGTGCTCGTTGTGTGCCGCATCGCTCTTGCGGCGCTGCTGATGCTCGGCCCGGTGTTTATCGTGCTCGCCTTGTTCCGGGGCACGCGCGGGCTCTTCGAAGGTTGGCTGAAGAGCGTGGTTGGGTTCGCACTGGTGCCGCTCCTGACAGTGATCATGGGTAGCGGAGCTGTAATCGCGATCCTGCCGATGGTTCAGGGTCTCGCGACTAGCGGAGGAGAGCTTTCGCTGCGGACGTCGGTGGGCATCCTGGTCGCTTCGATGGTTTATTTCGCGCTGATGTTCCTGGTCGTCGAGTTGGCCCTGTCGCTGACCCGCGGCTGGAAGATTGGCAAGGGGAATGAGAAAAGTGAATCGGCTGACTCGTCGATTCACTCCCGAGCCGATGCCCTTGCCGTTCAAAAGACTCTTGCCGCGACAGCGCCGGCAGACAGCTTTAGCTCCGACCGGGTGCGTTCGGCGATTGCCAGCCTTTCGGTGACGTCCAACGCGAGCCGTGTTCCTGTAGCTCAAGTTCTGGGCTCCAGCTCGAAGGATCTGGTCTCGCTTCCCTTCGCGGGGCCTGCGGAGATGAGAGCGGGACGCCACAGCCTCTATTTCAGCCATCGCACCCAGGCGAGCACGTCCAACTTTTCCCGAGAGATGATTCGATGAATTACAAACCTGGCCTAGCCGCAACGCTTCTGTTGACATCCGCAACCGCGTTCGCAGCTGACAACCGCATCCGGACGGTCGCCTATGACCCGGACCAGGTTGTGAAGGTCATCGGCCGTCCGGGCGTTCAGTCGACGATCGAATTCGCCGGCGACGAGCGTATCGAGAATGTCGCCGTCGGCAACTCGTCGGCATGGCAGATCACGCCCAATCGACGCGCGAGCGCTCTGTTCCTGAAGCCGCTCGCGCGAGCGGCCGCTACCAACATGACGGTAATCACCGATCGGCGCGTTTACATGTTCGACCTGGTCGCGCGCACCGGCGGCGAGCCCGTCTATGCAATGAGGTTCAGCTATCCGAACGAGAAACCGAAGGCGGCGGAAGGTCCCAAGGTGGCCGAGGCGGCCGCTGAATCGACCGCGTCTGTCACGCCCGCTCAACTCAATTTCGGATGGCGGATGAAGGGTCACAAGCGGCTCCTCCCGGGCCGCGTGTTCGACGATGGATCTTCGCTGTACCTGGCGTGGGATCAGGATACGCCTCTGCCGGCGATTCTGACGCAGTCGAACGAAGGTAACGAGGGACCGGTCAATTATCGCACCGCGGGCAACTATATCGTCATTGATCCCGTCCCCGCTAACCTTCTGCTTCGTCAAGGCAAGACGATGGCGCGCCTGTGGCGTTCGGAGCCTGCGGCGAGGCCTATCACTGCACCGCTCGCAAAGGTGCCCGCCGTTCCCCGGCGGCCGGACGTCGTGGCTAAAGCTTCGACCCCGCCGCAGCCTAATCTCGCGACTGCTGCAGCTCCATTTCGGCAGACGAGCGCTTCGACGGAACTTGCTGCGCCCCGTGTGCCCGCCGCTGCCGCCAATACTGCGGCCCAACTGCACACACTCGATGTCCGGTCCCTCCTGACCGACCAGCTATCGGAATCCGCTCATGGCAAATGATTCAAGAACGACTCGTTTTGAGGGCGCGGAAGGCGTCTGGGGAGCTCTGACGCCGGTCTCGAACGTGCCTTCGGTGATCGACACCGATCCGCGGGTGGAACTCAATGAACAGGCATTGGTCCTTGCCAGCCGGAACGTCTTTCCGGTCGTCGCACAGCAACGGCGCCGTCGGGACAATTTGGGAGTTGCCGCAGGCGGAGCGATTGCGCTGGTCCTGGGGTGCGCGACTTTCATTTCGTTGAGCTCGACCCGAGAGTCAAAGAGCGTGCCTGGCCCGGCCCAGACGGCGGTTCAGCCAGCGACGCCTTCGGCAATGCAAATGCCAACGACGCCTGGCCCCGCGAGTGACCTGCAACCGGCGCCCGTGCTGACACCTGAAGCAATGGGCAATGTCGGACCGATGCCTGCTCCCGAGCAAATGACGGTCCCGGTCACGCACGGTCCGGCGCCCGTGCTGGTGTTCGACGGTGGCGCTTCACCCACGGCCGCTGGACCAAGTGTGGCTGGCTCGGCCGAGACCAACGAAACGCCTGCGATGCTTGGAGGCGGATCGAACGTTTCCGCAAATGATCAGCCCGACACGGCGGCGGCAAGATCAACCCACATGGCCGATCCGACCAACACCGTTGTCCAGGGAACGCTTATCCCGGCGGTGCTCGAAACCGCCATCAACAGCGATCTGCCAGGCTATGTGCGCGCTGTCGTCAGTCAGGATGTCCGCTCGTTCGACGGACGGCGGATCCTTATTCCACGCTCGTCGCGCCTCATCGGTGAATACAAGACGGGGCTCGCCCAGGGTCAGAAGCGCGCTTATCTTTTGTGGACGCGATTGGTGCGTCCCGATGGCGTGTCGATTGCATTGGCGTCACCCGCCGTCGACTTCTCGGGTCAAGCCGGAGTCACCGGCCAGGTCAATAGTCACTTCTTCCAGCGATTTGGTTCTGCTCTCCTGCTCTCGGTCCTGGGCGGGGCGGGCTCCCTTATCGGTGGCGGCTCGACTGTGGTCGTATCCGGCGGTCAAAACGCGGCCTCAATGGCCGCTCAAGGCGATCTGCAACGGCCGCCGACCATTCGTGTTCGCCCGGGCGAGCCGGTTAGGGTTTTCACTGCACGCGACCTCATCTTCTCTCCCGCAGGCGGGAGCAGAGGTTAATCATGAGCCTACAACTCGTCGCCGATGAAGGGGGCGACCCCTTTCTCGAGGCATATCTCGAGCACTTCCGCGAGTGGCTCGACGATCCGGAGGTGACCGAGCTTTTGGTCAATCGTCCGGGGGAAATCTGGATCGAGAAGCCATCGGGCATGGCTCGGCATGACGCTCCGTCGATCGACGACCGGCTGCTGCAGCGACTTGCCGAGCAGGTAGCCAGAATCACAAATCAGGGCATCAATCGTGAGCGGCCGCTGCTGGCAGCAATGTTGCCGAACGGTGCTCGCGCCCAATTCGTCGCGCCCTCGGCCACGCGGGCGCACTGGGCGCTTGCGATCCGGCGCCACCGCCTGGTCGATGTTCCATTGGACGATTACGCACACGGCGCCATTCAGCCGCTTCAACCGGAAAGTCGGCGAAGCCCAGAGGGGGATCCCATCGCCTTCCTTCGTGAGGCTGTTCGCGACCGTCAAACGATCCTCATCAGCGGCGGTACGTCGACCGGTAAGACCACATTCTTGAACGCGCTCCTGCGCGAAGTTCCCGTGAACGAGCGAGTGATCGTCGTCGAGGACACGGCCGAGGTTCAATTGCACGGTCCCAATGATCTGGGACTCATCGCCGTCAAAGGTGAGCTGGGGGAGGCGATGATCGACACCGATGATCTCCTCCAGGCCGCACTTCGCTTACGGCCAGATCGCATTCTCTTGGGCGAACTGCGCGGCAAGGAAGCGGTTAGCTTCCTTCGGGCGGTGAACACGGGCCACCCGGGATCCTTCAGCACGATCCACGCCAATTCACCAGCAGGAGCGCTGGAGCAGCTCGCGCTCATGGTGATGCAGGCCGGCATCGGCCTCTCAAGATCAGATACAATTGCCTATGCGAGGTCCGTTATTGATATAGTCGTTCAACTTGGCCGCTCGGGGCACAGTCGTAAAATTGTAGCTATCGAGCAAGTATCTTCCAATATTTAAAGCATTGACGAATCGTATTATCTTCAGGAGTAGTTGAGTGGGTTTAATAATTGCAAAGCTCTGGGGGGCTTGCCATGTCGAAATTTAGGGGTGCACTATTTCTTGGTTCCGTTGTCGTAGGCGTCGGTTACGCGACCACTACTACTAGTACTTCGAATACCTCCACGATTACCGGAGAAGCCAAGCAAACCGAGGCTATAAGTTTAAGTGCGAGTTCGACACCGACACCAACACCGACTTCGAGCGCGGTCCCGGAAGGCTACACGGTTCGGGCGGCGCGCGATTTCGGTATCCTGTGTGACGGTGTGAAGGATGACACGGTTGCCCTCCAAAACGCGTTCAACGCACTGAGGAGCTATCAGGCGCTGCAGCTTCCGGCCGGCACCTGCAAAATCTCGAAGCAGGTCATGCTCTCCACGAAGAGCTATGTCGCAGTCGTCGGAGCCGGGAAGGACGCCACGATTTTACGGGCCGTCGATCCGCTGCATAGCTCGTTGATCGTCTATAAAGGCAACTACGTCACGGTTGCGGGACTTCAAGTTTATTCGCCCAACACCGGGGCGACGCAACGAACGAGCGATCCCAACTCCAAGGGGTTTTTCGTTCTTAGATCGAGCTACGTCACTTTAGACGGTGTGAAGGCCAATAACGTGGCGGGTGCCGGCGTCCTACTCACTCATACCTCAAACAGCAGTATCCTCAACAGTGAGGTTTATGCCAGCCATGCCGATGCGTTCCACGTGACGGGCGCTTCGCAGAACGTCCTAATGCAGTTCAACAAGGCGACCCGAGCCGGAGACGATTGTTTCGCTTCCATCGGCTATGTAAATGCGGGAGTAAACCGGAACATCCGCATTTTCGATAACCAGTGTTACGATAACCTGGGTCGCTATGGTCACGGACCGGGCGGATCGGCCGTCGGCATCGAAGGCACGAGTGGCGCGCAGGTCTACCGGAACAAGGGCGTTCTTACGGGCGTCGCGGGCCTGAGGGTGGCGAGCCAAAGCAACTGGAACACCGTTGGCGTCTCTGATGTCGACTTCCGCGACAATGTACTGGTCAATCCGCGGCAGAACCAAAACATCGGCCATCCCGCCGTGCTGGTGTTCACCAACAACGGCAACATCGAAAACGTGAGGTTCTCGAACACCAACGTTACCGACCCGCTCACATATGTTGGCGTCCAGGTTCTCAATTACACGCCCAGCACAGCGAGCGTTGGAGTGACCATCGACGGCATGCCGATCGCCAGCAGCGACGGTCGAACGAAGAACTGCTATACCAAGAGTGCCAGCGGCGTTGTCTTGTCGAAGACTGGCCTTTCACTCAACTCGCAGATCTGTGCATAGGCTTGGAGCTGTTTGAATGATCATGCGGCGCGGCCACTTCGTCGGTCGCGCCGTCTTTCTAACCCGTACTGCGCAGTCGCTTCGACAGCGCTGCGACCAAATGTTGCCTTGCAGCTCGGTCGACAAGGCACTGGCGTGCCACAGCCAAATAACGGCCTTTGGTCCAATTTTGGTAGAGACGATTGACCGGTGCCAGTCGACGGAGTCGATCGGCCCGGGACGAGATCGCCCTCAGCTCATCGCCATCGAGGCGGTCGCGGTATTTGGCCGTCAGTTCATCGAGCAAATCAGCGACAAGCTCGTCATCGGGAATTGTAGCCGAGATCGTTGAACTCCGGCCCGAAATCTGGCCTACGCTTGTTGTGTATATGTAGAAGGCTTCGTCGGTCGTCCTTGTTCGGGCGCCGTTGATCAGGATTTCCAGATAAAACAGCAGATCCTCGCTCATCCTTGCAGCAGGATAGCGAATGCGCGCGCAATGCAGGAAATCGTATCTGATCAAAGG
>JBKPLG010000151.1:0-8303 GCA_046731515.1 Pseudomonadota bacterium | reverse complement strand
GGGCGTGGCAAGGATTGAACTTGCGACCCCTGCGATGTCAACACAGTGCTCTACCACTGAGCTACACGCCCACTCGGGCTGGCATTTAGGGGGCGGAATTCGAAGGCGCAACCCGGAGGAATAGCGACTAAAGCCGCCCGTGCGCGTCCGCTGAATAAGACACTAGGCCATTCGCACATTTTGCGCGTCCAGCGCCCGAAGCATCAAGTCGTAAACGCCTAAGATATTTGAAAGCTCTCGCGTCGCCGAGGAGCCTAAGCTCCCCCAAACGAACTAGGGGACTGCACGTGCCTTCTGAAAGCCACGAGAAACCGCGTCCGAAAAGACCAGAAGGTCGGCTAGCATTGTGGGCAACGATCGTCGCGTTCCTGATCTGCATTTTGCCGACTATCCTGGTGTTTGTGGTGAGGGCCACGGAGTCCGCCCTGGGCTGCCCTATTCAACTCGGGGAGACACTGCCGTGCATGCTCGGCTCGACCAACATTCGCGGCTTTCTGGATGGCCTTGAAGTGCCGTTTTACCTCCTCCACCAGCAAAACTACTTTGTCGTCATGGCCTGCCTGCTCGGCTGGGCGGCGATTATCATCTATTGGATTGCCAAACGAACGCGTGGCAACGCCGATGTGGAAACGGGCGGCGCATGGAGCAATCGGCGGTTACTGTGGGCAGCGATCATTACGTTGGTCATCGGCGTCGGGCCGGTTGCTTCGAACATTTTGTCGGATGAAATCGCATCGCTTCTGGGATGTTACGTCAATGAGCATGGCGCCTATACTGATAGACCCGGAGAGTTCGGCTACCCCGTGTCGATATCCGGTTGCGCGCTGGGAAACGCGGAGATTGGCTGGATTCTGCACTTTCTCCACATGCTCATTCTTGCCGTGTTGCTGACCTGGCCCTTTTTCCTGATATCCTTGTTCTTGTGGGCGAAAGTCATCCAGCGCCGGATAACCCGATTGTCAGCATAATTCGGGCAAATGCGCTTGATGGAGGCGCTACAAGCGCCCGTGCGCGTCCTCGGTCTGGAACATCCGGTCCACTTCCATCACGAGGTCTTTGAGGTGGAATGGCTTCGACAGGAGCTTCGCCTCCGGCGCCGTGCGGCCACCCTGCAACGCGACGGCCGCAAAACCGGTAATGAACATCACGCGGATCGACGGATCGATGGCGCTGGCCTTCTGCGCAAGCTCGATGCCGTCCATTTCCGGCATGACAATGTCAGTCAGCAGTAGATCGAACTGTTCCGTCTCCAGCAGAGGCATGGCCTCGGTCCCGCAACCGACTGCCGCAACCTCATATCCAACGCGCTGCAGCGCGCGCTGCAGATACTCGCGCATCGACGTGTCGTCTTCGGCCAGAAGGATTCTCGCCATGTCCTCACTATGCTCTGAACAAATGCGTTTTGCCAGAAGCGAATAACGCACTTGCGCGTTGCAGCGCCTCAGTGTCGGTCCTAAACTGGGACGGAATCGTGCACGTAACGTCGCTTTCCTCGCCGATCATTCGCCCGCCGCGCGGGGATTTGCCGGTCATCTTGTCCGTCCCTCATTCCGGCCGGGAATATCCGGACTGGCTCGTGGCGATTGCCTCGGGTGGGAAGGACGCCCTCAGCAACCTCGAAGATCCCTACATCGACAGGCTCGTTTGGCGGGCCGTTCAGCGAGGCGTTGGAGCCGTCATCGCCCGAGCCCCACGCGCCGCGATCGACTGCAACCGCGCAGAGGATGAGGTCGATCCAGCGGTGGTGGACGGTGCACGCCGGGGACGAGTGACTGCGAGAGCTCGAGGTGGGCTGGGGATCGTGCCCGCGCGGACTCAGCAGCATGGGTTCCTCTGGCGCCGGGCAATCACCATGAAACAGCTGCAGGAGCGCATCGAACAGGCTCACCGGCCCTATCATCAGGCGATAGAGGATCAGCTGCAATTGGTGCTGGACCGGTTCGGATGCGCCTTGCTGCTCGATTGCCACTCGATGCCGCCGCCTCCAGGGGGCGTCCCCACCGTCGTGTTCGGCGATTGTCGGGGCCGGACGGCCGGTCCGTGGCTCAGCAGCGAAGCAGTGGCGATTTCCCGGCGGCTTCGTTTTGACGCCGGGCTCAATGATCCATTCGCCGGCGGCCATATTATCGAGCGCCACGCGAGGCCTGCATCGGGTGTCCATGCCCTTCAGATCGAGCTGGACCGCCGCCGCTACCTCGACCAGGCGCTCAAAAAACCGGGCGCCGGCTTCGATGATGCCGCTTCGCTGATCGAGGCTCTTGCGCTCGAGCTCGGTAATGCGTTGCTGGGACGGCAGTTCGCGACGGCCGCCGAATAAAGCGGAGACTAGACCGCAGCGGGAGCCGGCTGCGGAACCGGCTGCGGCGCCTTGCCCTGCGCCAGTTGGCGGCCGAACACGTCGCGCATCTGCGAGAGCGAGAAAAGGTGCGCGAAGATTAGTGGCAGCATGCCATTCTGATTCATCTTCCTGAGCTCATCTCCGCGCAGCTCCCGGATCTTTTCCTCATCGATCATTCGGAAACCGCGATAGATGAAGGGCTGCTCATAGCCTTCCGGCTGGATAGCGACTTCGCCTTCCATGAGAAGGCCGGATTTCTTGAGCTCTTCCATGAAGGCGGCCGTTCGCTGGCCTGCCGTCTCGAACTGCTCGCAGAACTCTAGAATCGCCTTGGTGGCGTCGCTCGGCTGATCACCGTCGAACAAGATTTCGCCCTCATCGAACTCTCCGATCGCATCAGCGGTCGGGTCGAAGCACAGCGACAGCTCATCGCTGTCCGGTCGCAAACGAGCGAGCAGGAAGGGATAACGGCGGATGTAGGCGGGAATGTAGACGGAAGCGTCATTCGGCCGGCCGCTCTCGTCCAGAAACACGTTCACGCCTTCGTTGAGGCCCATGAGCGCGATGGGAATGGGGCTCTCGCCGATCGAAAAGACGATGGGATAATGCCGCTGGACAAGCGCAAATTCATCGACCGTGACGGGGATCGCGTGTGTCTGCCCGACTTGGGCCATCCTGAGCACGCGGCGCACCTTCATCTTGCTGTGTTGACTGGCGTTGAGAGGTTCGATCGCGTTGTAAAAGAGCGGCAAGTTCTGGGTCGGCGCTGCGGTCGCCATCTTGATGGTCTCCTGGGGTCTCGGGCTTACGGGTTCAGCGTCGCGAACCTGCCGGAAAGTGTTTGCGAGGCCTCTATTTGCCTTCACTGCTTTACGCAAGCGGCAGTTCCCGGGACGCCGGGAGGCTGCGCCTTCCCCGAAAATTCATCGATTGTTCAAGGCGGCGCTGCAAAGCCCGACCGGAGGGCGGGCTCACGATTGTCTCCGGCGACGTTTTTCAGTCTGTTACCAATGTTGGTCGGTATATTCGCCGGGCAAGCTGAAAGTGTGCAACAATCTGTCACTCGACTGGTCGTGCAGGACGAAGTGATCCTGCGCATTCGGGTTCAGCCGCGGCCAGTCCTTCAGCAGATTATATGGGTCGAGCATAAAGGGCCTAAGTGCATCCCCGTGGGATCAATTCGGCGTGCGTTGCTCTCGGGTTCCGAGCGGGTCGATTTCGTTCTTGCCAATCGCGCGAGGGTCCGGGCCGAGTTTGATGAGGATTGCCCCGCGCTAGATTTCTACGGCGATTTTTATTTGCAGCCTGAGGATGAGCGGCTCTGCGCGGGCCGCGACGCGGTCCATTCTCGAATCGGCGGGAGCTGCACCATCGAAAGGTTCAAGGTGCTGGAGCCCAAGCTGCGACAATAGTCGGATGCGAGGAGCGCCCGGTGGGGGGCGGGAGCAGGGGAGAGTCCGAGCGATCCTCGCAACCGACGCCGCCTTGATTAATATTGTTTACCTGACGTCTCACCGTTCCGGTGATTACAAATCCGCAATGTGTGCGTGGCCAGGCGGATCGCTTCGGCCCAATGTCATCACGGCCCGGAGGCCGGGACCGTTGTCCTGAAGATCGATATCCCCACCATGGAGGCGGGCAATGGCCCGTACGAACGCAAGCCCGAGTCCGCTGCCTTCGGTCGTTCGCGCTGCTTCAAGCCGCAGGTATTTCCGTGTGGCTTCCTCACGAAGTTCCGGCGGAATTCCGGGACCATTGTCGATGACCCACAGCTTTATGAGGTCGCCCTCTTCGCTCGCTCCGATCGTGATATTGCTGCGGCCATATTTGAGCGCATTGTCGATCAAATTGGCAACCGCTCTTCCGATCAATTGGCGATTGCCGAAGAATGGAATGCTTCGCGGATCGTCTACCTCGAGGGTGAGACCCTGTTCTTCGGCAACCGGATAATAGATCTCGCAAATGTCCCGCATAAGGTCGCCTAGATCGAACTCCGCAAACTGTTGTCGACCCATCCCCGCCTCGGCCCGGCTTGTCTCGAGAGTCGCCGAAATGAGCCGCAGCATTCGATCGACATCCGTCGAAATGGCCTCCAGTGCCCGCTGCTGCTCCTCCTCATTCACGTGAAGCGCCGTCTTCTCGATATTCGCGCGGATGCGCGTGAGCGGAGATCGGAGGTCGTGCGCCAATGAGTCCGTCACTGTCCGAAGCTGTTCGACCAGTTCCTCAATGCGTGCGAGCATCGCGTTGATCGAGGCTGCGAGCTTCGCGAATCCTTCGCCTTCCGATCTTTCGTCGAGCCGCTGGCTCAAGTCGCCGGCGGCGATCCGCACAGCGACATTGCCGATGGTCCTGGCGTGCCGTTCGGTCATCCTCATCACAATAAAGCCAAAGAACGCGCCAAGCGGAATCGCGAGGATCATCGCTCCGACGAGCGCTTCAATTAGCGATTCCCGCATCCGTTCGCGGTCCTCAACATTGGTCCCGATGATAAGGCGATGGCCGGTGGGCAAGTACAGAACGCGAAGCGCAAAGAGCTGGGGCCGTCCGTCTCTCTCCGGATACAAGGCGACTTCCGTCCATCGCGTCGGGCCGTTTCGCATTGTCGGCCAAGTGGTCAGATTTCCGGCCATTTTACGGCCTGCCGGGTCGATTAGGAGGATCGCTCCGCCCCGAGCAATGCCGGTTGCGACCTCTTCGTTGATGGATCGCAGTAGCCCCGGAATGCCCCTCGTCCGATATCCCAGCATGAGATTGCGTTCGCGGTCATCGATACGATTGACGATGCGCGCTTCGAACAGACGGTCGGTCTGATGGTAAACGAAGAGCACAACAGGCACCGTGATAATCAAGCTCAATGCAACGCTGATCAGGGCGGCTCGAATTGGTGCCGGCAAGCGAATGTTCGGTCCTTTTCTCGATTTCAAGCAGCGTCACTCAGCATGTAGCCGACGCCTCGAACCGTATGCAGCAACGGGGCATCGGAACCTTCGTCGATTTTCTTGCGAAGCCGGCTGATGTGCACGTCAATCACGTTGGTGCCCGGATCGAAATGATAGTCCCATACCTCTTCGAGCATCATGGTGCGGGTCACCACCCGCCCCTGGTTCCGCAAAAGCAGCTCCAGCAGACGGAATTCACGCGGCTGGAGGTCAATCCTTGAGCCACGCCGTTCGACCCGTCGGGTGAGCAGGTCCATGGTGAGATCGCCACAGGCCAGCCTCGTGACCACGGCTTCGGCCGTTGAGCCGCTGCGCCTTTGCAGGGCTTCAACCCGGGCCAGAAGCTCGGAAAATGCGAACGGCTTGACCAGGTAATCGTCAGAGCCTCCTTTCAGGCCTTTGACACGCTCGTCGGTTGATCCGAGGGCCGACAGAATGATCACAGGTGTCGTAACGCCCGCCGCCCGGACGGCGCCAAGAACAGCCAGGCCGTCCATCCCGGGCAGCATGCGATCGAGAATGATCGCCGCATAGCTCGCGTCGGTCGCATGGAAGAGGCCGTCGCGGCCGTCCCCAGCGCGATCTACGACATAACCGTTTTCCTCAAAGCCCTTGGCGATGTAATCGGCTGTCGTAGCATCGTCCTCGACAACCAGGATTTTCTTGGTCACCGCGCCTCCTCAGCACCTAGCAAACTGGGTTTAGCACGTTCGTCGCGGCAATTGCGGGCTTGGATCCGCGCCCGGCAAACTCACATTCCTTGACAAGTTCAAGGCCTGCGGCATAGCCGCATGCGATATCTGCCGCAGCGGCCATGAGAAGCCGCGGCCCACCCTTTCTTCCGGATTTTGAATGACTTTCGCCGATCTCGGCCTTTCTGACGAATTGCTCCGCGTTGTGGAAGACAGCGGCTATGGTGAGCCGACGCCAATCCAGCGCGCGGCCATCCCGACTGTGCTCATGGGCAAGGATCTCATTGGCATTGCCCAAACTGGTACCGGCAAGACGGCCGGTTTCGTCCTGCCGATGCTGGACATCCTGCACCACGGCCGAAGCAGGGCGCGCATGCCCCGCTCTTTGATCCTCGAACCGACCCGCGAGCTCGCGATGCAGGTTGCCGAGAATTTCGACAAATATGGCAAATACCACCCGCTCTCGATGGCGCTGCTGATGGGCGGCGTTCAAATGGGCGACCAGGTGAAGGCGCTGGAAAAAGGCGTCGACGTGCTGATCGCGACTCCCGGGAGGCTGATGGACCTGTTTAGTCGCGGCAAGATCATGCTCACCGACTGCAAGCTTCTGGTCATCGACGAAGCCGACCGAATGCTCGACATGGGCTTTATTCCGGACATTGAGGAAATCTGCTCCAAACTCCCGAAATCGCGGCAAACGCTTCTCTTCTCGGCGACCATGCCGCCGCCAATCCAGAAGCTGGCAGCGAAGTTCCTCAATGACCCGAAGCGGGTCGAAGTCGCGCGACCGGCCACCGCGAATGTCAATATCGAGCAACGTCTGGTCGAGGTGAAGGCCGACAGGAAGCGCGATGCCCTGAAGGACCTGTTGAGTGCGGAAGAGGTGAAAAACGCGATCGTCTTTTGCAATCGCAAAACGACGGTACGGGACCTGACCAGCAACCTTAGGCGCTCGGGCTTCGCCGCGGGTCAGATTCAGGGCGACATGGAGCAGGTCGAGCGTATCGCTGAGTTCGACCGCTTCAAGCGCGACGAGATCAACATTCTTGTCGCCTCCGACGTCGCCGCGCGCGGCCTCGACGTCAAAGGTGTGAGCCACGTCTTCAACTTCGACGTGCCTTGGCAGCCTGACGATTACGTCCATCGTATCGGCCGCACGGGCCGCGCCGGCGCCAAGGGCATTGCGGTGACCATTGCGACAAAAGACGATTCCGAACTGATCGGGCGGATCGAGAGGCTGACTGGCCAGAAAATTGCCCGCATTGGAGTCCCACCGAGCGAGCCCAAACGGGAAGCGAGGGTCGAAGCCCGGAGACCAGAGAAACCAGAGCGTCGTCCGGAGCCGAGGCAGGAAGCCGCGCGCTCGCCCGTTGTTGAGGACATCAAGGCCGACTGGAACGGGCCTTTGCCCGCCTTTCTTTCCGTCAGCGCGGACTAGCTCTGTAGCGCGCGACAAACTCCCTCGCGAACACGTCCAGCCGTTGTTCGGCAATCGCGTCTCGCAACGCCTGCATCAAACGCTGGTAGAACCAGAGGTTGTGCTGGGTCATCATCATCGCGCCCAGAATCTCTCCCGATTTCACGAGATGGTGCACGTAAGCGCGTTCGAACTGCGTGCATGCCGGGCACGGACATTCCGGCTCGATCGGGTCCTTATCCTCCGCGAAGCGCGCGTTCCGCATGTTGATCGGACCGTCGGCAGTGAACGCCTGGCCGGTTCGCCCGGAGCGGGTTGGCAGCACGCAATCGAACATGTCGATCCCGCGTTGGACTGCGCCGACAATGTCGTCCGGCTTGCCTACGCCCATCAGGTAGCGCGGCTTATCCTCGGGTAACTGTGGAACCGCGAAATCGAGGCAGCCGAACATCGATTCCTGACTTTCGCCTACCGCGAGCCCGCCGACCGCATAACCGTCAAAGCCAATGTCGATCAGCGTGTCGGCCGACCCCCTGCGCAGCCTCTCATCGAGCGCGCCCTGCTGAATCCCGAACAGAGCGGAGCGCGCTGCATGTTCGTCGCCGCGATCGAACTCCTCGCGCGAGCGCTTCGCCCAGCGCATCGAGCGTTCCATGGCTTCGCGCTGCTGCTCCGAAGTCGACGTTGTTGGAACCAGCTGGTCGAAGGCCATCACGATGTCCGATCCGAGCAGGCGCTGGACCTCGATCGAGCGCTCGGGGCTGAGCATGTGCCGAGATCCGTCGAGATGGCTGGCGAAGGCCACGCCTTCTTCCGTCACCTTCGTGAGCTCGCTGAGGCTCATGACCTGATAGCCACCGCTGTCGGTCAGAATTGGGCCGTCCCAGCCCATGAACCTGTGCAACCCGCCTAGC
>JBKPLG010000150.1:0-16438 GCA_046731515.1 Pseudomonadota bacterium | reverse complement strand
GAACTGCAGTGACGCTTTACGGCGCCGATGAATTCCCCACTCCGGCAGGACACTTCCGAATCATGGCCCGGTTGAAGGATCATTATTCACGCAGATACGATAATGCGCCGATGCCCTATACACTGCGGCTCACGAGCGATGGAGTTGCCATCCACGGGAACAACGTCCTGGAAGGCTATGCCAGTCACGGTTGCGTTGGCGTGCCGCTCGAATTTGCACGGCGCCTTTTCGCGGAAGCGAGGATAGGCGACGAAGTTTTCATACTCCGCAACAAGAACCCACAGCCTGAACAAAAGTGATATGGCTGCGACCGGGGGTGGAATGGTGCAGTCGCGGACAGCCGAGCTTTACCGGTTAAGTGTTAAGGCAGTCCGTTGGCCCTCGCGGCTGCCACTGCACCTCGCTGTCCTCCTCGTCGGGATTGCAGCCCTTGTTATTTCCACTCTGATTTCGCTCGGCCGTGAATATTGGAGCACCGACAACGGCGTCCATGGGCCGCTAATCCTCGTATCCGGCGCGTGGCTCGTTTGGCGAGACCGTGAGCGGATCCTCTTCCGGCCTGCCTCGATCGGACTGGGTTGGCTAGTTGTGTTCTTGCCCCTGCTACTTCTTGTTTACGCGTACGGCAGAATCTTTGGAGTGCTGCCACTCGAGACGATTGCACTTTACGCGATACTGATCCTTTTGGGCTTCTATTATTGGGGCCCAAAGGTAATGCGCCGGATGTGGTTTGCGATTCTCTATCTTGGCTTTTTGATCAAACCGCCGTTCACGTGGACTGCCGAGTTAACGCAACCGCTGAAGATCTGGTTGTCAGGCACCGCCGTTTCGATTCTTCACGGTCTTGGCTACCCCGTTGGAAACACAGGGGTGACGATCCAGATTGCCCAATATGAGTTGCTCGTAAAGCAAGCCTGCTCGGGCTTGGGCTCGATCTTCAGCCTTCTTGCAATGTGTCTTCTCTATCTTCACCTCACCAGCCGCCGATCTACCGTTCACACAACGATTCTCGTTCTCGCGATCCTGCCACTTGCCATCCTTGCGAACCTCGTGAGGGTGCTCGGGATCATCCTGCTCACTTACTATGCGGGCAATGGCGCCGGCCAAAGTTTCGCGCACGATTTGATGGGCCTTGTCACGTTCGCGCTGGCCATCCTTGGAATGTTCGCCCTGGATAGGGCGCTGGCCTTCTTTCAAGGCGTTGATCTGCGAAGAATTTGGTATCGGCGAAAGCGCAGGCGGCGACATTCAGCGCCCATCATGGCGGGTCCATGAACAGCTCGATCAGTCGGCGAGACTTCGTGATTGGGAGCGCTTTCGCGGGAACGGTGCTCGTGTGCGCCGGTGTGTCGCCGGGACGGAGCCAGCTCGTTTCGCGCCGCACTTTGGATGGACTGGTTCCGGACCGGATCGGCTCATGGACGGCTTCAACCTACGAACCGGTAATAATTCCCCGAGGCGAAGAGGCGGGCGACGCCGTCTATGACAGCGTAATCACGCGATACTATCTCAGCGACACAGCATTGCCGGTGATGTTGCTAATTGCTTATGGGAGTGCACAGACGGGTGAGACGCAGCTTCACCGACCCGAGGTCTGCTACGTCGCTGCGGGGTTCAATATTCGGAGCTGGCCCAACGTTGTGCTTCAAACGCCAGACAAGAAAATACCTGCCCGACTGCTGACAGCCACCGCCCCTGGAAGGACCGATCAGATCCTCTACTGGACTCGCGTCGGGCGAGAGTTTCCGACAACTTCGACCGAGCAGCGCTGGGCCGCGCTCCGTCGGACCTTCACGGGTTCCATTCCAGATGGAGTGCTCGTGCGCATTTCCGTTGATGACGAGGATCGTGAGACTGCGCTTCAAACCATGCGTGCATTCACCAGTGATCTGCTATCGTCGAACCGGGAACTGCAGGAACTTCTTGAGGGGGCCGCCTAGTGATCTTGTGGGGGCTGACCGCGTGGGCCGAAGACATAAAAGCTGTATGCCAGGGTAGCCGCAATCATCGCGATTGCCGCGAGATGCCAATCGTTATTGCCGAGCCAGTTCGCAATGGCGCATCCGGCACATGCGACCATGTAAAGCCAGATGCTCTGACCGGAGGCATCGGGTTTGGACGAATGATGGAGGAAGTGGGTGACGAGGCCGGCAAAGATCATCACCGTAATCCAGTCGTAAGCGGTCTTCATCCCTGATGGCCCTCGCTACTGACCCAATCGCCGATCTGGGGCGGAGTAAAAGCTTCCATGCATCTGCTCGTGGCCTCTGGCTGGGCGCCGCCGCGGCGCTCGCGTTTGTTGGTGCCAGTTGCAACAAGGTGGAACCCAAAGGTCAAGTCGTCGCCGTCGTTAATGGAAAAGAGATTACCGTCGGCGAATTGAACGAAGAAGCGCGCGCTCGGGGGATGTCGATCGGCAACGACCCGTCGGCGAGAGCCCGAGTCATGCGCGACCTCGTGGATCGCAAGCTCCTCGCCGACGAGGCGCTGCGCGACAAGATCGACCAAACCCCCGAGTATCTGTTGACGGCACGACGGTTGAACGAACTGCTGCTTGTGCAGGAACTGGTGGCGGCCAGACGCGGGCCCGCCGATCCGACCAACGCAGAAGTGCGCGCCTTCATCAATTCCCATCCACACGCCTTCGACCAGCGAGTTTCCATCCGGGCGGGGCAGATCAGCGTTCCGAGGAAACTGAGCGCAAAGCTGCAAGCCGATCTCAGTACGGCAAGTACACTCGAGCAAGCGCAGCAGCTGCTCAGGGCCGCGGGCATATCCGGTGCAAGAAGCGATCAGGTCTGGGACAGTGCCAATTTGCCTGAGGACACAACCGAGCGCTTGCTTCCTTCGGCCTCCGAGCTGGTCTTGTTGCCGGCGGAGGCTGGCATGGCGATCGTTCAGGTTTTCTCAGTAACTCCGCAACCGGTTCCTCCCGAGCAACGCGAATCCACAGCTCGGCAGTGGATGACGCAGCAGCGAACGGTCAGCGCTCTCAATCAGCTGCTGGATTCGGTTCGATCAAAGGGACAGGTGAAATACCAGAAGGGGTTTGAACCGACCGAGTGATTCGTACGCGGATCAGTCTATTGACCGCCTGTCGCTGGAGCAACGCTTTCCGACCCCACAGCAGCAATTTGGACGCTGCACTGGGTGGGTGCCGTTTTGGCGTCCCCGGTGTTTGCAACGACTTTCGAGGGGAGACCCTCCAGAAGCTTGGGCAGAAAATCCGAAAGCGTCGCGAATTGATCGCGATGAGTCTCGTAATAACGGAGTCGCGTATCGAATCCGGTGACCATGGCAAAGCCGCTGACTTTTTCGCGCTGAACGGCAACCCGCCCAGCAGCGTCTCCCTTGGCCAGCGCCGTGATACGGGTGAACACGGCGCGGACGACCTGCTCTTGGATTTCGCGGTCCTCAACTTTGGATGACGGACTCTCGGCTTTGGTCTTGTTTGATCCGGCCTGGCTTAACGCTGCCTGCGTGCCCTCGGTGCTCAAGAAGGTCTCCGCCGCGCTCGTTTGAGCAAGACCGCCGAGTGACAAAATTGAAGGCGGAGCCGAAGCGGGCGAAGCGCTGCCGCACCTGACCTCGCTGTTCGCACCGCTCAGCGAACTGAGGATCAACTTACGAGCGGGGAGGGGTAAACCCGTATAAGCTTCCCAATAAGCGCGTGTCATCGCGGCCTGTTCCTGCGTCCGACGGATCACGGAGCTGTAAAACGGCTTGTGCCCATCAAAAAACTGCTGAAATTTGCTCGATTGGGCGAAATCCCGAAGCGCGTCGATGAATTGCGCGACATCTTTGTCGCCGGAGGCAGGCGAACCATCCTTGGATGCAAGTTCCGGCGGCGGGGAGTAGCTGAGCAAAGCCTGGGCCACTGATCGCGTGAAACCGGGATTGTCCTTGCTCAGTTTCCTGAACAGCTGGACGGCGGCGGAATTCGCCTCCGGAATAAAGTAGCTCTTGACGTCCTTCTCGTAACGCTGGTCGGCTGCCGCCAGGTCCGAAGTGCCGTTCGCAAGCAGCTGGACGACCGCAAGCAGCTCAATCCTCGGGTCCGTTGTTAGCTGAAGGCCGTTATCGGGCGCGATCGTAACCTCTGCCCAATCGCCAGCGCTCATGATTGCGGCGGCCCTTAGGCTCGCCGGATCGAGCTCATTGCCGAGATATTTGCGGGCGAACGCCGCAGGCATACCCCAGGCATCTGGCCAGCGGTAGAAGATGTGGGCTCCAACTTGGGCATTCTTCTCGAGGCTGGTCGCCCAATAAGGCACCACGTAGTTGGCGTGATAGTGAGTGGCCAGGCCGACCGGCTTGAATACCGCTCCGTTCAGCGCTGCTTCGGCAACCTGCCGCACTCGAGCCCAGATCTTGGGATCGGCTGGGCGAAGCAGCGATCCGTCGCAGGTAAAGGTAAATTGGCAGCCGGTCTTGCGCATGAAGCCCTGGAAGACGACCCCACAAACGGATGGCTGGAAGGCCGGGTGCCGGACTCGGTTGAGCACGACCTGCGCGACCGCCTCTTGTCCGGCGATATCCTCAGCGCCGGCTTCATAATAGATGGCGAGCGTCAAACACTCGAGCGCTCGGCTTTTTGCGACCAGATCCCCGCGGAACCGGAACGGCTGGGCCGGGACATTCGCCTCGATCGAAAAAGGAATTCGCTGATTGATGGTAACGGCATCTTGCGCAGATACATCCCGCAGTAGGAAAGGCGGCGGCTCGGGGGGCATAGCCCAACGCTGAACGTGTGCGACGGGCGTGCTTCCGGCCAATCCTCGTTGAGCCACGAAAGCCAGTACTACGACCAATAAAGCCGAGGCAATTGCCGTAGCGTTCACCAACCGCCGAGGCTCAGCGTACGGGAGTGAAACCAGCCCGAGTGACGTTGGAAATGGCACCTGGAATTTGCGCCCCCGAAGTATGCGGAAAGTGGACAACGTCATCATCCTGCCGTCGTTCCTCGGTGCTGCGTCGAACTGGGCCCCGAGGTCGCCTATTCGCGAAGCAGGGACAATCCGGTCTATTGGACCTGCTTCATTCAGGGACGTCCAAGGCCCTTCGACCTCAGGCAAATTGCGATTTACCTACTAGCGTAAAACAGGAGATAAATAAAGGTTAGGCCCGCACCGATCCTCCCCCACGCCTGAGCGTCACGCCAAACGTTGGCTCGTTAGTTGACGATTCCCGTCGTGATAGGGCGGAACACATTAAACATGGGGAGCGCGCTGCGAATGTCTTCCCACATTCGTCGCGCCTCAGAGTAGCCGACGACCACAACGTCATTGCCGAGTATCTGAGGGTCGTTCGCTCGGCCAGCGCGAATATCCCGAACGTCGAAGACGGCGCCCATGCGCTTTCCATTGATCGTTCGAAAAATGACGACCTGATCTAACGCTGCGCTCCGTTGTTCGCCTTTCGCCAGGGACAGAGCCTCGAGGAGCGTCGTCGGGCCTTTCAGTTCGTACACCCCAGGCGTGGTAACTTCGCCTTGGACGGTCACCTTCTGCGAAACAGACTTGTCCACCGTGACCGTGACCTGCGGGTTGCGCAGGTATTTTTGGGCGTACAGCCGCTCTACCTCGCTTCCAAGCTGGGACGCTGTCTTACCGGCAGCCTGGATGGGGCCGACCAGCGGCAACGACAGCACCCCAGCTGCATCGACCTGTTGGGCCTTAATCGAAAGGTCTGTCTCACCGTAGACGCTGATGTCTACGCTATCGAGCGGGCTGATACGATAATCGGCAGATGTCGCTGAATTAGAGCCCGCCGCAGGCATCAGATTGTAGGCTTCCGCTCCTCGCGGGAGTGTGTTGGAGACCTGCTGCGAAGCGCCGCACGCCGAAACCAGCAGCAACATTGGCAACCACGCAAACCGCTGCATCGTTCGATCCTCTTTAGTCAGTCGAAATTTCCGTTTAGCATACGCGGGTTAAGGGCTGATGACTATACTTTGGAGCAAGTCTGTCGGCCTCCGTCCCGAATCAAGACGCCGCCCTCAATCCCCAGTTGGCTGACCCCCAGCGCCGTCATTCACGGAGGCAGCCCGATTTCCTGAGTGTGGAGCGAAACCGTCAGTTGGTCTTGGAGACTGCATGATC
This sequence comes from Pseudomonadota bacterium, assembly GCA_046731515.1. GTDB lineage: Bacteria > Pseudomonadota > Alphaproteobacteria > Sphingomonadales > Sphingomonadaceae > Sphingomicrobium. Next base: position 10,337 of record JBKPLG010000150.1, on the reverse strand, counting down.
GCGCTAAGCGTTGCGGCACGAAGGGATTGAACGCGCGCCATTGCATCGGCAGGACTCAGCCTGTTGAACGCATTGCGGGCGCGCGAGCCCATCGCCTCCGGCTGAAAATATGGGTCCATGACCAGCGGACCGCCCATCGTCTCGCGCCAGTACACATAAGCCATGTCAAATCCCACGCATTGGTCTGCCGCTGCGGGGTTGCGATCGCGTCGCGCAGCCGCGAAGCAGCGCGAGCTGTAATTGCTTGCCTCTGGTCCTGACATCATACCGGCATTTCGAACGGCGACCTCCAGCGGCAGGTGGGCGGCGAGCTCGCGTACCTGCGACGCCCCTGCCGCGACGCGCGGAGAATGGGAGCTTCCCGTCTGAAGGATCCTGGATACCAGCAATTGCAGGCCGGCCGCCGCTGCGAGGAACATAAGCGCGTATGAGATCATCTCGGTGTCGAGCTTGAACCGCTTCCTCGTGCGGTCGAATGTCCACGCGCGTGCCAGCTCTGGTTTTACCCGTTTTCGTTCTCGTCTGAAACGCGGCTTAAACACAGTCAATTGTCGCATTGCCGCGTCATATTTCGCGCGCGACGCGGGATCCTTCAGGATCCGATAAGCACCAACGATGCGCTGAACTTCGATGCTGTTCTCAGCCCCCTCGTCGGGGCCGGCTCTATCAGGGTGATGGCGTTTCAGCAGATGGACATAAGCCGCGCGTATCTCCAACGGGCTCGCTTCCGGCGAAACCCCGAGAACCTTGTAATGGTTCTGGCCCGTCATGGTCAGCGGGCCCTGCGTCCTTCAATCTGCATAGCGGACCTCTTACAACCGACCTCGATAATCGCAGCACGACAGCGAATAATGCCGCATTGCGGGCGGAAGAGCTACTTGATCGTGATCAGCCACATATCGGGCGGAACGCCGATCCGGAGGGGTAGGTGGCTCGTTCCGATTCCTGATGTGACAATCAAGGTCGTGCCTCGCTCCTGAATCAAGCCACAAAGATATCGTGTCCTGTAATGGGACGCGGTGGTAGAGCCACGCGAGCGCTAACAGCCGTGGTATTCGCGGTACCATCCGACGAACCGTGGCACGCCTTCATCGATGGTTGTCGACGGTTTGAAGCCGTGATCGAGTTCGATCGCGCTGATGTCCGCAAATGTCTCCTTCACATCGCCCGGCTGCATGGGCTGGGGATCGAGCAAGGCCTTCCTACCGGTCGCTCCTTCGAGCAGCTCGACAACGCGCATTAGATCTTCGCTGCGGCTGTTGCCGATGTTGTAGATTGCGTGTGGCGCAACGCTGCCACCGGCTTTGACCGAACCGTCGTCTGCCGGTGGACCGTCTAGACAGGCGACGACGCCCCTAACGATATCGTCGATATAGGTGAAATCGCGCCGCATTTCACCGCAGTTGTAAAGCGGCAGCGGCTCACCGGCGTAAAGAGCCTTGGTGAAGATCCACATCGCCATATCGGGCCGGCCCCATGGTCCGTAGACCGTGAAAAAGCGCAGGCCTGTGACGGGCAGCCGATAGAGGTTGGAATAGCACTCGCTCACCAGCTCGTCGGCTTTCTTGGTAGCTGCGTAGAGCGAAAGAGGATGGTCGACCCGGTCTTCGACGCGGAACGGCAAGCTCTTGTTGGCGCCGTAGACCGATGAAGAGGAGGCGTAGACCATGTGACGCGGTTGATGCCGGCGCGCGATCTCCAGCATGTTGCAGTGGCCGACAAAATTGGCTTGCACATAGGCTTGCGGATTTTCAAGACTGTAACGAACGCCCGCTTGGGCGCCCAAATGGACAATGCTTTCGAGATCGAAGCCGTTCACAATGAGGTTGATCTCTTCGGCATCCGCAAAATCGATGCGCTCGAACCGGAACTGGCCGGGGAAGTCAGCGGCCAGACCATCGAGGCGAGCACGCTTCAAGGATGGATCGTAATAGTCATTGAGATTGTCGATGCCGATGACTTCGTCACCGCGCTCGAGGAGGGCGCGGGAGGTCGCCGCGCCGATAAAACCCGCTGCCCCCGTTACCAAAACAGCCATGGCTGCCCCATAGGGGCGGCATTGTGCCGCTGGAAGTGAAATGATGGTTATGCTTGAGCGCTCGGGTGGAACCGAGCTGGACCTTTTCAATCGACCGCGGCGGGACTTTTACGGACTTAATCGCCCGCTCGTCGGATGGTCGTCTGCGGGTCGAGAAACTGCTGTCGGAAAATCCCAAGCAATATGAAGACGCCGCGCTGGAGGCGATCCGACGTGTGCTAAGCGACGAGGGCGGGGAAGTCAGCGATGTGCGAATGGGCACGACAGTCGCTACGAACGCTTTGCTCGAGCGCCAGGGTGAACGCGTGGCGCTGGCGATCACACGCGGCTTCGGAGATGCGCTGAGGATCGGCTATCAGGCGCGTCCGGAAATCTTCGCGCGCCAGATCGTGCTGCCGTCGATGCTCTACGAGCGGGTCATCGAAATTGACGAGCGCGTCGGCGTCGATGGGAATGTGCTCGTTCCACTCGACGAGGTGCAGGCGCGCGAGGCGCTGCGGACCTTGCGAACCAGCGGCATCGACGCGCTGGCCATCGTTTTCATGCATGGCTGGAAGTGGCCGACGCATGAAGCGCGGGTCGCCGACATCGCTCGCGACATCGGCTTCACGCAGGTCTCGGTCAGCCATGAAGTCGCGCCCTTGATCAAGCTTGTGGGCCGGGGCGACACAACTGTGGTCGACGCGTATCTGTCGCCTGTACTGCGCCGGTACGTCGACCGCGTCGCCACCGGCTTGCCGGAGGGAACTGACCTCCACTTCATGCAGTCGAATGGTGGCTTGGCCGAAGCAAGCACTTTCCGCGGCAAAGATGCGATCCTGTCCGGTCCCGCGGGAGGGGTCGTCGGAATGGTTGCGGCAAGCGGACCCCACTGCGCCGATCGACTGATCGGCTTCGACATGGGCGGCACATCGACTGACGTGTCGCACTATGCCGGACAATTCGAGCTGGCTGATGAAAGCGTCGTCGCTGGCGTCCGCATCCGGGCCCCAATGATGCAAATCCATACGGTCGCCGCCGGAGGAGGGTCTATCTGCCAGTTCGACGGATTGCGCTTTCGGGTGGGGCCGGCGTCCGCCGGGGCAAGCCCAGGACCGGCCTGTTACCGCAATGGCGGGCCGCTCACCGTCACCGATTGCAACTTGTTCTTAGGGCGGATCGATCCGGCCCATTTTCCGGCGGTATTCGGGCCAAAGGGGGATCAGCAGCTCGATCCCCGTGCTTCGCAAGCACGCCTGCAGCAGGTTGCTAATCAGGTTGGCGGTAAAAGTCTGGAAGAGATCGCAGAGGGTTTCCTCGAAATCGCGGTCGACAATATGGCCGCGGCAATCCGTAAAATCTCGATCGCGCGGGGCCATGACGTCACGCGATACACGCTCGCCTGCTTCGGGGGAGCGGGAGGTCAGCATGCCTGTGCCGTTGCGGATGCACTTGGCATGGAACGGATCCTGATCCACCCTCTCGCCGGTGTCCTGTCGGCGTACGGAATCGGAATCGCCGACGTGAAGGCGATTCGCGAGACAAGCTGGCTGAAGCCGCTGTCTGAGAATTTTTCGGAGGCAGTCATCAGACTTGAGCAGCGCGCACGCGAGGCGCTGATTGAGCAAAATGTGCCTGCGCAGTCGATCGAGTTGGTTCGCCGTGCGCGACTGCGAACCGCTGGGAGCGATACGACGCTCGATATCGCGATTGATTCGGCGGAGCGCATGCGGACCGACTTCGCCCAGCTGCACCGGCGCCGGTTCGGCTACATGGACGAAAACGCCGAAGTTACTGTTGATGCTCTGGTCGTGGAGGGGGTCGGTAAGGCCCCCCCGGAACGGGGAGGTGGCAGCTCCGGAGAAGCTGGTCCCACTCCCCGTTTGGGGGAGGAATGGATCGGCCCCGCCCTTATCTTCGACCCATCTTCCACCACCGTCGTTGAGCCGGGCTGGAGAGCCGAACGCGAAGCCGACGGTACGCTGGTCCTCACTCGGGCGGCTCCGTTGAATCGCGAGAAGGCGATTGGCACTGACGTGGATCCCATTCGGCTCGAAATCTTCAACAATCTATTCATGGCCATCGCGGAGGAGATGGGGGTCGCGCTGCAATCCACGGCGACGAGCGTAAACATCAAGGAACGGCTCGATTTTTCCTGCGCGGTCTTCGATTTTGAAGGCTCACTGATCGCCAATGCGCCACACATCCCGGTGCACTTAGGCTCGATGGCCGAAAGCATCAGAACGATCATTGAGGCGCGCGGGCGTCGACGCGACGGGCGCGGCATTCGGCGAGGCGACGCATATGTCCTGAACAATCCCTATCGCGGCGGCACTCATTTGCCGGACATCACCGTAATCGTGCCGGTGTTCTATAATGAGCAGGACGACGACCCCTCCGCCTTCGTCGCAGCGCGCGGCCATCATGCCGATATCGGTGGGATCGCGCCCGGATCGATGCCGCCCGACAGCCGCAAAATCGATGACGAAGGCGTGTTGATCGACAATGTCCTGCTCGTCGACGAAGGTCATTTTCGTGAGACTGAGATGCGTGCTCTGCTCGGGTCCGGCGAATGGCCCGCTCTTAATCCCGACCGCAATATCTCGGACCTCAAGGCGCAACTCGCGGCATGCACTCGCGGCAGCGAAGTGCTTGCCCAGACGGCGCGCGATTATGGCCCGGAAGTCGTCGCCGCCTACATGAACCACGTAATGGCCAATGCGGAGGAGTCGGTGCGGCGCCTGCTCGACCGCCTCGACGACGGCGAGTTCGAATATGAGATGGACAATGGCGCGCGAATCCGGGTGAAGATAACCATCGACAAGACGGGACGATCGGCCACTTTCGACTTCACCGGCACCAGTGATCAGCTGCCTGACAATTTCAACGCGCCATTTTCTATTGTCCGGGCGGCCTCCCTTTACGTCGTGCGCACATTGATCGACGACGCAATTCCCATGAACGACGGCTGCTTGCGGCCGATCCGCCTGGTCGTCCCAGACGGCTCGATGCTTAATCCAGCCTACCCGGCCGCGGTCGTGGCTGGCAATGTCGAAACCAGCCAGGTCGTGACGGACGCCCTCTTCGCAGCCACTGGCCGCCTGGCGCCTAGCCAGGGGACGATGAACAACTTCACCTTCGGCAATGAGCGACACCAATATTACGAGACGATCGCGGGCGGATCGGGCGCCGGGCCGGATCATGATGGAACGAGCGCGGTTCAGACGCACATGACCAACAGCCGCCTGACCGACCCTGAAGTTCTGGAAACTCGACTGCCGGTCAGGCTCGACCAATTCGCTGTCCGGCGCGGCTCGGGGGGTCGCGGGAAGCATGAGGGCGGTGACGGAGTCGTCCGAGCCGTGACGTTCCTGGAGCCGATGCGTGCGAATATCCTTGCAAATCGGCGCCTTGTGCCGCCGCGCGGGATCCTGGGTGGGTCCGACGCTCAGCCAGGTCGCAATTGGGTCGAACGCACCGATGGATCGGTCGAAATGCTGAGTGCCACGGCCTCCGCAAATGTCCACGCCGGCGATCGGTTTGTGATCGAGACGCCCGGCGGCGGAGGATACGGGTTGCGCGAGTGAATTACCTCCCCCTTCTCGGTATCGTCCTCGTCGTTGTCGGATTCGCACTGCGCTTCAACCCGCTGCTGGTCGTTGCCGTCGCGGCGATCGTCACCGGACTTCTGGGGAACATGCCGTTCCTCAAAGTGCTCGGAACGCTCGGCCACGGCTTCAACGAAAACCGCTACGTCACGATCATTTACCTCGTCCTGCCCGTAATCGGACTTCTCGAACGATACGGGCTCCAACAGCGAGCGCGAACGCTGATCCTGCGAATGCGTGGGGCGACCACCGGCAGGCTCTTGGTCGGCTATCTGGCCTTCCGGCAGATCATGGCTGCGCTCGGCCTCGTCGCCGTCGGCGGTCACGCCCAGATGGTCCGGCCCTTGGTCGCACCAATGGCCGAGGCTGCGGCGGAAAAGACGAAAGGGAAGCTCGACGACGCGACCGCGGATCGGGTGAAAGCCATGTCGGCGGCGACGGACAATGTCGGCGTCTTCTTCGGCGAAGACATTTTCATCGCGATCGCCTCGATCTTGCTCATCCAAAGCTCCCTCAAGAGTTTCGGGATTGAGCTCACTCCGTTTCAGCTGTCGGTCTGGGCGATCCCCACCGCAATATGCGCCTTCCTGATTCACGGCACCCGGCTGTTGTGGTTCGATCGGCAGCTTGGAAGGCAGGGCAAATGATCACCCTACACTGGCTTTACATGCTCGCCGGCGTTGTGTTCGCCGCTTTTGCGATCTCCAGCGCGCGCGACGCGACCAATCCGAAACACTGGGGCAACGCGATCTTCTGGGGTCTCATCGCGACGAGCTTCTGGTTCGGTGATTTTCTCGGGGACATTGGCAATGGCGTGCTGGTTCTTGCGCTCGTCGCGATCGCGGGCGTCCACTTGCTCGGCAAAGGCTCGCGGCAATCGACCAGCACCGAGCAGCGCGAGAGCTTCTCCGAACGCTACGGCAATAAATTGTTCGTGCCCGCGCTGATCATCCCGTTCACCGCGTTCGTCGGAACGCTTCTGTTCAATTACCCGCTCAAGGGCAGCGGCCTGATCGACCCCAAAGCGGTAACCCTGGTCTTACTCGGGCTCGGCGTGATCATCGCGCTGATCATTTGCTACGCCTGGCTTCGGCCCCCGGCCATGGCGCCCTTCGATGAAGGCCAGCGGCTTGCGGACTCGATCGGCTGGGCGCTGGTGCTTCCGCAGATGCTCGCCTCGCTCGGCGTCATCTTCGCCGCGGCCGGGGTCGGAACGACTATCGGCTCGATCGCCGGAGCGATCATTCCAGGCGGAAGCGTGTTCCTCGCCGTCATCCTCTATGCGATAGGGATGGCCGTCTTCACGATGATCATGGGCAACGCCTTCGCCGCTTTCCCTGTGATGGCGGCGGCCATCGGAGTACCGATCCTCATCCAGCAGGATGGAGGCAATCCGGCGGTCATTGGAGCGGTCGGAATGCTCGCCGGCTTCTGCGGAACGTTGATGACCCCCATGGCGGCCAACTTCAACATCGTCCCGGCCGCGCTGCTCGAGCTCAAGAATCAATATGCGGTCATCAAAGCTCAAATTCCGACGGCGATCCCGCTTCTGATCGCAAACATCCTCATCCTTTATTTTGCGGGCTTCCATTTGTGACGGAACTCGACGCCGAGCTTGCGTCAAGGATGGCGCGCATCGCGCTCGGCCATGTGCGAAGGGAATATCCGCACAAGCTGGACCACGTGCTGCTGGGAGACGAGGACGCGCTTCCCCCGCGCACACTTCACCCGATTTTCTATGGCAGCTTCGATTGGCACAGCTGCGTCCACGGTTGGTGGACTTTGCTGACCCTACGCCGGCTTTTCCCGCGGATCGAAGAGGCCGAGGCGATCACCCGGCTAGCTGATGAGACCTTCACGGCCGAAAACGTCAGAGCGGAGCTGACCTACCTCGATCGGCCGCTTAGCCGCGGTTTCGAGCGGCCCTACGGCTGGGCCTGGTTACTCTACCTCCATCTCGAAGCGGCGCGGCATACAGAAACCTGGGCGGCCGAGCTCGATCCGCTCGCGCAAGACGTTGCGCGGCGCTTCAACGACTATCTTGAAATCCTGACCTATCCCATCCGGGTCGGAACGCACTTCAACACGGCCTTTGGGCTCGTCCTTTCGCTCGAGTGGGCGGACGAGCGCGACCCGGCATTCGCGGAGCGAATTCGCGAACGGTCGCTTCACTGGTTCGGCGCGGACTGCGACTGCCAAGCCTGGGAGCCCGGTGGAGACGAATTCCTCTCGTCTGCGCTGATGGAGGCCTTGTGCGTGGCGCGAGCACATCGGGAGTTGTTCCCCGAATGGTTCGCTCGATTTCTGCCGCGCCTCGCCTCGCGCGACCCCGAGACCCTCTTCACTCCGGCCATCGTCAGCGACCGCAGCGACGGCAAGATTGCGCACCTCGATGGTCTGAACCTCAGTCGCGCCTGGTGCTGGCTCAGCCTCTCTCCGCTTTTGCGTCTAGCCGAGCGGGGGATCGCTCAAGACGCCGCTAATGAGCATTTGAACGCTGCGTTGTCGCAAATCAGCGGCGATTATATGGGCGAACATTGGTTGGCGACGTTCGCGCTGCTGGCATTGCTGTCGCTGGGAAGTGGCTGACAGATCGGCGTGTCTTGAAGCATCGGATCGCCGCCGATCGCTTGATAGAGGGTCACAAGGTTCTGGGCGGAGGTGAGCTTGGTCTGCACCAGCACCTGCTGCACGGAGTAGAGCGAGCGCTGCGCGTCAAGCAGGTTGAGATAGCTGTCGATGCCATTGCGGTAACGAGCTTCCACTAGCTGATAGACGTCGGCCGCCGCTGCTTGCCTTTGCGTCGTCGCGGCGAGCTGATCGCTCATCGTGCCGCGCCGGGCGAGCGCATCCGCGACATCCCGAAAGGCAGCCTGGATCGCATTCTGATAACGCGCGATTGCCGCCTTCCGCTGGGCTTCGGTCAGCCGAACATTCGCGCGCCCGGCGCCTGCCCGGAAGATCGGATAGGTCGCGTCCGCGCTTGCGCTCCATCCGAACGGTCCACCGCTGAACAAACCCGTCAGCGCGGTACTGGCGACTCCGAGCAGCCCGGTCAGCGTGATCTGAGGAAACAGCGCGGCGCGAGCGGCGCCAATCTCGGCGTTGGCGGCGCGCAGCTGATATTCCGCCTGCAGAACGTCGGGTCGGCGAAGAAGAATGTAAGAATCGAGACCCGCCGGCAGCTCGGCAATGGCCGGCAACGCCTGGTCGATGGAGTTCGACAGCAGGCTGGGATCGATCGGAGCCCCAACCAATAACTGCAGCGCATTGCGATCCTGGGCAACGAAAGTGCGCTGCTGGGCAAGATCGGCTTGGGCTTGTGTCAGGACTTCTTCGGCTTGGCGCAGGTCAGTGCGCGGAGCGACTCCGCCCTCAAGGCGCATCCTGGTAAGCCGCACGCTTTTTTCCGCGCTCGCGGCAGTTTCCTCGGCAACGGCGAGCAGGCTCGAGTCCGCAGCATGTGTGAGCCACGCATTGGCGACATCGCCGATAAGTGTCAGCCTCGTCGAGCGCGCACCGGCCTCGGTCGCGAAATATTGCTCGAGCTGCGCATGGGTCAGGGAGCGCAGGCGGCCGAATAGATCGATCTCGAAGCTCGGCACCTGCAGCCCGGCTCGATAGTTTGCGACGACCTTCGACCCTGATTCGTCATCGGATTCCGAATCGGAATCGGACGCGCGTTCGCCGGTGACCGTCACACCGGCGGCCGCATCGAGCTGCGGAAACTGCTCGGCACGCTGGATCCGATATTGTTCTCGTGCGGCAACGATGTTCGCCGCCGCCGCGGCCAAATTGCGGTTGTTCGCAAGCGCCTGGGCGATCAACGTCTGCAGGCGAACGTCGCGGAAAATGTCTTGGTACGTGAGGGTGGGCAAAGCGGCTTCGGATTGCCTGAGGTATGCGTCGCCTGCCGGCCAGGAAGCGGGAATGGCAGGATTAGGACGGTCGTATTTTGGCTCCATTGACATGCAGCCGGTGGCGAGCAGGACAACGAACGCGCCTGAGCGTTTCATGCCTTGGCCTCACGCCGGCGGGTGAAGCGCTCGCGGATAATCCTTATACCGTCCCGCACCCCGCGGCGTACCAGGACAAAGAATAGCGGAATGTAGAATATCGCCAGCATCGTCGCCGTCAGCATTCCGCCGACGACCGCGGTGCCAATCGCGATCCGGCTGTTGGCTCCTGGACCCGTCGAGATCGCCAATGGAAGGACGCCAAAGATGAAGGCGAAGCTGGTCATCAGGATCGGGCGAAGCCGGATTCGGGCCGCCTCGATTGCGGCGTCGATCACCCGCATACCTTGCTTTTCCGCGCGCTCGGCGAATTCGACCATCAGGATCGCGTTTTTCGCGGTTAGGCCCATAGTCGTGATCAAGCCGATCTGCAGATAGACGTCGTTTTGAAGTCCGCGGAGAGTGACGGCGAAAATTGCTCCGACAAGGCCGAGTGGAACGACGACCAGCACCGCGACCGGAATCGACCAGCTCTCGTAAAGGGCCGCGAGGCAGAGGAAGACGACCAAAAGGGAAACAGCGTAGAGGAGGGGGGCCTGACCGGAGGCCTCGCGTTCCTCGTAGGATTGCCCGGCCCACGCGACCGTTATTCCCGGGATTTGCGAAGCCAGCTCGGAAATTCGCTGCATCGCTTGCCCGGAGCTGTAGCCGGGCGCCCCTTGGCCCTGGATTTCGAACGACGGATAACCGCTGAAC
>JBKPLG010000149.1:0-7545 GCA_046731515.1 Pseudomonadota bacterium | reverse complement strand
CGCATGATCCCGCCTGGGCAAAAGGAGTCGGGTTCATGATTACGCGGACCAGCCAGCCGGCCAGCGGCGCGATGCTGATCTCGGAGATGAAGGAGTTTGCGAGCTTCCCGAAGGCTACGCAGCGCTACATCCGCCGGTCGCTCGATGTGGCTTATGGTCGTCGCGATGCGATCGAATGCTGGGCTCGCGACGAGGGCGAAGCCGCGTCGATCCGCGCCCAGGCCCGCCTCTACAAGCAGCTTGATCATCTTCGCCTCCAAGTGCCGGACGACAGCGGACTCGATATGATCGAGCCATTTATCGGCATGCTCATCACGATTTCCGCCTTTGACCTGGGCCAGGATCGGCTCCCAAACTTTGCGGCTTATCGTTTCCTCTATGAGCGGTTGATCGGCGCGTCTTCGCGGCCGTGGCTGCCATCGGCTTTCTGCGCCGCCGCCGCTCTTCCGCATCTGCATCCGGACCGCCGCCGAATCCTTCTCCAGTCGATTAGCGAGAGCGCGGCAACCGCGCCCGGTTGGTCGAGCCGCGAGCCGGTGTTCTGGCCGGAGTGGGTCGAGAAGGTCGACCTGAAGGCCGCCGCCTAAGCTTCGCGCCTTCGGGCGCTTCCACGAGCCGGAAAATCTCAGCGAGTTGCCGAAGGGTATCTTCGGCATTCTTGTGATGGATGAAGACGACGCCGGCCGCTTCGTATGCGGCGCGGTGTTTCTCCCGGTCGTCCACCAGCACGTCGCCGTGGTGCATATGCTTATGCTTGTCACGCGCCATGCAGGTAATGATCGGGACGCCGGGAAAATGCCGGGCCGCCCATTCGACCTTCTGCGGAGCTGCCCAGTTGCCGAGTGGCAGTCCGGTAAGGATGGTTGGTTTCAGATGCTTGACGGCATCGAACAGTCGGCGGGCGTCAGGCATTTCCGGAAGGCTTCCGTAGAAGTTCTCCGCGCTCGCAAGCCGCTTCCAGAAGGCCGCGCGCCCGTGCGTCGCGACATAGTCCTTCGAACGCATTCCAAGTAGCCGCCGAGCGCCTTGGTCGAAATCAGCAAGGACTCCGTCCGCATCGAGGAAGAGGCGCGGTGCGTTCATCAAAAACGCGCCGGCTGCAGTTCAATCGGAATCGGGTCTGGAATCGTTTGCCACTCTTGGTCGCGTAGGAGGCCATTGCTTTCGATCGCTCGGCGTCCCGGTCCCAGTGACCAGGTGATGTGATAAGTCGACCCGTCCGGCCGGTCCGTCTTGCCGTCCAATTCGACGACCAAGCATTCGAGGCTGCGCCCATCGTCGGCGCGGCCGATGACTCGCGCATCGACTTTGTGGGGCAGGGGCGTTTCCGGAGTGGCCTCGGGACGAAGGGTCACGTGGTCGGCGACCACCCTTTCATACTTGGGCGGAAAGCGCCGGAGCAGCTGTTCGCGCTGATCGCACGGCAGCTTCCAGCCAATCACGGTTCCAGGACTCACCATGCGCGACCGACGCTGCAGCGCCCCTTCAGTTCCGATTTTTGAGATGCTCCACCAGCACACGTGCGAAATCGATCAGCGTATCGTCGCGAGCGCCCATGATCACAATTCGATCGCCTTCCTGGGCCTCGGAGAGCAGCGCTTCGCCGATCTTCGATCGATCGGAAATATGCTCGGCGTGCCGCTTTCGCGCGTTCACTTGCTCGGCAAGCCAATCGGAGCCCCGGATCCGCTCCACGGTGCCGCCCTGATAGACTGGGTCCGGCAAATACAGCCGATCATCCGGAGCCATGCCGTTGGCGAAGCTTTCGGCCAGTTCCTCTCCCATCTTCGCAAGCGGTCCGAAGCCGTGCGGCTGAAACATGAGCAGCAAGCGGCCCGGATGGGCACGCAAGGTTGCTAGAGTCGCCTCGATCTTGTCCGGATTGTGGGCAAAATCGTCGATCACGGTCACTCCGCCGGCGGTGCCAACCAGCTCAAGCCGGCGCCGAAGACCTTCAAAGCGGGCCAGGGCGCTTACGGCATCCTCGAGGCGAACGCCGAGCGCACATGTACCAGCGATCGCTGCGAGAGCGTTCGAGGCATTGTGACGGCCAGGCACATTTAGTCGCACCTCATGCCGCTCGCCTTCCGCCTCAACCGCGAACGTCACTCCGTCCGGTTGGAGTTGCAGGTCCTTGCCCATGAAGTCCGCGCCTGGACTGTCGAAGCCATAGCCGACCACTTTATCGGACGGCACGGTCTCCGAAAGCGCGCGAGTCTCCGGATCGTCGAGGTTAAGCACCGCCTTGCGCGAGCGTCCGAGGAAGTGAGCGAACAGCTGTCGTAGCTCGTCCATCTCTTTATGGTCGAGGCCGATGTTGGAGAGCACGGCTATCTCAGGCTGATAGAGCGCGATTGATCCGTCGCTTTCGTCAACCTCGCTGACGAAGAGCTCGGGATCGCCGACGAGCGCACTTGCAAAGGGCGCCGAGGGCGTCACGAAATTCTTCATGACGGCACCATTCATCACTGTCGGCTGGCGATGGCAGGCGTGGAGGATCCAGCCGATCATTCCAGTGACGGTCGATTTGCCGCTTGTGCCTCCGACCGCGATGCTGCGCTGCGCATCATTCAGCAGTCGGGCGAGGAACTCTGGGCGCGTCAGGTGCGGTAGCTTAAGTTCGCGCGCCCGAACGACGTCGGGGACGGTGTCTTCAACCGCTGCCGAAGTGACCAGGGTCATGCCCGCCTGTAGGCCAGATCCATCTTGCGGAAAAAGCTGGATTCCAAGCGACCGAAGATAGTCGAACTTTTCGGGTGTGCGTCCGGCGTCGAGCGATCGGTCGGAACCTGCGACCCTGGCGCCCGACGCGCGCACGATTGACGCGAGCGGAAGCATCCCGCTTCCGCCGATCCCGCTGAAGAAAATTGGAGAATCAATCATCGGCGCGCCCTAGAGGGCAGGGGCGGCAACCACAACCGCTCGTCCTGAGGAGGAACTGCGTGAGCGAAGCGAGGCAAAGGCCCGTCCTTCGAGAAGCCGCTTCGACAGGCTCAGCGGCTCCTCAGGATGAACGGAAGGGCTCTATTTGCACGCGCCTCCGCCGGGCCAACCGGTCCAGCCTGGGCCGCGCACGAAACGCCCCGGCTTGGCGCCTGTGTGTTCGCCGTCCTTGAGCACCTGGACGCCGTTTACGAACACGTCGCGGACTCCGGTCGAAAGTTGCTGCGGTTTTGCGAACGTCGCATGGTCCTGGATCGCGGCAGGATCAAAAACCACGACGTCGGCAAAATAGCCTGGCTTCAGCACGCCGCGGCCCTTGATTCCCAGGTTCGTCGCTGGAAGCGACGTCAGACGGCGGATCGCCTCAGGCAGTGTCGTTGCCTTCTCGTCGCGCGCATATTTGCCGAGGAGCCGAGCGAAATTTCCGTAGGCGCGCGGATGGGTGCTCGATTTCAGAAACACGCCTTCGGGCGCTTGCGATTCCGCATCGGATCCGAAGCTCATCCACGGCAAGCTGGTCTGCCGACGGACATTGTCCTCGCTCATGAGGAAATAGACTGTGCCGACTCGGCTGTCGTCCTCGATGACGAGATCCATCGCCGTCTCTTCCGGGCTCTTGCCGCGCATCTTCGCGACCTCGGCAAGGGTTTTTCCCGTGAGTGGCTTGAGCTTCGGGTTCTTGAAGCTGATCAGCAGCACCTTGTCCGGCCCGCCAGAGAGCAGCACCAAATTCTCCCATTTGGCATATGGGTCCTTCATTTCCTTGATCACGCGCTCGCGGATCGCAGGATCCTTTAGGCGCTTGATCCATTCCTCCAGGCCGCCCGCCTGGACCCACACGGGCATCGCTGCGTCCAGGCCGGTCGCGCCGGCCGGGTAGGTGTACATATCCGCCGTGATGCGCAGGCCCTCGGCTCGCGCCTTTTCGACCTTGGAGATGGCGGCATCGAGCTTGCCCCAGTTCGCCTGACCGGCCTGCTTGAAGTGGTAGATTTCGGCGGGCGCTCCCGATTTGCGAGAGATCTCGATCAGCTCGTCGATCGCCTCCATCAACTCGTAGCCCTCATTGCGCATGTGACTGATGTACATTCCTCCACATTTCGCTGCCTCTTCGGTGATGGCGATCAGCTCGGGAGTTTCGGCGTAATAAGCAGGCGCATAGATCAGCGACGAGCCCAATCCGAGCGCGCCCTCCTTCATCGCGTGCCTGACAAGACCGCGCATGCGGTCGAGCTGCTGCGGATTGGGATCGACATCGCCCTCGCCAAGCTCGTGGACTCGAACCGTTGTCGCCCCAATGAAGGACGCCACGTTGGGAGTGATGCCTTTGCGCTGAAGATATTCGAGATACTGCCCGAGCGTCGTCCAGCGAATGGGATATCTGATGTCGCTCTGCCGCTTAACGGCAAGCCGCTTCATTTTCGGGTTCAGGGGTCCCATGGAATCGCCTTCGCCCATGACTTCGAGCGTCACGCCCTGCACCGTGTCGCTGAGGCCCCGGCCGTCCGCGATCAGACTCTCGGTCGCCCAGCTCAACATATTGATGAAGCCCGGGGCAACGGCCTTGCCGGAAGCATCGACAATGCGTGCTGCCTCGCCCGGCGCTTGAGGCCCAACATAGACAATTCTGTCGTCCTTGATCCCCACATCGCCGGTGTACGGCGCTCCGCCGGAACCGTCATAGATGGTGCCGCCGCGGATCAGCAGGCTGTAGTCAGCGGCAGGTTTTCGCGGTGCAGTCGCTGCCGAGCTTGTGAGCAACGAAGCCAACACAGCGGCCAGGACAAATTGTTTCTTCATGAATCCCCTCTCCACAAGAGGCGGGAACCTGCCCTATCTGAGACGCCGGTGCCACTGCTATTGAGGATGGGATGAAGATCGCCGTGGTCGCCCCGAGCTGTAGGCTCAAACCCGAAGCTGCTCAGGACGTGCAGAGGATCGTCGAGAAGCGCGGCGATTGCGATCTGGTTATCCATCCGCAGTGCTTTCTGTCCGATGGCCATTTCGCCGGGCCGGACGATGCGCGACTTGCAGCGTTGACTGAAGTCATGGAGGACCCGTCCCTGGACGCGGTCTGGTTCGCTCGCGGGGGCTATGGATCGAACCGGATTGCCGAAGCCGCCTTGGCCGACCTGCCTGAGCCAGCCCGCGGCAAGACCTACATGGGATACAGCGACGCGGGCTTCCTGCTCGCCGGTCTGCACAAGGCGGGCGTTGAGGTCGTTTGGGGGCCGATGCCGCAGGATGTTCTGCGCGAAGGCGGAGTAGCCGCGATTGAACGGGCATTGGATTGGCTCGTGCGCCGCGACTCAGGGTCGCTCGAGGCAAGTCTTGAGGGCCCCGCGATGGCTTTCAATCTCACCGTCCTGTCGAATTTGTTGGGGACGCCGCTCGAGCCCGATTTTTCCGGCGTCGAATTGTTGATCGAGGACGTGAGCGAACAACTCTATCGCATCGACCGGTCCATGTTCCACATCACGGCCAGCGAGAACATCCGGCGGGTCATGAGAATTCGTCTCGGCCACGTCGCTGATGTGATTGAAAACGATCCTCAATTTGCAATTGATGAAGAATCGATTGTGTCTGAATGGTGCGTCCGCGCAGGCATTCCGTACGGCGGCCGCGCGGACATCGGCCACGATGCCGCAAACCGCGTCGTGCCCTTTGGGCGGCCTTAGCTTTCATTCTTCTTGCAGAGGCCCATTGCAATGGCCTTCGAGTTGCGCTCTACGAAGAGAGGAACAACAGGAGGGCCATGATGGCACAAGGTCGTAAAGCAGGGGGCGGCTTGGCCCGCCCGGTTCAACCCTCGGCGGATTTGGCGGCAATTACTGGCAGCGCTCCGCTGCCGCGCAGCCAGGTCGTTTCGAAGGTGTGGGATCACATTCGCAAGAACAACCTGCAAAACCCGCAAAATAAACGGGAAATCCTGGCCGACGACAAGCTGAAGAGGGTCTTTGGGGGCAAGGACCGAGTCAGCATGTTCGAGATGAACAAGCATCTGTCGAACCATCTGAAGTAAGTTCAGAGGGTTCTGACGAGAAAGGGGATCCGCGCCCGCGGGTCCCCTTCTTCTTATGAACGATCCGCGACTCGGAATGTAGCCGTCAGCCCCGCCAGAGACCGTCCAGCCTTTCCTGTACCACCGGGTAGCCAAGATGGCCCGGAATGGTGATGAATTGTTCGCCGTCCTTTTCCTCAACCCAGGGAGTGATCGGCTCGACCGGATGCGCGAGTGCGTCGGCGCGAATTTCCTCAAACCTTGAGTGCTGTGCGAGACGCTCGAGGACTCGACGGGTGGGAAAGATCAACCGCGCCTCGCCGTCGCGTTCGCGCTCCAACACCTCTCCAGCCCGAATCCAACATGCGCCAGCGCATTCGCCCTCGATGACATTGGGCCGCCACTCGCCATCGGGGCACCGGGCGACGAAGAACATTGTGTCGAATCGCCGTACGGCGTGGAACTTGGGGACCCAGCGGGTCAAAGGTGTAAGCGACACGGTATCGAGCTCGACCCCGGACTGTTCGATCACGTGCGCGAAGTCGTCACCTTGAGCGAGCGCGGCCTGAAGGTCCAGAGAATGCTCCGCTCTCGGCGCCGATGCGAGCCCTGCCGGAACCGCCGTTTCCTCAATCGTCTCCCGGATGGCGGCGATACGCGCCGGTCCATCGTCGGCAAGCTCCAACTCGTGCGCCAGGCGGCGGTCCGCCTCATCGATCCGACCGCCGGGGAAGACAAGGGCGCCCGCAGCGAAAGCCATGGCCCGACCGCGCTCGACCATCAGCAGTTCGGGGGTCCCGCGCTGCTCTCGAACGACGATCAGAGTCGCCGCGGGGATCGGCTCATCGTTCATGCCAGCTGCCTAGGCGCGCGGAATGCAAAGAAAAAGGCGCCCGATCAAGCCGGGCGCGCGAATTCCCTTGCTCTTCGAAAATCACATTCCGCTGACGTTCTGCTCGTCCTCGTCGCTGGGGCTGGTCGGTTGCTCTGCGGCAGCATTTTGCTCCTCGAGCGCTTGCTGCTGGCTTCCAAGCGCCGCCGCCTCGGCATTTGCGGCATCCAAAGCCGCCTGATTTGCCTGCTCGTCGAGCGCTTCGGCGCTAGGTTGGTTCAACTCCGCATTTTGCAGCGCATCCTGATTGTTCTTGCCGCAGGCGCTGAGCGTGAGCGCCGCTACGCCAGTAAGTACAAAAGCCAGTCTTTTCATGCGTTTCCGTCCCCCAGATCGAACGAGTTGAATGAGCGGCCATACCAGCAGACAGGCGCACGTTTCCAGTGCGTTTTGACATTTATGTGACAACGCGAACAGGCTCGATTCCTTGAGCTTTGGGGCCAAATTCCCTATCTTGGCGCTGCCGGGTGACCGGCTATGTCGGTAGACTGTTGGGTGGAATAGGCACTTCGGACCCGGGGGGCAGTACCCCGGCGCCTCCACCATCAGCAGCGTGGGCCATGGGCTCTGAAGCGAGATCCGCTGCTGTTGATGGGGGCGAAATAGGATCGACGAGTGCAATAAAGGCCCGATTGCCGATCGGTATGAGACCACCGTGACGGCTCATTCACACAAGTGCCAACGATAACGAGGCGCTCGCTATTGCTGC
>JBKPLG010000148.1:0-14873 GCA_046731515.1 Pseudomonadota bacterium | reverse complement strand
AGTTGACGATTACGAAGACGATGCCAGAGTCGCCGCTCGGCATCGGTGCGGGCCCGACGAAGCGTGAGCGCGTGGGAATTCGTTTGACCGATGATTGCCATTCCGTCCTTCAAGAACAAACCCTCACCCGCTCGCCTTCCGACGAGTCGACCTCTCCCGCGAGCGGGAGAGGTATCTATCTTCCGACCTCCGTCAGGATGAAGGCATAGGTCTCCGCAACCTCGGTCAGCCCCTCCCATCGCCCGGACTTGCCGCCGTGGCCCGCACCCATGTTCGTCTTGAGCAGAAGCAGCTGGCCATCAGTCTTGGTCGCGCGCAGCTTCGCCGTCCATTTCGCCGGTTCCCAATAGGTGACCCGGGGATCCGTGAGCCCTCCGGTGATCAACATCGGCGGGTATTCCTGCGGCTTCACATTGTCGTACGGACTGTAGCTCCGCAGATAGTCGAAGACATTTTTGTCGATGATCGGGTTGCCCCATTCGGGCCATTCACCGGGAGTCAGCGGAAGACTGTCGTCGAGCATGGTGTTGACCACATCGACGAAGGGCACATCGGCAACGACGGCGCCCCAGAGATCCGGATCGGTATTGACGACGGCGCCTACGAGCTCACCGCCCGCCGAGCGCCCGTTGATCGCGATGCTGCCCGCTTGCGTGAACCCTTCCGCAATCAAACCCTTCGCCACATCGACGAAATCATTGAAGGTGTTGGTGCGCTTGTCGAGCTTGCCGTCGAGAAACCATTGGTAGCCGAGATCGTCGCCGCCGCGAATATGGGCGATGGCGCAGGCCCATCCTCGGTCGAGCAGGCTGATGCGGTTGCTGTTGAATGCGGGAGGAATGGCGAAGCCGTACGAGCCATAGCCGTACAGCAGCAGCTTGCCTGATCGGTCCTTCTTGAAGCCTTTTTTGTAAACGACCGAAGCAGGCACTTTCGTGCCGTCTCTCGCATCGATCATCAGCCGCTCGGTCTGATATTGGGCTGCATTATATCCGGAGGGGATTTCCTGGACTTTGCGGACCTCGAGCTCGCCGCTCTCCGGATGATAGTCGTAAATGGTCATCGGAGTGACCATCGAGGAATAACCGAGCCGATAGGCGTCCGGCGCGTATTCGGGATTGCCGTGGAAGGAGGCGCTGTAGCTCGCTTCCTTGAACGGTATGCGGCTCTCGCCTCCGCCCTCGTAGCCGCGCAACACCAGCTGATCGAGCCCATCGACCCGCTGCGAAATGGCGAGATGGTCGCGATAGGATGTGACACCCGTCAGATAGATGCGATCCGAGCCCTGGATCACCGTCCGCCATTCTTCCGGATTCGCCGGGTCAGCTTCGGCGATGCGGAAGTTCACATGATCGTCGTTGGTGTGGATCCAGAGTTTCCCGTGAGCGGCGTCGACATGATATTCGCGGTTGGGCTTACGGCGTGAGATGAGCTTCAGCGGCTGTGACGGATCGTCCGCGGAAACCAAGCGCACTTCGCTGGTCGAATTGTCGCCCGTCGAGATGAAAATCAGGCTCCGGTCCTGCGAACGGCCGACGCCCACGCTGAAACCGAGTTCCTCGGTTTCCTCGTAGATCGTGATGTCTTCGTCGGTGGGGCTGCCGAGCCGGTGGTAGCGGGCGCGATAGCTGCGCCAATTCTCGTTGACTTCGGTGAAGACAATACCAGCACTGTCGCTGCTCCACACCGGTTGCCCGATGGCGACTTCGGTTACCGTCTCAATATCTTTGCCCGTCGCGAGATCGCGGATGCGCAGGTGAAATCGCTCCGAGCCATTGTCGTCAACCAAAAGCGCAAGCAGCCGGGCGTCGGGGCTCACCTCGAGCGCGCCCAGGAGGAAATATTCCTTCCCCTCGGCCTCGACTGGCTCGTCGAAGATCACCTCGTCTTCGCCGCCCTGCACGGGCTTGCGGTACCAGGTCCGATATTGAGCGCCCGGTCGGAACGCCCACCAGTAGAGGAAGTCGCCGTCGCGGATGGGAACCGAGCTGTCGTCCTCCTTGATCCGCCCCTTCATTTCCTCGAACAACTCGTCGATCAGGCCATTCTGCTGCTTTGCCCAAGCGCCGAAATAATCGTTTTCGGAATGCAGATAGGAGAGAACATCAGGATCGTTGACTTCGGGATAGCTCGGGTCGCGCAGCCAGAACCATGGGTCTTCGATCGTGATGCCATGACGCTCGTAGCTGTGATCGCGCCTCTCGGCGATGGGCGGCTGCGGGATTTCGACGGGCTTGTCCATTTGTCGCTCTTAACGCGATCGGCCGCGACCGAAAGGGCAAAACACCTGCAGCGGCTGGAACGCAGACATTGGCTCCCTGACATGATAGGGGGTAACGCCCCAGCAGCGCATGATTGTAGAAGGGGCGCCGGCGGCAAAGCCATGGAAAATCTAGCCCTTCAAATCCTCCAAGCGCAGCAGGTGATGGCGGTTTCGACCTTGCGCCCGGATGGATGGCCGCAGACGACTTTCGTCGGATATACGAATGAAGATTTCTCCATCTATTTCTCCATATTCAGGTCGAGCCAAAAGTTCGCGAACATCGCAGAAAATTCGCGGGTCTCGATTGCCGTGAGGAATGACGCCGCGGATCTGCGGGACGTTCAGGCTGTCTATGCGGCTGCTCACGCAATTGAAGTGAGCGCGGACAATGAGCGCGAGTTTGCATGGTACTTGTTCAATCAGCGGCACCCGGCGCTGACCACGTTCCAGCAATTCGATTTTTCGAAAATCGCCATCATGCGGGCTGACTGTAAGTATGTGACAGTCTTAGATTACCGAAGGGGTCCCGGGTATACCGAAGAATACACGATTAACGACATGGGCACGGCCAGCGCCGCCGCTGCTCGTCATGACGAATGGGGCTCGGTGGTACCTGCGAGCTAATCTCTGCGTTAGCTCGATGGTCCCGGAAATAGTGAGGCAATTTCCAGCTTCGGTACACTTGGCGCTTTGATCTTGCAGCTCTTCTCCGCCCCTTTGACGACGTCCTTGATCAAATCGGACACCTTCCCTCGCATGTATTTGCCGGGCCGCGTGCCCGTCTCAATCTCTTGGAA
This sequence comes from Pseudomonadota bacterium, assembly GCA_046731515.1. Taxonomy (GTDB): domain Bacteria; phylum Pseudomonadota; class Alphaproteobacteria; order Sphingomonadales; family Sphingomonadaceae; genus Sphingomicrobium. The sequence continues at coordinate 11,813 of JBKPLG010000148.1, read as the reverse complement.
CGCAACGCGCTGACACCCGCGGAAGCCCGCGATGATTTGGACAAAGTCCTTGGCATGTTCAACGCTCACGACGAGGTCTCCGGAGTTGAAGCCGGCTTCGCAAGCTTCAGCTGTGCACGGGGCCGCGCCCTGCGAAACCTGCTTGGAAACGAACCACTGGCCCGGAGGCAAGCTGAAGAGATCGTCAGGCAACACTACGCCCGCCTTGCTTGCGGGGACTTCGACGATTTCCTGACTGTGAACCGTTGTTCCCGCCGAAAGCGCAGCGACGGCTACCAAGATACCATTGCGCATCTTTGAGCTCCCTCGTGATTCGAAGCGAGTGTCGGGGAAGACGCGAGCGGCTTCAATCAGTGGGAACCGCAGTGTCCGGCAAACGCCGTGCGTCGAATTTAGGTCGGGACTATTCGATCGAGAGCTGCGTAGCGCACCAAATCGGCGTGGTTCCGAAATCCGAGTTTGCGGCGGATGCCGAGCCGATGGTCTCCGACCGTCTCGGCTGAGATACCCAGTGACTGCGCCATTTCCTCGTTTGTGCGCCCTTCCGCGGCCCCTTGGAGGATCTGCCATTCGCCGTCGCTAAGATTTGAGGGCGGGGGGCGCGGACCGGATTCAAGCAACTCGTCCAGCACGTTATCTTCTACCGCGCCTTCCCAATACGGACGGTCGTCCGCCAGGGCCTCAAGTGCGGGGCGAAGGTGTTGCTGAACCCCCGATTTCAGGACGAAGGCCCGGACCCCGTCGTTGATTGCGGCGAGTATGTCATCGGCATTGTTGAGGTCGGTGTAGAGCAGGATGCGCGTATCAAGAAGTTTCACCCCCAGGAGGTGGATCAATCCCAACGCATCGCTGTCAGGTAGTGAGCTGTCGATGACAGCGATCTCGGGGCGCGTGTCCCGTGCGAGCGCCAGCGCACCGTCTCCATCGCCCGCTTCTGCGACGACGCGCATGTCTCCGTCGGCCTCGATCAGTGAACGCAGTCCGGCGCGCTCAAAGGGCGACGGAACGACGAGCATTACGGTGATTGCCTCGTCCACGATGGAGGCTTTCAGCAGCTGGGAGGGAGTTCGCCGACCAGCCGGTGACGGTCCCAAAGCTCCCGTCGCATGGAGAACTGCCGCCGACGAGCCAGCGCCATTGCTTCTTCATCCGTCTCAGCATCGATCAGCTCGACTGCAGGAACGACCAAATCTCCATGGAAACAGCACAGGCTATAGATGCGTGACACTGGATGGTTGTTGCCCACTGACGTTACTCCATTGCGGCTCGATCCAGAGGAGGATGCCGGAGCCTAGCCGCTACCGGTAACCTCTTGAGTGTGAGCGATTCTATCCAGACTTCTCCGGAGCCGCTATGATTGCCCGCTTGGAGCGCCGTTGACTGCGCCGCTTTTAGGGTGAGCCTTTTTCGCTCTCCAGAACTGTAGCGGACATACCCGGACTTCCCGATTTGATGGACTGAGGGGTCACAATGACGACGGTGCCGGGCCTTACTGCCGCCGCTAGCGCGGCGCGGAAACCGGCCGGAGCGTCGAAACGATCCGCTTCGCTCGGAGCGACCTCCATTGAACCGCCCGGGCCTGAGAACTGCAGCTTCAGCCAGTGCTTGCCACTCGAATCCCACGACCGCAGGACGTAAGCCATCCCGCCATTGATCTCGCCGCTCACATGGACCGGCGCGGACCCGATCTCTCTGCCATCGCTAATGACGATCGCGCGCTGATCCGCGGTACTGACCACGACCGACAGTGGATCTTGGGATGAGGCTGGAGGATTCCACTCATATGCGGCTTGGCTGACTGAGCTCCGCGCGTCCGTGGGGAGAACGCTCACGAAGTCCGGTTCTGCGGAATCGCGCGGCATCTGGGGAAGGCTGGCGATCACCACGGTCATGCCGAGATTGGTCGCTCCAAAGAGCAGCTGCGAAAATTTGAGCGGAAGTCGGACGCAGCCATGCGACGCCGGATATCCCGGCAAATCCCCGGCGTGCAGTGCGATGCCTTTCCAGGTGAGCCGCTGCATGTTGGGCATCGGCGCGTTGTTGTACGTCTTCGAATAATGGTCCCTGTTCTTCTGCAGAATCGTGAAGACGCCGGTCGGGGTTTCATGCCCGGTCTTGCCGCTCGAAATGGTCGAGGCGCCTATGGGCACTCCGTTGCGAAACATCGCCAGCTTCTGTGTCTGCAGGTTGACGACGACGAGCGCCGGGCCCTCGCCGGTCCGCTCCGGTGCCCAGACATATTGTCCGGGTTTAAGTTCCGGAATCACCTCGAGGATGTTGCGATTGCCGAGCTTGACCTGTTGCGCCGCAACGTCGGCGGGGATCAACGCGGCGCCAAGGGCGAGGATGATTGTGGGTGTCAGGATGCGCATGAAGGTGATTTTCCATCATCGGCACGCCGCCGTTATCGGGTAGAATCCTGACGCCGCGCTAATGTCCGCAATGGGTCGAAAGCAGACATTGGGCTCCCCAGGTTTTCCGCTTTCCTATTTGGAATTGTCGTGCTTGGCTCGCCGAATGGCGGCGCCTCACATCGGTTTCTCGCTTGGACAAATGAAGCCCGCGGTTAAGTTCACGAAAAAGGCGCCGAACCGCGTGACTTTAGTGAACTTAAGGGTCTCCGGACCGAACGCCGGCACTTCAAGAATGGCCGGCCATGGACTAGCTGGGAGGCAAGGGAGTTAGCCCATGTCCAGTTATGCAGACCGCCTGAAGGCCCTTCGCGAGCAATTGAAAGCCAGCCAGCTCGACGGTTTCGTCGTGCCGCTAACCGACGAGCATATGAGCGAATATGTCGGAAGCTACGCCCAGCGGCTGGCGTGGCTGACGGGTTTTGAGGGGTCGGCGGGGTCTGCCGTGGTGTTGCCCGAACAAGCCGCAATCTTTGTCGATGGCCGGTATACGCTCCAGGTCCGCCAGCAGGTCAGCCCGACTGAGTGGAGCTATCAATCGGTACCCGAGACCAGCACCACGGAGTGGCTGAAGGAGCATGCGCCCAAAGGCGCCCGGATCGGATACGATCCGTGGTTGCACACATGTGATTGGGTGAAGAAGGCCAAGGAAGCGCTTGCCAGCCGCGGCGCCGAGCTCGTGCCCGTCGAACGGAACCCGATCGACGAAATTTGGAACGACCGACCGGAGGCCTCAAAAGCGCATGTGATTGTCCAGCCGGACCGCTATGCGGGGAAATCGGCGGCCGAAAAGCGCACCGAGATCGGCGATTGGCTCGCCAAGCAACATGCCGACGCAGCCGTTCTTTCCGCGCTGGACTCGATCGCCTGGGCGTTCAACGTCCGCGGCCAGGATGTCACCCACACGCCGGTGGCGCTGGCTTATGCAATCGTGCTCGCCGACGGGACGGCTGACCTCTTCGTCGCCTCCGAAAAGGTCGGGCCCGACGTCAGGCAGCATCTGGGCAACGGCGTCCGGCTGCATGAGCGATCGGAATTCGAGGGCTCGCTCGCCGATCTGAAGGGCAAGACCGTCGTCGTCGATCCGGAGCGGGCCGTCGCGGCAATTTTCGAAGCGCTCGAAAATGCCGGAGCCAAGGTGCTGCCGATGCGTGACCCGGTGGTGCTTCCCAAGGCGATCAAGAATCCGGTCGAGGTCGAAGGGCAAAAAGCCGCCCAGACCCGCGATGGCGCAGTCATCTCGCGTTTCCTCCGCTGGATCGACGAGGAAGCCCCGAAGGGCGACGTCGACGAGCTAAAGGCTTCCGACCATCTCGAATCGCTACGCCGCGAGAACTCCGAGCTGCGCGATTTATCGTTCGACAGCATTTCCGGCGCGGGACCCAATGGTGCGATCGTCCACTATCGGTCCTGCGAGAAGACCAACCGGAAGCTTGAGAAAGGCACGCTGTATCTCATCGATTCTGGGGGGCAGTATGTCGACGGGACAACCGACATCACCCGGACAGTCCCCATCGGTGAGCCGACCGATGAGATGCGCGACCGTTTCACGCGCGTGCTCAAGGGGCATATCGCAATCGCAACCGCTGTTTTCCCGAAAGGGACGCGTGGTAGCCAGCTCGACAGTTTCGCCAGGCGGCCGCTGTGGGAAGCAGGCCTCGATTACGCCCATGGCACTGGTCACGGAGTCGGCAGCTTCCTTTCGGTTCACGAGGGGCCGCAGCGTATTTCGCCGGTCGGGAGCAGCCAGAGCGGCGGCGACGAGCCGCTGCTGCCGGGCATGATCCTCTCCAACGAGCCCGGCTATTACAAGACGGGCGAATATGGCATCCGCATCGAAAATCTCGTGCTGGTCGTGGAGCGCGAGATCGACGGCGCGGAGAAGGAGATGCTCGGCTTCGAGACGCTGACCTTCGCTCCGATCGACCGGCGGCTGATCGATGCCGAGATGCTCGAGCCGGAGGAGCTGATCTGGCTCAACTGCTATCACGCGCACGTCCTGGCTAAGATTGGGCCGACGCTTTCGGGCGCCGACCTTGCCTGGCTTCAGCAGGCATGCGCGCCGATCGAACGATGAAGGGCAAATCGCTTTACGACTTTCCAATTCATCTTGGGCTTGGCGCTCGAGCAATAGTCGAGCCGCAGTTCACCGGGCCCGAGTGGTACGAGCAATATGATGAGCGCCACTCAGACGACCTCGACGAGGGACGGATTGTCAGTCTGTTTCGGTTCGAGGAGAGCTGGACGAGCTGGGAAATGCACCCGGCCGGCGACGAAGTCGTCTGCTGCCTGCAAGGACGGATGACGCTTCACCAAGAGCTGGCGGATGGCTCCGAGCGCTCCTTCGAGCTCAGTCCGGGCGAGTATGCAATCAATCCGCCGGGCGCGTGGCACACAGCCGACGCAGACGGTCCGGTGGTCGCATTGTTCATAACCGTCGGAAAGGGCACCACCCACCGTCCACGCTAGTCTTGCGGCTTCTTGGCTTCCGCAGTTGCTCGGGCCTGCTCCTTCCGCTTGCGCAGATTTTCGCGCAGTGCGGCCGCGAGACGGTTTTCACGCTCCTTGTCTTTGTCAGCCATCTGAACCACATGGCGCGACTGCCGGGGGCCCGCAACCCGGGTTGACGGGCACGGGACCCGCCTTCATAGGCGCCCACTTCCGCACAATGTGCTGCCGTAGCTCAGTGGTAGAGCGCATCCTTGGTAAGGCTGAGGTCGTGAGTTCAATCCTCACCGGCAGCACCATTTCTTCGCATTGACGCTTTCTTCCGCCGCCTTATGCGCGGCGCATGCGTTTCATCTCGGATAATGCGGCTGCCGCGCACCCAAAGGTCATCGAAGCGATCGCGGCCTCGAACCGGGTCGATACGGCATATGACGGCGACGAATGGAGCAGACGGCTCGACGGCGCTTTCTCCGAGCTGTTGGGGACCGAGGTTCGCGCCTTTTGGGTGACGACCGGAACCGCGGCCAATTGCCTTGCTCTCGCCGCCCTCTGCCCGCCCTACGGCGCGATCCTTTGCCACGGTGACGCGCACATCGAGGTTGATGAGGCGGGTGCTCCCGGCTTCTTCACGGGGGGAGCAAAGCTAACGCTTCTGGATGGCGCAGGGGCCAAGTTTGGGGCCGAAGCGATATCCGCCGCCTGCGATCGCATCCGCGAGGATGTGCATCAGGTCCAGCCGGCCGCGGTTTCGATCACCAACGCGACCGAATATGGTCTCTGTTACCGCGCCGCTGAAGTGGCCGCGATCGGTCGGGTCGCGAAGGAACGCGGGCTTGGGCTCCATATGGACGGGGCGCGTCTCGCCAACGCATTGGCAACGACCGGAGAGAATATCGCCGACATGACCTGGCGCGCAGGCGTCGACACTTTGTCATTCGGATTCACGAAGAATGGGGGGCTTAATGCCGAGGCTCTGATCCTGTTCAGGACTGAGCTTGCGGATGAAATCGCGGTGCGGCGCAAACGGGCCGGACACCTGCTCTCGAAAGGACGAATGCTTGCCGCGCAGATTCTGGCGATGCTTGAGGACGACCTGTGGCTTGAAAATGCTCGAGCCGCGAATGCAGCCGCGCAAACTCTGGCAAGGGCGGCTCCCGGCCGGCTCGCATATCCAGTCGAGGCGAACGAGGTCTTTCTGCGAGCCAATCCAGAGGAGGCGGCACGGCTGCGTTCGCTGGGATTCGATTTCTACGACTGGGGTCCAGGAGTAATACGGTTCGTTGCCAGTTGGGACGACGGGGGCGATGCAGTCGAACAACTCGCCGCTGCGATCGCCACATTGTGAGTCAAGTGCATGGGTCCAGTTTCAGGACCGTCACTCTCCCCTTCATCATCTTTACCGCGATCTGGGGTTCGACCTGGATCGTGATCCGCGGGCAGCTGGGAACCGTCCCGCCGCAATGGTCGGTCACATATCGATTCGTCATCGCAGCGGCCGCAATGGCCGTCGTCGCATTGCTGAAAGGAAACGATCTACGCCTCAGGCGCGGCGCATCCTCAGCGGCGATTTTTCTCGGCTTCACCCAATTCTGCGTAAACTTCAACGCGGTCTATCTTGCCGAGCGGCACATCACGTCCGGAGTAGTCGCCACCATTTTCGCGTTGCTGCTGATCCCGAGCACTCTGCTCGCGTGGGCTTTCCTCGACCACCGCCCTACGAGCCGCTTCCTGTGGAGTTCGCTTGTGGCGATTTCGGGTATCGCGCTGCTGTTCGTCCATGAATTCCAGCAGCATTCCGCCCGCGCCAATGAAATCGCGACCGGGATCGGACTGACATTTGTCGGAATGGTCGGCGCGTCAGCAGCCAATGTGATGCAGGCACGCGAGGAGATCCGCCGGTTTCCGCTGTTCAGCCTTCTTGCCTGGTCGATGGCGGCGGGAGCGATCATAAATGGCATCGTTGCTTTCGCGATGACCGGACCGCCCGTGATTGAAGCACGTGCGAGCTATTGGCTCGGCCTACTCTATCTCGCGCTTCCGGCCTCGGTCCTCACCTTCAGCCTCTATTATCCCGTGGTGCGCCGGATCGGACCGGCCAAGGCGGCTTACTCAAGTGTATTGGTGCCGATTATCGCAATGGGCTTTTCGACGGCCGTTGAAGGCTATCATTGGACGCCCATTGCGGTGGCGGGTGCGATGCTGGCACTCAGCGGAATGATCGGGGCACTCAGCCGGCCCCGAGCTGTAGTTTCCGCCCCCGACGCAGCTTAAGCGCGACTAGCTCTTGCGGTCGGCGAGATACTGATCCTTGCTGATCGCGTGGACGGCCGTGATCGGACAGCGTTGCGTCCCCGACGGGTCTGGCACGATCAGCTCCGCGTCCATTCCCTCACACACGAAGGAGCCGCCGCCGGTCGCGCGGATTCCGACGCTCGTGGCAAAATTGATGTTGTTCGGACAACCGCCGCCAAGCGTCAGCCGGTAATAGCGGCTGGCGCCGACCTGGATGTCGACGTTGCCGTCCTTTGTTGCGTTAAAGCTGTTCACTTCGCTCGGAAGAAAGCATTGTCCGGCGCCCCGCGCCTGAGCACTCGATGTTTCGGCGGGTTGCGACGCGCAGCCCGCGAGCGCCGTGCATCCGATCAATGCAACAACAAGCCTCGAAGAATTGGTCATGGCCATATTCCTGCCCGTGTCTGACGAGGAACCTGATCGTATATCAAACTGCTGTTTCTCAAGCACGCGAAGCGGAGAGGACGCTTTCTGCCGAGGCCGTTTCCGACGGGGCCAGTCGCCGGATTCCAGTCACGAAGCAGCTGCGGTGCAACCCTGCGGGATCGGGTGCGATCAAATACGAATTCTGGCCTTCGCACAGCCAATTCGAATCTCTTGGCCGGACCGCGATCTGCATAATCCAATCCATATGTGGGCAGTCGCTGCCGAGCTGCATCCCGAACCAGCGATCGGTGCCAACCTTCACATTCACAACTCCGTCCGGGCCGGGAGTGTAACTGTCGACCTCATTCGCCAGGAAGCATTGCGGGGCGCTCGACGCGCCGATGGCTTCGGACGTACCGAACGGCTGTGCTGCGCAAGCGGCGACTGCAAAGAAGCCAATGCCTGCCAGGATGTGGACTGCTTTGATCATTGCTCTGCCCTTCTACCGGCCTTTGCGGATCGCGACTCGATTGCCCGTTCCGCGGCGAGAACGCTTTTAACATGAAATGAAGCGGCCACGATGGCGGCGCTCGTGCGTTAGTGGTTCATGCCTTCCACGGTCATTCGCCGTTTTGCCTACGACCATTCCGCGCAGGAGCTGTGGGTCGAGTTCGTCACTGGCCGCCGCTACGTTTACTCCGGCGTTCCTCCGCAAGTCGCGGAGGCGCTCGGCTCGGCATTTGCAAAGGGAGCCTATTTCAACAGTCGGATTCGCGATCGTTTCCCGCATCGCGAGATCGAGCACGAGGGTCACACAACCGAATCTTAAGTGCAGGCTGCGATAGGCTTGCGAATGATCCCGATGCGCACTAGCTCGATCTTCAAGAGCCGGTGGCTGGCTTTGCTCTGGGCCGCCGGGATCATTTGGCTTGCTTACGATTTTGCGGGTTCATCAACCGGTTCGTCAGGCGATGAAGCCAATTCAGAGCAAGCGAATGATGCGACCGGAGCTCCGATCACGCCTGAAGACGAGAAGAAATTCGAAGAGGTCCTGAACGGCCTTTAGGTTGCAGCGCCCCAGTCGATCCTCTCGATATGCCAGCGCCGCTCCTCTTTCGTCGAGCCGGGCACATCGTTCACGCGGCGCAAGTTGATGTCGGCACTGCGGCGGAAGGAGGCGCCGGTCGACTGTCGTCCATAAAAGACCACTGGTATCGTCACGTAGATGGATCCGGCGGCCCCCTCGGGTTCGCCGAGGTCCCCGATCTCCAGATGCAGCTCGGGGTAGCTTTTCAGAGCGCTTGCAAACGTCCGCGCATTATTTGCGTCACCCCAGAGCTTTTCCGTCTCGGCGAAGCGGCCCTGCTCTATTAGCGCGCCATAGCTCTGGACGACCTGACCTGCCGCCTCGGTGCTCTTCGGGTCGATCGGCCCCTTGGGTTCGGCAAGCGGGGTTCGCGCATCCGGACCTGTCGCAGGAGGGGCAATCACGGGCCCATTTCCGTCCCCAGCGATGTTTGAGGGCTGCTCTGCGTTCGCCGGTATTTGCTTCTCGGCCGGTCGGTTGCAAGCGGATAGGGCGAACATTCCTAACCACAGTACGATGTTCCGAATTCTCATGGCCGCTCCTTAGGCTCGGAACCGCTCCGGCATGCGTTCGTTCGTTTCGCAACTACAACAGGTAACACAGGGAGAGTTTCCATGGCCGATGATCGCGACGACACAGAGCGCGAACGGACGACCGTGGTGGAGACCGGAGGCGGTGGTGGCGGAGGCGTTCTTGCCGTCGTCCTGCTCATCATCGTCGTTCTCGTGCTTCTGTTCCTGTTCCGCGGCCAGTTGGGCCTCGGCGGGAGCAAGACGACGGTAGAGGTTCCCGACAAGATCGACGTGAACGTCAATCACAACTGATCAAAGAAAAAGCGCGGACGGGTCGCGAGTCCCCGTCCGGGCGCGGGCGCGGCTCAGCTGAGCCGCGCCCGTTTGAGTTTGTGGGCCGCACGCACTAACCGGCGCTCATGACCGACGCGCTTCGTTACATGACAGGCTTTGGCGGCCATTTCGAAAGCGAAGCGATCGAGGGCGCACTTCCGAAAGCACGCAATTCTCCCCAGCGACCCCCATTCGGTCTCTATGTCGAGCAGCTATCCGGAAGCTCCTTCACCTCGCCTCGGCATGAAAACCGCCGTTCGTGGTTGTACCGCTTGCGGCCGACCGCGGACCACAATCCGTTTGTCGCTTACGAGGGCGCTCCACTATTCGCTGCGCCGCCTGCCAAAGAGCCCCTTGCCCCGAATCGGCTGCGCTGGGATCCGCCCGCAGACCTGCCGGAAGGCACGGATTTCGTCGACGGATTAGCAACCATGCTCCACGCGCGAGCTCCCGAGGATCTCGAAGGCTGTGCGGTGCATCTTTACCGGGCGAGCAAAAGCATGGACGGGCGAGTGTTCGTCGATTCGGACGGCGAGCTCGTGATCATCCCGCGACAGGGCACCATCGAGGTGCAGACGGAACTCGGAAGGCTCGAGGTTGCGCCCGGATCGATCGCGATTGTTCCGCGCGGACTGAAGTTCCGAGTCACGCTGATGGAGGCTGAGTCGCTCGGCTATGTTGCCGAGAATTACGGTCTTCCCTTCCGCTTGCCGGAACTCGGGCCGATCGGCTCTAACGGCCTCGCCAGTCCGCGCGACTTCGAGGTGCCGGTTGCTTGGTTCGAGGACCGCGACGAGAAAACCGAGGTCGTCCAGAAATCTCTCGGCCATCTCTGGACGACGGTGCTTGACCATTCGCCGCTTGATGTCGTCGCATGGCATGGAAATTATGCGCCCTATCGCTATGATCTCTCCCGCTTCAATGTGATCGGAACGGTCAGCTTCGATCATCCCGATCCCTCGATCTTCACCGTTCTGACCAGCCCGAGCGACGTGCCGGGGCGAGCTAACGCTGACTTCGTGATCTTCCCGCCACGCTGGATGGTCGCTGAGGACACATTCCGTCCGCCGTGGTTCCACCGCAACGTGATGAGCGAGGCGATGGGGCTGATCGCCGGGTCTTATGACGCCAAGGCGGAAGGGTTCGCTCCCGGTGGCCTGTCGCTGCACAATCTCATGAGCGGGCACGGTCCGGACGTTGAAACCTGGCGCAAGGCGAGCACAGCCGAACTCAAGCCGCACAAGATCGAAGGCACCATGGCCTTCATGGTCGAGACATGCTGGCCTTATCGGCCGACCGATTGGGCGCTGGAGCGTTCCCAACCCGATTATGACATGGCCTGGGCGGGTTTTCCGAAGGCGCAGCTGTCTTGACCGATGGGAGCAACGATCCGGGCCTGACCAGCTGGTGCGAAAGTGCCCAGGGCAGCGACTTCCCGATTCAGAACCTGCCGCTTGGGATCTTTTCTGTCGGTCAGCGGCGCCGCCGCGCCGGCATAGCGATTGGCGATTATGTGCTCGACCTCGTCGGCATCGCCGACCTTCTCGACGACGACTGGCGCGGCGACCTCTCGCAACCCGTGCTCAATGGCTGGCTGGCGCGCGGGCTCGAAGCGCAGCAAGCGCTTCGAGTTCGACTACAGGAGCTGTTGACGGACAATCGTTACCGCGACGACGTGGAGCCAGAGCTGATTGGCCAAACCGAAGCGCGGATGCATGTCCCCTGCCTGATCGGCGACTACACCGACTTCTATGTCGGAATTCATCACGCGACCAACGTCGGAAAGCTGTTCCGGCCAGACAATCCGCTCCTTCCCAACTATAAGTATGTGCCGATCGGATATCACGGCCGAGCGAGCTCCGTGCGGGCCTCGGGCGAGCCGGTGATCCGTCCCAATGGGCAGCGCAAAGCGCCCGACTCGGACGCACCGGAATATGGACCGAGCCGACGGCTCGACTACGAGCTCGAGCTCGGCATTTGGATCGGTCGCGGGAACGATCTCGGTAGTCCGATCCCAATGTCCGAAGCGGCAGATCACATCGCTGGCTACTGCCTCCTCAATGACTGGTCCGCCCGCGACCTGCAGGCTTGGGAATATCAGCCGCTCGGACCGTTCCTCGCCAAGAATTTCCTGACCAGCGTCAGCCCCTGGGTCGTAAGCCCTCAGGCCCTCGCGCCGTTCCGCAAAGCCATGCCGTCGCGGCCAGCAGACGATCCGCAGCCGTTGCCGTATCTCGACGATGCGGCGGATCGACAGACCGGGGCTTTGCGCATCCAGCTAGAGGTGACGCTCACGACCGATCTGATGCGTCGCGACGGCCTGGCGCCGCAGATATTGTCGCGCGGCTCCGCGGATGCAGCTAT
>JBKPLG010000147.1:0-8923 GCA_046731515.1 Pseudomonadota bacterium | reverse complement strand
CGGGAAAGGCATGGGCGGGTGGTCACCGAGCGAGTCCACGCGGGGCCGGGAATCGTCCACATCTATGCCGCGCTCGGCGGGTCCGCACTCAGCGATGATCGCGCCATCTGGCAGCACGGGATTGCCCGGGACGATGAGCTTGCGGCGCGTGCGGTCGAACGCTTTTGCGCCTCGCTTGGAACGCTGGCCGGCGACTATGCGCTGGCGCACGGGGCGACTGCGGTGGTGCTCGCGGGCGGCATCGGCCTCAGGCTCCGCGATATCCTTTCCCAGTCCGAGTTCGGCAAGCGCTTCAAGGCCAAGCCGCGCTATGAAGCGATGATGGCCGCGATCCCGGTCAAGCTGATCATCCATCCCGAGCCGGGCCTGTACGGCGCCGCGGCGGCCTTCGCAGCCGAGCATCCGTGACCATGTCGCGGAGCGCGTACGGACCGCTCCTAGTTCCCGGACATCAACTCCTGGGGTTCTAGGCGCCCGTCGTGATTAGCGTCATGGACAAAGAAGCGCCTAGAAGCGGCCGATTGAATTCTGCAGCGTGTCTTCGGTCAGCCGCCGACTATTCCAAATCGAGTGTGGAACGGGGAAACGGCCCGCCAAGGGGGAACCGAACCGGGCCGCTGCCTCTCCCCGCTCTCACGCAGACTCGCCAGCTCTTGGGGGACAAGTGACGAGTCGCAAAATCTTTATAACTCAATATGTTGATAGACGGAACGGGGGTCCAGCTGGAGCGTTTCGGGCCTGTCCGGGAGTTCATGTTTTGCTCGGACTCAGCATAACCTGGGCCCGACCTTAAATAGGCGGGCTCTTTTTTGGGGTTACGTCATGGCGCCTGCGTCAGAACAATCCTCAACCAATCGGCGTGGTTGTTTCCTGATCGCATTAATAGTGTTGCTTGTCGTGGTGCTGTTGGCCGCAATAGGGCTCGGAGTGTTCGGAGAGGTTGATTTGGGCAAAAATACGGATCTGCCGGTCGTATGATCACCGGCGTCACATTCCGGGAGGGTCTCCCCGTGCGGCCGCAAGCTGCAACCTCGGGCCAATGTCTGCTTTTCACCGATTGCGGACACTAGCCGCCGGTCGCCCTCGTCGATAGCGCAACCACGCCCGTCGAACGCCGCTCGGCACAGCGCCCGTTTTCGGCGAACCCGTCTGCACGGAGGTGCTGATGCCAAGAGCGCTCATCGCGGCAACGCTTCTGATCCTTTGCGGCTGTAGCCCCTCGCGCAGCGATGGCATCCAGCCACTCGGAAGCCTGGAATATCGGCGCGACGGCAAGTTGATGATGGTCCAGGCGCGGGTCAACGGCGCCGGTCCCTTTTGGTTCATCGTCGACTCCGGCGCGCCCCGGAGCGTCATTGATCCATCGTTGGCCGCTGAGCTGAAGCTCAACATCACGGGCCGCGGGTCGACAACCGGGACGGGACAAGGTGCGATCCCGCTGGCCTATGGCGAGCCCGTCAGGATCGAGTTGGGAGGCGGGGCCTATAAAAGTTCTCCCTACGTCATCGACCTGAGCGGTACGCCACTGCCGAAGGAGGTGCGCGGTCTCATCGGGTCGGAGCTCTTCCTTGAGCATGTTGTCAGGATTGATCCGAGGGCGCAGCGGATTAGCTGGTTCGATCCGGCGCGAGCCCCTTCGCCGTCGAGCGGTTCGATGCTGCCGCTGAGGGCCGAGGCAGGGAAACTCTTTTTGTCGGCCCGGATCGAGCCGCGGAACGGCCTGAACATCGATCGGGAGCTCCGCATCGACACTGGATCGGAAAGCTCAGTCAACGATCCCTCGGCGGCCGAGGCGACGCTGATTGCGTCGACCACGTTAGGCAACGGGCTCGGCAGCAATTTCGAGGGCCTGTCAGGCAAGTATCGCTCAGTCACCATCGGTCCTTATGTATTCCGAAACTTCTGGGGGCCTGGCGGCAATCCGCCTATGATCGGCATGGAGCTGCTGCAACGCTTTGTGATGACCTTCGACGCGCCGCACGGCCGCATCTACCTTGCTCCGATTGGGCGCATCGACGCGCCGGTGCCGCACCCGCCCGGAATCGTCCGCGACAACCCAACCGCTCAGCCTTAGGCACGGAGATGCGCCGATCTTTGTAATGTCAGCTTTTGCTCAGCTCCGCTTGGCGCGGACTCGATCCTCGCATTCTGCCATCCGCGTTTCGCTGTGCAGAGTGCACCAAACACCATCAGTATCGCCGAAGTTCGGACCGAGCTTTATCGACCGATCTGCGCGATTTGCAGTCGGGCGCCTTCGCGGCAACGCGCTTCCTATTTTGATATGCCTGCAGCCCAAAGGCCGTCGGGTTGGCAAAGTCTTCCCCCTGGAGGAGGTCGGCCAGCAGGGCCGGATCTATCGGACGTCGCCGGTCCAACATTATCAAGGGTTAGCTCCAGGTGAGGTTTCCCGCCATTTGGGCGCCGATCCGCTCAGGCAAGTTGCGATTGTCTTCGCCAACTGCTTCGAAGCGGTGCGAGAAGGCCGTTACCCGATGAGCCGGGGTGTGGTCGTTTCCTTTCCCTGCAAGCGCCGCTCGACCGAATGAAGGAGTTCCGCCGTTCGCTCGTCGCGCATTGTCCCCTCCAATCCGTGAGATCGAGCGAATGAAATTGCCGGAAGCCCATCGGCGGTAACGAGCCGCCAATGCTCACGGGAACGAGCCGGCCGGTGTCGCCGCCGACCGCAGCCTCATCGCGCACCCAGCGCGACCTCACCGATTCCTTCGACCAGGCGACGAGAACCACGTCAGACTTGTCTAGCGCGGCTTCAATTTCGGCGGAGAATTCTTCGCCGCCGTCAAGTCGCCGGTCCCACCAGACGTCGTGTCCGGTCGCTTCGAGCACCTGCGCCAGCTTCTTGGCGCAGCCCCGGTCTTCCCGCGCATAGCTGAGGAAAATGGCCCCCATTCGCCCTCCGCGGGCGAAAGCTGCGCTTCGAACGTAATCAAGTCAACGAGGCGCGCGTGCGCCAATTCAGCTCAAATGCCTGTGGCAAAGCGGACATTAAGGGCAGGATCCCTGGCATCTCATCCCGGCGTCTGGTGCACCTCAGCCGCTTGGCGGCAAGGGCTGTGAGACACTCGGCGGTCGAGCGGATCGGCAGGATCGTTTTCGAGAACCTGCCGCCGAGTACCTCTGCTCCATGGAGACTTCCTCCTGCGTGAGTTCTCGCAGGTAGGTGATGGTCAGGCGCTGGCCGAAAAAATCGTCGCCGCGAATTGTCACTACAGGTGAAGAATCTTCTGCAAGATTTGTACGAATGTTTTGCAGGCGTTCGATCAAAGCATCGAGAGGCGTGTATTCGCTGATCTCAAAGATGTCTTTGACTCGTCTGGCCATTGACCTTGCTCCGACGGAGATGCCTCCAAAGGTCGCCCGGGCAGAACTGCGTCACAATGGTTACGATCGGGCTGTATCGGTACGGTACGGTTGAGATAACCCAGGTTTTGGGTCAGCTTTCCAGCCATTGCGGACATTCGCGGAGGATGGCAGCTCCGTGATGTGAGCTATCGCGAGCCGGATTTAGCGCCCGTGATCAAACGGTCGGTACGTCGAACCATTTGTGGACTCGATGAATTGGCCGCGCTCGGTCCGCAGGCCACCCACATCCTGTCAATTCTTGACCCTGATTTTCCGGAACCAGCGAATTGTTCGGCCGAGGAGCTTCAGGATCACCTCTGCCTGCGTTTTCACGATATCTTAAAGCCGCAGCCCGGTCTGGTAGTCCCAGAGCCTCAGCACATCGACACGCTCCTGGCGTTCGGGCGCTCGCTGATGTGTGGAAAGTCTCTACACCTGCTTGTCCATTGCCACATGGGTGTCTCGCGATCCACGGCTGCGATGGCCGCGCTGCTCGCTCAGGCTAATCCCGAAGCAGATGAGAGGGCGGTTATGTCGCATGTCAGCGAACTGCGGCCCCAGGCTTGGCCGAACATGCTGATGATTAGCCTCGCTGACGAGCAATTGGGGCGGGGAGGACGACTCGTGGAAGCCCTACGGGCGCTCTACGCATATCAGATCGGACGCAATCCTGAACTTGCTTACGTAATGGCTCAGCATGGGCGTCGAGCAGAAGTAGAATTTGCGACAAGCTAGGGCCCGGTTTCGAGCCATTGCGGACCTATCGAACGAATTAAATCCCTCGCTGTCGGCGCTAGGGTGAGGCTGCTAGGGCCGTGACGAGATGCTCGGCCAATCTTTGACCCATTCTAGCAGCTACCGACGCCGAATGAAGGCGCCGGCTTTTGAGATCGTCGCCGCCCCTGCGTTGTTCAAGCGTCTCCGCCAGAACGCGGAAGTGTTGCTGGACGGAAGCCGCCAACTCGATCTCAGAGACCCGTTCGGGGTCAGCATCCATCAGAACGCCATATCTAACCGCCATCTCCAAATGGACGGCTCGCACCTTCGGGTTGGGTGACGCCATCGCAAGACGGCGCTCTTCGTTGGCGCGGGCGACATAATAAGTTGTGTTTTTGAGACATGGGACGCTCCTCTCAATACAGCGGGAGATCTCCATTCTCTCTCGGCCGCCGACTTGCTGCTGATAAGCATCGGCGATGAGAGGCGTTTACGCCTCGGCAGAGGAACCCTCCCTAATCAAAGTTAGCCGATGGAAAGCGGACATTCAGCTGCCGCGCAGCTGTTCTGACGAATTGGAACCACCGGCGCTCGCTCTTTGAAGGAAGCCATCCGCTGCATCGAGCGTTTCAACCAATTCGGTCCATGGAGAATATCTATGCCAGCGAAATCCGCAGCACAGCAGAAAGCCGCCGGAGCAGCCCTTTCGGCCAAACGCGGCGACACACCGAAGAGCAAGCTCAAAGGCGCATCAAAGTCGATGGCTTCGTCGATGAGTGAAAAGGAGCTCAAGAAGATGGCGTCGACAAGGCGGAAGGGCAAGGCGGAGCATAAAGCCAAGAAATAGGGAGCCTTAAAGCCCGGCCTTGCTATCCCCCTCGAGGGGCGCGCATCGCCACCCTACGTGCCGCGGCCAACCCCGCGCGCTTTGCCGCATTCCTATGTCCGCAAAAGAATGAAAAACGGACATTCCAGATTTCCGTCGCTCTAGCTATTGATCGGAACTGCAACCGAAAGTTGCTCCAAGCGCTATTCGGTGAGTGACCCAGGATTATGCTGATGTGGGACGCTTATGGACGGTTCAGTACGGACCGGGACCAGTCGTCGCGACAGCGATTCACGACGGACATGAGTTGAGGCCTGAAATTGAATCTCGGATGGCCCTCAGCGACGAGGACCGATTGCGGGAGGAAGACCCATTCACGGGCGAAGCAGCACGCGCCATTGCCCAGCATATCGTCGCCCACCGGTCGCGCTTTGAATTCGATCTCAACCGGGATCGGAACAATGCAGTCTACCAGACGCGAGAGCAAAGCTGGGGCCTGGAAGTGTGGAAGCCGGGAGGACTGGACCCGCGGCTGGTGCGTGGTTCGCTGGATCTCCACGCCCGCTACTATCGCATGCTGGGAAGCCTGCTCGACGATCTCGCGGATCGACACCAGCGCTTCTTGGTGATCGATGTCCACAGCTACAACCACCGCCGGAACGGCACGGACGGAGAGCCTGCTCCCCCGGAGGAGGCTCCGGACATCAACATCGGTACCTTCTCCATGCCACGCGAACAATGGGCCTTCCTGGTCGATCCGCTGATGGACGCGATGCGCAATTTCGACTTCAACGGACGCCTGCTAGACGTTCGGGAAAATGTGGCCTTCCAAGGCAAGGGCGAGCAGACGCGCTTTGTCCACCAACGTTATCCGGGGCAGGGCTGCGCCATCGCGCTCGAATTCAAGAAATTCTTCATGGACGAGTGGAGCGGCAAGCCCGACAACGATGAAGTAGCGGCAATGCGCGCACTGGTTGCTAATACTGCGGCCACGGCAGAAGGATTGCTGGCGCGATGAACCACGCGCGCCGGCGCATCGCGGAAGCACGGTTGGCGCTTGAATTCGGCAAGCGCGGCGAACTCCGACAGCCGGTCGGCAAAAGTGGACGAGTGCACCTCGACCGCTGGCTGCCGTTCATCCTCCTCAACCGTTCGACGGAGCCGTCTGGCAGCATCGCCCGAAGGGTCGCGGTCAACAGTCCCGCCTATCTCATCTGGTCGCCCGATGACGACGATGTGGCCGGAGAAGCATTCGCGGCGCTTGCCTCGGCCGTGCACGAAAAGTTCGGGTGCATCCTGGTAATGGCCGTCGAGGATGCGGCATGGGAGGCAGTACCCAAGGGCTCGCAGAAGCTACCCTCGTTCGAAATCCGGGTGGGCGCATCCGGCGGTCCGCGCGCGCAGCGAGCGATGGAATGCCTCGTCGAAGCTTTGGGCGAAATTCGCATCGACCTGCGCAAGCCCAAAATCTTGACCGGCGAAGCCGAGCTTCTCCCGCTCAATCCTGATGACTCCGCCGCCGCTTTCGATCGGCTCTCCGTGGTGATCCCGCAAATTCACCGTCACGACGAGAGCACTTTCTACCCGCAGTTGACCCGCGATCTCGCTGTCGCGGTCGGCGACGCGCTGCTCCAGGCGTCCTGTGCGTTCATGTCAGAAAGCGCTGCCGGAGCGCCGCCTCATTTTCGCTCGCTCGGGCGAAGCGCTTTCCTGGCTGCAGCCCTGGATGCCGACAAGAAACTCGACAAGGTTGCGCGAAGCTTTGATTTCCTGCTTTCCGTTTCCCCGATCAACAGCCGCGAGGCGATGGAGCGTTTCTTCGCCGATGGCGAGGACAAGGCTCCAAAATTTCGCTACCGGCCGCTGACCGTCGACCCTGACGCCGCCAAGCGAGACCTCTATTCGGTCGACCTGTCGATCATCGAGGATCCGCTGCTCGAGCGGCTGCTGTCGGAGAAACGCCAGGAAATCGATCACCAGCTGACAATGCTTTCGACGCGCAACACCGCGGCGTTCAAGGCGGCGTCACTGCTGCACTACGGGACCGTCGGTTCGCAGCTTCTCGCAGACGCACACGCGGTCTTGGACCGGCCACGGGGTCCGAAGCCGAACGAAGAGATCGTCGGAGCCCTGGAGGTCGCCGAGGCAGCGCAAGTTTTGGTCGCCAAATATCGGGCGGTCGGCAAGGGCTTCGACCCCGCCATCGAAATTCGCGACGATGTCGCCAGCTTGTTGGTCTCGGGGGGCAAGCTGATGATAGCCGCCGGCACGTCGATGCTCAGGTCGCGCGTAGATGCGTTGCTGTCGCACGAGATCAGCGTTCATTTGCTTACCTACTTCAATGGCGCAGCGCAGGGGCTAACCGTATTCCGCACCGGCCTCGCCAATTACGAAGGAGTGCAGGAGGGTCTTGGAGTCTTCGCCGAATGGGCGGTGGGCGGCCTGTCGGCCAGCAGAATGCGCCTGCTCGCCGGACGCGTGGTTGCGGTTGACGCGATGCTCGACGGCGCGGAGTTCGTCGAGGTCTATCGCGGCCTGGTCGAAAGTCACGACCTGCAGCGGAAGGCCGCCTTCGATATCGCAACGCGCGTCTTCCGGTCCGGCGGCTTCGCCAAAGACCTCATTTACCTCAAGGGCTTTCAGGACGTGATAGCGCAGGTCGTGGGCGGCGCTTCGCTCGATCCCTTCTGGATCGGCAAGATCGCTGGCAATCACGTCGAAGCGATTCAAGAGCTGATCCAGCGCAACCTGGTCCGGCCGCCTTTGTTCAAGCCCGAGTTTTTGCAACGAGAGGATGTCGAGAGCCGCATCGCTCGGCTTCGCCGTGAATCATCGTTCGCCAAGATTCTCGACGTGGAGTGACCGACAGATGATGATTGGCTTTTTCGTCAACGACCTCGAACGCGAATACGAAAATTATACCACTACGGTCCTTGCTCTAGCAGCGGCGAGCCGAGGGCACCGGGTTTGCTATATCACACCGTCCGACTTCGTTCTGAACGCGGACGACAGCCTGTCAGTGCATGGCCGCTTCCTGCCGGATCGCAAGTACAAGGATCGCGGCCATTTTTTCAGGACTTTGAATGATTCCAAAGCGATCAAGATCGAGCGGGTCGACATCACCGAAATCGACGTCGTGATGCTTCGCAACGACCCGTCGATCGACGCCCAGACGCCGTGGGCGATGGAAGCCGGAATCCTATTCGGCCGCGAGGCAGTGCGGCGCGGGACAATTGTTCTCAACGATCCCGACAGCCTCGGGCGCGCGATTAACAAGCTCTACTTCCAGAGTTTCCCGGTGGAGGCGCGGCCCGAAACTCTGATCACCAAGCACGCATCTGACATCAAGGCATTCGCCAAGGCCCATGGCGATAACATCATCCTCAAGCCGCTGCAGGGATCGGGCGGGTCGGGTGTGTTCAAGCTCGATCCCAAGAACACCGCCAACTTGAACCAGATCATCGAAGCGATCGGCCGCGACGGCTACATCATAGCTCAGACTTATGTTCCGGCGGCGAAGGAGGGCGACATTCGTCTATTTCTGATGAACGGACGACCGCTCGAGATTGGCGGGAAATATGCGGCGCTGAGGCGCATGGCGGCGAAGGACGACATCCGCTCCAACATCCACGCCGGCGGCACCGCAGAGGCAGTCGAGATCGGTCAGGTGGAGCTCAATGTCGCCGAAATAATCCGGCCCAAGCTGCTCGCCGATGGTATGTTTCTTATCGGCGTCGACATTGTCGGCGACAAGATCCTCGAAGTGAACGTCTTTTCGCCAGGGAATCTCCACAGCTGCTCCGAGCTGGCCGGCACGGATTTTTCTGTACCAATCCTGGAATCGATAGAGCGCAAGGTTGCTATCAAATCACAATATGACCACGCCTTCGACAACCGACACCTGGCGATCCTTTGATAGAGTTTAGGCGCGCTCGATTAGATGTCAGCTTTCAACCCATTTGCGGACGGTGCGCATGTACGATGCGATCCGCGTGCGTTGTCTTAATGCCTAGGTGGGTC
>JBKPLG010000146.1:0-10370 GCA_046731515.1 Pseudomonadota bacterium | reverse complement strand
CGCGCGTTCACGAGTTCTTTGCCGACAGCGACGCCGCCGCAATCAAGATTGCCGAGGGCTGGCGGGAAAGGGCAATGGAGTTGTGGTCCGGGGATAGGAAAGTGAAGACGTGGGCTTAGCGACGCTTAGCGGTCGCCTCACCCCTTCGCCCGCTGCCGACGATCAGTGGTGGTTGTGAAGGTCCACGAAGCACAAGCTCGTTCACCAGGTGAAGGCTGCACGCCGCTCCAGCCTTGACATTTCTTGAACCCGGTACTCGTAGGCTTGTGCGAGCTCCAGATGGCGATCGTGAACTCTGACATTCGTTGATTCGAGGGCGGCCGCTCGCTCCTGAGCGGCGCGGCGGCTGTAGTATTTCCTGTCGCTTTCCATCTGCCCGGCCCCGATCCGGCGCGCTGCGTCAAGCACGATGCCTGTCGCTAAAAGCCTGTCGCGAGCATAATAGAGACGATGACGTTTAGGAACAACTTAAGTTACTGAGTTTGCACTTTTTCTCGACCCATACATTCTCATATCCATGTCCGCTTTCCACCCAAAGCTGACACCAGCAAGTTTGGGTTCTCGTGCCGGAACCGTTTCAGCACGTCATTGTTAGTTGGACGCACCCCCTCGAGCGGGGTGGGCCGGCCTTCGGGGGTATCTTCGAAAGGAGGCCTAGGATTCGTGCGATTGCTCTTTGGATTGCTACTTGCGGGCACGGCAGCGATTGCAGGCTGCGCAACGGTGCCGCCCGCCGCTTCAGCTGCTGCGGTGGCGAGCAGCGGCGTTTGCGGCACCTATGGCTACGTCGACGTCAACAACGACGGTTGGATCAGCGGCGATGAGTGGAACACGTTCCGGACGAGCGCCTGTCGTGCTTGGGACATGAACCGCGACGGTCGCGTCGATCGCACTGAATTTGAGTACTGGTCCGCCTTCGACACTAACGGCGACGGCTTCCTCTCAGCGGACGAATATTGGTCAGCGGCGGCATGGTCCTGAATTGACCGCAATCGCAATGGTCGTATTGATAGTGACGAGTGGGTTTGGTGGCAGATGTAGCCGAGTTGGAAAAACATGGGCTGGAGCGATCCGTCGGGAATCCTCCCGCCCATGTCCCCTCTTCACCGATTCCGGTCGTTGTCGCTAGTGCGGTCGTTTTACGTAGCTCCGTAGAAGTGTCGCAGCTCGGTCGGCAGCTTCCTTCACGCTAGCCACGGCAAAGAGAACATCGGCGCACGCTGGATAATCGTGCTCCCTTATGAAGATTTCCAGGCTCTCGCTGACTCTTTCGAAATCGCGCAAAACGTCGATAAATCCCTCGAGCGGGTTCAGGTTGTCATTAGAAGTCGACATTGGAGCCCTATAGGCGCTGACGCCCAGGCGATTTGTCAGATCACGTCACAGAATGTCCAGTTGCCGTCATCTCGAACGGCCCAGCCGGAGAGCGGAATGTCCGCTTTCCACCCATTGCGGACACTGGCGTCGAGAATCGGCGCGACCAATCTAGTGAGGCCCGTCAACGCTGAAGGGGATCCACAACGCCTGGCGGACCTCAGCTGGGAGGATGCGCGCTAGTGCTAAACGGCAGGTTACGAAATCCAAGGTCCGACCAATGAGAACATTGGATCCAAGCCACACCACTAAAATGATGCAGAGAACGGTCACCGAGCCGTTCGTCGAAGGCCGGTATTTCTATCCTCTTCACCTTCGACAGATCGGGCCTGTAGCTCGTCGAACGAACGAGCCAGTTGCAACAGAACGTGAGCTTCTGGTCGGCCGGCAAACTGCAGTGCTTGCTGGCGGCAGGCAGCCGCTTCATCGCTGTAGGAACGCATCTAACCCCCCATTCGTCGTCACCCGCCGGAAGTTGAATACGAACGCTTCGGCAATTGGCTCCGTCATGTCAGATTTCCCGTCCAGAGAGTGACCCGGAAGCAACGATTTCGTCTAATTTTCATTAACTTACGGAAAAATGGGCGTGGGGGCGCGGAGACGGTACGACCCCCTCCCAAGCCGCACGAGCCCCTATCGCGCCGCTCGCCCCCCACTCAGCATGCTAAGCCTCGAACAAGAGTTCGGTCTTGCTCGAAACCATTTGTGCCAGCCTTGCTGCATCCCAGTTGGTCAGGCGCACGCAGCCGTGGCTCTCCGCTCGACCGATCGTTTCTGGCTGGGGCGTTCCATGGATTCCGTAGTGCGGCTTACTGATGGCGATCCACACCACCCCCACGGGACCGTTCGGCCCCGCCGGCAACATGGCTTTGTCCTCGCCCGCCTTGGCATCCCAGAACAGTTTCGGATTGTAGTGGAACTTCGGATTCTTATCGATGCCGACAATTCTCCACCTGCCCAGCGGAAGCGGATCGTGTTGCGAACCCATCGTCGCGGTGAATACCGCCACCAGCTTGCCAGTGTCGTCGTAGGCTTTGAGCGTGCCCTTGGACTTGCTGACGACGACTTTCGTGGCCTTTGGTTGCTGCGAGCCGACGCCTAGCATCGCTAGGGTGAGACGCCAGCCGGCGTCCGTCACGTTCGCCGGATCGATTAGATCGGCGCCGACGTTGGGGACGCGGATTTGCTGGCCGGCATGGAAGAGCGACGGCGACCGGGGCTGGACGGCCGGCGGTGTTTCCGCTGGGACCATTGCTTCCGATGCGGGCTTGGCGCCAGCAGGAACCCCGCCCGGATTGAGCTGCTTGAGCGTGTCAATGGTCGTGTGGAACCGCTCGGCAAGCTTTTCATCCAGCGATTGATAACCAAGCGCTGGCATTTTTGCCTGGTCGGCCGGCTCCTTTGGAATGGTGTAGAAGGGTCCGGCTGCGAATTCGGCGGGAATCGTCACCACCCGGGTTGCCGGGATGTTCTTCCACTCCGCTAACGCCTGGCTGGTGGCGCCATCAATCTTACCGGTCACGGTCAGGTGGTTGGCTTCCTGGAAACCCGACACCGCATTGCGTGTGGACAGACCTTCCTTCCCGTCAACCACTCCCGGCGTGAAGCCAAGCCGGTCGAGCACGACTTGCGCCTGCATCACCGGCCGCACCTCGGGATCGGCGATGTCGCTGGTAGCGGCTGACTGGCCGACCTGGGGATCGTGCGAGGCCAGCGGATCGAGCGCCGGAGACGCAGAGCTGCGATTTTGCGCCAATCCCGTTTGTTGTCTCTGCCCCTGCTGATCCTGCTGGCTCTGATTGGAGTTCGTCACCTCGCATGAGCCAAGTGCCAGCGCCAATGGCAAGCCAAGTAAGGCGATCCGCATCCTTTAACTCCCTTCCGGCGACAGTTCACGCGCTTCGCTCAGAACAACGTCCCAGCGCGGCGAAGGTCCCCCGGATGGCCGTCTCGCGCTGCCGCACCAAGTGTTGCACTGGGGACACTCCCGCGACGTGAAGCGTGTAAGCCTGCATCCATTTGCTTAAGCGTGCGTATTTCTCGATTGGGGTCGCTGACAAAACGATGGACTTGGTATGCAAACCTTGTTCTTCCAGCAAGAAGACCCCTGTTCTCACACAGGCACGGCAACTGGTATCTGGCCGGGGCGAGCGCAGTACCGGCTTTATGTCCTCGATCGCTTTGACGGACGGATTAGAAGCTTCCATGAGATCTACGCCAAGAACGACGCTGTCGCCGTTAAAGCTGCCGAGCGGATCCGCAGCATCAATCCAGTGGTCCTGTGGTCTCGCACTCGAAAAGTGCGGCAGTGGGAGGCTCCAGAAGAGACAGCATCTGTTTCTCGCGTCGATGCTGCCATCAGCGATCCCTCACGTGGTCAGCGTGTGGGTGGCAGCCGCCGCGATCGGGATGCGAGAGATGCGGTGAACCAAAGTCTGCATCGCGCTTTCGCCGCTCCGAAAGACGGCTCATTTACGATCTTGTTGCGCGCCATTGACGCCGCTGAACGACGCAAAAGCTAGGCCTGCCGAGCCGAGCTTTAGAGTGCTTGTGTCTGTTTCCACCCATTGCGGACATTAGCTGCCCGTCGGAGTTTGCGGCGGGGCCTATTAGCTGCCTTGCCGGGTGGACAGTGAACTCCTTAAAGCCATTCACAACGGCGCGGACACAGTTCTTCGGCGTCGGACCACCTTCCCAAATCCCACGGCGTGGACCGGTAAAGATCGCCGGCCGCTTGCGGCGAAGCCGGTGAGCTATTGATAGTTACGGATCGGGCTCGATCCTTTGCCAAACTCAGCCGCGAAAAAGGGCGCCCGGCTTCCCAAGCGCCCTTCGCAAGACCACCTGCGTGCCAGTGGTCTTCGCTATTGATTATCGGCGCTGTTGCCGTCTGCGTCGGCCGAGTTGCGAACCCGGTCCGCTGCGTTCTCGCCGGCAGCCCGTGTTTGATCAGCGGCGTTCTCGCCTGCAGCGCGCGTAGCGTCGGCAGCTGCATCGGCGTTGGCCTCGAGTGTATCAGCGACGTTTTCTGTGTTCGTCTCGATCACGTCCGCCGTGTTTTCGGCGTTTGCCTCGATCTGATCGGCCCTATTTTCCTGTGGGCTTTGGTTGCAGGCGGCAAGTGCGGTGAGTGTCGCAGCCGCCGCGAGGGTTGTGATGATTTTCATCAGGCTTTCCTCTTCTTGAACGATATCGGGAGCTTTCCGGCTGGAGTTCATCAAATGACGCCGAGAAGCCACAGCACTAAAATCAGGAGTATGCCTCCAAGACCGACGCCAATATACATGGGCTTCTCCCTTTCCAGCGGCAAACAACTTCTGGCTGAGACCGGGAGTTCCAACGAAAGTCGGACAGGAAGCTAAGATTACAAAGCGGCTCTTTGCCGCCTGGATGGGCGGGGCGCTAGCGTTGTGCGTCAAAGAAAAGGGGCGGCCTCCCTCCGAGACCGCCCCCGCTTGCCAGATCGCGCGTCATAAAGGGGGAATGTTCCGCGCACGGCTCTAACTCATTGAAATACAAATTGGTTCCTCGGTTTGGACCAGTCTATAACCAGAGACGACTCGCGAGGCTGCCCCTCCATTCGGGTGACTTTCAGCGCCGCAACTAAATCCGCAGTTGTTTCGGCCACGGTCTCTCGCCCCCTGGACTTGCTGCTAAAGCCTGAGCCAAGTCTGTCCCAAGCGCACACCCTCGTCGTTTGGGCGACTTGCGGCTGCACGTCGCTCCAATCCGCCGACGACCCGCCCAAACCCGCAGTGAGTATTACAGTCGGCGAGCCTGCGCCCTTGCACTCTATATTAATCGTCTTCCGCCAGCTATTCGAACCAGCTTTCCCGGCTGAGCCATCGCGCCAGGCTTCTCGATTGGATCGGTCGGGCGCCGCGAAGCTCCTGCGCGCGTCTCGAAATTCCGACTTGAATCAGAATTGCAGCAACTAGGCTACGCATCGACCATAATTAGTATGACGTGCAGGATTTGCGGAAATGTCCGCTTTCCACCCAAATCAGACAGTAGCCGAGTGTCTACTTTCGACCCATACCGAACATTAGCTCTCCGAAATTGGCTAGATTTGCTCCGGCTTTTCCCAGCCATCCACAGCAGCTAGAACCTCAGCCAGTGGTTCATAACGACCTCCAAAGCACCCGAGCGACGCCTGGGAAATGAGTCCGGCAGTAAAGTCGTCGTCGATTGGTTCATTGCTGCCATTTGGCTACTGCTTGCCTGGCTGGCTATTCGATACGGAACTCAAAGACGCCATTCATTGGCACGGCGCATAGCGTACGCAATGGCAATCCTATTTCTATCACTCGCGGTTGGAACGTAATCAGGGCACTACATTTTTAGCATTTGTGGCGACGAGCACATGAGCTCGCGTCTCCTCCGTCACTTCCGCGATCGGCTTCGCAATACGGCTGTTGGAACCGACGCGGCCAGCAAAACTTTGTGCTCGAAGTTGTTTCAGCCACTTCGGCAAACTTGTTAGCCTACGCGGAAATCTAATGCGGCGAATTTTCGGCGGACTAATCGCAGTGCTAATCGTGATCGCCATTGCCGCTGCGCTGGTTTGGACCCGAAATAACCGCGCCCCGAACGCCAACAAGCTTTCAACCGCCGCGAACGTAAGCAGGGCCACCGCCGCGGCCGCCGCTTCTCCGCCTGACGACGGTAACTGGACGATGCCGGGTAAGGATTATGCGGCGACGCGGTTCAGTGGCCTTACGGAAATCACGCCAGCCAATGTCGACAGGCTGAAGGTCGATTTAACGTTTTCAACCGGCACGACCGAAGGATTTGAAGCACCGCCGCTTGTCGTGAATAACACGATGTATGTGGTGGCCCCGTGGCCAAACAATGTCTTTGCACTCGATCTTACCAAGGCCGGAGCGCCAGCAAAGTGGGTGTACAAGCCGAATCCAGCGGCGGCAGCGAAGGGAGTTGCTTGTTGCGGTCCCGTTAATCGCGGGGCTTCCTACTCGAACGGTAGGATTTTCCTTAATCTCCTTGACGGAAACGCGGTCGCCGTCGACGCCGAGACCGGAAAAGAAATCTGGCGAACCAAGTTAGCGGATATCCAGAAAGGCGAGACCATTACCATGGCGCCGCTTGTCGCCGACGGTAAGGTCTTGGTCGGCAATTCGGGAGGAGAGATGGGCGTCCGCGGTTGGCTTGCCGCGCTTGACGCCAGTAGCGGCAAGCTGGTTTGGAAGGCATATAGCACCGGCCCCGACAAGGACGCCCTGATTGGTCCTGGCTATCGCGCGCCATATCCGCAGGACCGAGGCCGCGACCTCGGGGTGAGCAGCTGGCCGCCGGGTTATTGGAAGATCGGCGGTGGCACTGTTTGGGGGTGGATCAGCTACGATCCCCAGACAAAAACCATTTATTACGGCACGTCGAATCCGGGTCCATGGAATCAGGCACAACGTCCGGGCGACAACAAATGGACCGCCGGAGTCTTTGCGCGCGATGTGAACACCGGACAGGCGCGCTGGTTCTATCAGAGCACGCCGCACGACCTCTATGACCACGATGACATCAACGAGATTGTGCTGGTCGATTATCCGGTCCCCAATGGGCAACGGATCCCGGCACTGATCCGACCTAGCCGGAACGGCTTCTTCTATGTCCAAGACCGCCGCAATGGACGGGTGCTGTCGGCGAGGCCCTATGCCCACGTGAACGTCTACAAAGGCGTGAACCTGAAAACGGGCCGACTTGCCCCCGTCGGTGGAATGGAGCCGACCCCGGGACGAGCCGTCCGCAATATCTGCCCGGCAGCGCCCGGCGCGAAGGACTGGAACCCGTCGGCGTTCAGCCCCGTTACGGGCCTTCTCTATATCCCGCACCTGAACTTGTGCATGGACATGGGCGTCGTTAACGCCAACTACATTCCGGGCACTCCATTCGTCGGCGCCGACGTAAAGATGTACGCCGGCCCGGGAGGCAACCGCGGAGTGCTCACAGCCTGGGACCCGGTCGCCCAGCGCAAAGTGTTCGAGATTAAGGAAGACTTGCCGCTGTGGAGCCCGGCGCTCGCCACCGCTGGCGGGGTCGTCTTCTATGGAACTATGGACGGATGGTTCAAGGCCATCGACGCCCGGACCGGCAAGCTCCTTTGGCATTTCAAGACCGGCAGCGGAATCATCGGCCAGCCGATCAGTTACCGCGGTCCCGACAACCGGCAATATATTGCCGTTCCATCAGGGATCGGCGGCTGGGCCGGAGCGATCGTGAGCGCCAATCTCGACCCGCGCGACCCATCCGGAGCGCTGGGCTTCAACAACGCAGTTAAGGATTTGCCGAAGCGCGTTTCGGCAGGTGGGATGGTTTATGTCTTCGCCTTGCCTAAATAGAATCATAGCCTCGGTGGTCCTTGCGCTGCTGTCCAGCTGCGATCGGGAGTCGCGAGTTTCCCGTGGGAAGCCGCTTGGCGAAACCGTTCCGGCACTCCAGTCGAGTCCTGACACGATCTTCCCTGGCGCCGGAAAGCCGCCGCCTCTGGACCCGCGAGCGTCCGCCTATGAACGCAATGCGTTTGCGATCGCGCAAGGACAGCAGCTGTTCAACTGGATGAACTGCGTCGGCTGTCATGCGCACGGCGGAGGCGGCATGGGTCCCGCGTTGATGGACAGTCAGTGGCGCTACGGCGGGCGGATCGACCAGATTGCCGCGAGTATTGCCGAAGGACGGCCCAACGGAATGCCGGCATGGCGGGGCAAGCTCACAAACCAACAGATCTGGCAGCTTGCAGCTTACGTGCGGACCTTGTCGGGTCAGGAGCCCAAGGACTCCGTGAGCGCTCGGGCCGACGAGCTCAGCAATACGCCACCGCAAACGCAGACGAAGCGCAAGCCGGTGGAGGCGTCGGAGTCGGCGCAGCAATGATTCGTTGGAAGCATTTTTTTGTGCTGCTCTTCCTGGGCCTTGACGGTTGTTCTGTAATCAAAACGACTCTCGGCGGCGATGGCGCGGACGACGCCAGCTTCATCCGCCTCTTCGCGATTTTCGTGATCGTCTGCGGAGTGATGTACCTGCTTGTCATCGCGGCTCTGGCTGGCGCGCTCGCCGGCAGACGGCGGCAACCGCTGACCGTCGATCGTGGCATGCATCACGAGAACTCCCCCCTAGTTCGCTCGGCATTGATCGGCTGGACGGTGCTGATCGCGCTTGGTCTCATCGGTCTGACCGTGGCGAGCTTTCTCGCGGACCGGTCGGCGGCAGCTCGGGCAAGAAACCCGCAACTCGCCGTCAAGATCATTGCCAATCAATGGTGGTGGGACGTTATCTACACAACCCCGGATGTGTCGAAGACGGTGCACACTGCGAATGAGATTCATCTGCCGGTCGGCGTCGAAGCCGAGATCCAGCTGCAATCGAATGACGTCATTCACAGTTTCTGGGTTCCGAACCTCGCTGGCAAGCAAGACCTGATCCCGGGGCGCACGACAGATATCCAACTGCTTCCGGGTAAAACCGGCATCTACCGCGGCCAGTGCGCCGAATTCTGCGGGATCCAGCACGCCAATATGGCACTCGTCGTGACGGTCGAAAGCAAGGCTGACTTCCTCCATTGGGTCGAGCGGCAAAGAAGGCCCGCCCTCGCTCCTTTGACGCCGCTCCAGCTCGCTGGGTACCGATATGTCACAGCCCGTGAGTGCAGCAGCTGCCACAATATTTCCGGAACTCCGGCAGGCGGTCAGATCGGGCCCGACCTCACGCATTTCGCGAGCCGACGCACGATCGGGGCCGGCACTTTGCCAATGAACACGGGCAACCTCTATGGTTGGGTCGCCGACCCGCAGTCCCTAAAGCCCGGCAATCAAATGCCCACAATTGGGCTCGCTCCGAACGATCTCCACGCAGTCGTCGCCTATCTCGAAAGGCTGAAGTGAAACGCTCGCGTAAGAGGGCACGCATTCTGCGCGACGGTCCTGACCTGACCGGAGCTGAGCTTGAGGCGAGGCTGGACGCCACTTGGGCACGCCCTGAGGGCCTGATCGGTTGGCTTGGAACTGTTGATCATAAAGAAATCGGTCGGCGGTACATCATCACTGCGCTGCTGTTTCTCGTGGCTGGCGGTCTGATGGCACTGCACATGCGGCTGCAACTGATGTTCCCCGACAACGACACGATGAGCCCGGGTCTCTTCAATGAGACCTTCACCATGCACGGGACTACAATGATGTTCCTGTTCGCCGTGCCGGTGATGCAAGGTGTGCAGATCTATCTTACCCCGATCATGGTCGGGACGCGGGCAATGGCATTCCCGCGTCTCACCGCCTTCAGCTATTATATGTACTTGTTCGGCGGCCTTTTCCTTTGGACCGCGCACTTCCTCCGCTTTGGTCCCGACAATGGATGGTTCTCCTACGTGCCGCTGGCCGGTCCTGAATATGGCATCGGCAAGCGCGCCGATGTCTGGGCGCAGACTGTAACCTTCACTGAAGTCGCAGCCCTTGCCGTCGCCGTGACTCTCGTTGCGACGATTCTCAAACAACGCGCACCGGGAATGACGCTCGCGCGAATGCCTATCTTCGTCTGGGCGACGCTGGTGACGTCATTGATGGTCATCTTCTCAATGCCGGCTGTCGCGCTCGTTTCAGGCTTGCTTCTCTCAGACCGGCTTGTGGGAACGCAATTTTTCAATCCGGCCGAGCATGGCGACCCGCTTCTTTGGCAGCACCTCTTCTGGTTCTTCGGGCATCCTGAAGTGTACATCATCTTCCTTCCGGCAACCGGGTTCGTCAGCGAGATCATCGCCACTTTCTCGCGGCGGTCGATCTTCGGCTATCCGATTGTCGTGGTGTCGCTGGTCGGAACCGGCATCCTCGCCTTCGGACTGTGGGTCCATCATATGTTCGCGACCGGCCTGCCCCGAGTCGGCTACAGTTTCTACACGGCTGCCAGCATGGCCGTGTCGATCCCGACCGGACTGCAGATCTATTGCTGGATCGCGACCATGTGGGACGGCCGCCCGCGCTTCGCGACGCCGATGC
>JBKPLG010000145.1:0-2961 GCA_046731515.1 Pseudomonadota bacterium | reverse complement strand
GTAATCCTCCAAAAGCGTACCCGCGGAAGGCGGTTACACTAAGGCATGCAGCAGGGGGTGACCTGCCACCGTCAAGGATGTTCTATGGCTCTCACCTCACGCTTAACCGAGCTTTTACGGCGTCGTTCCGTTAAGCTAATCGCGGATCCAAATGAGGCGACAATTACAGTGCCGACGCGAACGGGATGTTCGCTTGTCGCGTTTGAGGCGGTTCATCCACGATAACGGGGATTCTACGGACGGTCTCTCGCAAGAAATCGAGAATAGCTGCCAAGAGTAAGACTCTCGGTTCGTGCGATGTACATCCTCTTAGGTGTCAAGCATCATCGGCAAAACAGATCAAACCGTACTTTTTAGCGGCGGAAGAACATGCTGGCCGAATGCTTCAATGAAGCCCAGTTGTCGCCGCCCCACCTGATGCAGGTGAATTTCTGCGAACCCCATCTGGGCGTATTCGGCGAGCCAGGCTCGGTGCTGTCCAAGGTCAGCAGAAACAAGGACGGATTGCCGAATGTCTTCAGCGCTCACGAAATGGGCGATCGTGTCGAAATCTCGGGACCGACGAAGATCCCAGTTCACTTCGCCACCTGCCGCGTTTGGGACCCACTGATGGAGGGCATCGCTCTCCGCCTCGTCCTCGCTGGGAGCCCATGACACCGCCACCTGCAATATGATGGGCTTGCCGGCCCCGCCACCCCGACGGAACGCCTCAACCACCAGATTCCTGCGCCAATCGATAACGACCCCGCACTTGGCGTGTCTCCTTGCGCTATGTCGATCGTCGAAAGGCCGACTCCGAGCCGATCATGTTAAGAATGACTTGCATCACAAGGGCAATGGCTGCGCCTGGCGCCCCAGGAAACCTGGTGGCCCCGAAACTCATCACGATGGGGTGAGCCATCCCATAAATCCCCAGGGCATGTGAACTCGTTCACAGCGTAGCGACCGCCCCTCTGCAATGTGCTTCGCAGAGGGACCAGCCATGACCGAACAACCCGACAA
The DNA here is from genome assembly GCA_046731515.1 of Pseudomonadota bacterium. Classification (GTDB taxonomy): domain Bacteria; phylum Pseudomonadota; class Alphaproteobacteria; order Sphingomonadales; family Sphingomonadaceae; genus Sphingomicrobium. The sequence goes on along the minus strand of JBKPLG010000145.1, from coordinate 1,959 downwards.
ACAAGTACCATGGTGGCTCGCGGTCGACCTGGCGATTATTATTGTATCGCTGGTGGTCATCGGGATCGGATTCTTGATCGCCCCGTAGTCACGTACGCACATTGCCGCTTACTGACTCAGCGCGGGCCTTGGATTCGTTTTCATGGCCGGCCGGTATCACCTAGCCAGATGACGCAACGCTACTCAGCGACTCTCTTATGCGCGATAAGCCGACGCCGTCCTGTTTGGCCTAAGCTTTGGGAGCTGTCCCAATCATCCGCTCCAACCAAAGCAGCCGCTTGCCCCACCAACTCAGCGGCTCGTAACAATGTGGGTCGATCCGCTGCAAACCTTCAAGCGCAATTATCTTCTTGCCGGGTTCGACATAATCACCCGACTGATGCCCCAACGAACTGCGTCCAATCGGACAGTCATTCTCGACAACCTCGTACCCTCGTGCGTTCATGCATAACTCGAGAGTGTCAGTCTCCGCTTTTGCCTGAATTTCCGGATTGGCGGAGAACACCTTCTCTCTTAACTCCATTTTGCAGACTGCCAATTGTTGCCTTTGGTCAGAATAGCAGCCGGCCAACACGACAAAGAACAACACCGGAGAATAATGGATCAGGGTGCTCATAAGTTTTCAAAGCCAGAAGTCCTTAAACCGATCCCGGTCTGCTCGTGTAACGCCCTGTGTGCGCTCAGCGTCCGAGCGCTGGCCGCTTGCGCGCGTACTCGTATTTAGGATTCTCCTTGCATTTGGCGTCCTTGCCGTTCTCGGTCGTGCATTGGAAATAACTGGTGAACTGGCACTTCCCGGGATATTCCCATTGCGGGGCTTGCAAGCAGTAGCGATCCGGCGCCCCTGCAGCGGCGGCAAGCGATGCGACCGCGCCCAGAGCGGCAACATGTGCTAAACCGGCGAGGAGCACCCGGCGCATGGCGAACCTTCACGTGGCCTGTACAAACACCTAGAGATGACCTGCTCACTTCGTTTCTAGCATCTGCGGCTCTCTGCGGCCATTGCCGCGGCCTTGGCCCGCCCAGTGCAGTTTCACTGTCCAACGTCCCCGGCCTCATTCGACGAGCCGGGATGTCGTCCCAGTAAAAGTACTGACTGAGCCTTCTATCTGCGAATCGGACCTCGAAGCTGCCGCACTGTTGGACGGCCTCGTGCTTGATTGTGCGGACGCGTGCGGTCTTCATTTGCCTCGGCTCAGCTCCTCCAGAAGTCCTTGAACCGATCCGGCGCCAACTCCGTGTAGCGCACGGTAATGTTGGATGTTCTTGTGCCCCAGATAGGCCTGCAGAGCCCCGGGTATCGGAGTAGGTAACGCGGGGAGCTTCCAATGCCGGTTCGAGGAACGGCGGTGAATACAAAACTGTCCAATTTGAAGTTCTACCTTCAACCAATCCGTACCCACACCAACCGGCGCCGAGTCGTTTGCGTAGCTAGCTGCCTAGTTTTCCTCGGCGATGAAGTCGCGGAGACATATCCGGCACATCGGCAGGATCCTCAGGATTATTTCTATTGCAGGCCGGACAGGGTGCGCGGGCGCCGCCGCAGTCGCAAGCATAGTCCCGCAGGAAAGGCCGCTCGGGATGGGTCTCGCAGACCCACCGGCTGTTGGCGCATCTCACGCAGTATCGCATGCCGCGGCATTTTCCCGTTAGACTTCGAGCAGGCGGGTGTCACTCATTAATCTGCCTCTCGTTCGAAACGCCCATCACTCCGAAGAATTCCGGATGCTCTGCAATAATGTCAAATACCTCCCCGTACACGAGACCGAGACATTCATGGACGAGCGCCCAATGTGCGCCGTCCGACAGGTCGAGAGCGTCAACCTCGTCCATGACCTGCTTGACTTGTTCTTTCGTGATCATGCGTGATCACCAGGTGGCGCGCGGCCTCCACAAGGGGACGCGCGGAGGAGACTAACTCACCGCCTTCCAAGCACGTTCCTAATGTCCGAGACGACG
>JBKPLG010000144.1:0-4656 GCA_046731515.1 Pseudomonadota bacterium | reverse complement strand
GTTTATGGCGCTCACATCGGAGATCTCATCGCAGAGCACAAAGAGGCTCAGGAGGTATCTGACGCTGACTTAGACGAGGCGATTACGCTCTTTTACGTGGGTCGATCCTATTGCAGCTTGGGTTTTCATGAGAAGGCCATTGAGACCTATAGTCGGATCACCCTTGGCCGCGTGAAGCAGCAGTTACCAACCAGGCCAAGGTGATTTCGCGGCAGCTCACTGCGATCTCACCGTGATTTGGCATAGCGCGGTTTAGGAAACGGATGGCGCGGGCAGGATAGGGACCCCGCTCACGTCCTCAGCGCACGTGCGTCAACAGGCAACCGAAATATCTCTTCGAAGAAGGCGCACATCTCGGCCCAGGACCGGGCGTCGGCCCTGGCATCATAGCGGGCCCTCTCAGGCTGCCCCCTTTGATCGGCCTCTGGATTGGTAAAGCTGTGCACCACGCCTCCATAGATATTCATCTGCCAATCGACTCCGCCCTCGCGCATCTCGCGCTCGAAGGCGCTGCGCTGGTCCGGCGGGATGGACGGGTCGTCTGCACCAATACAGACCAGAACCTTACTCTTGATGTTCTTAGCGTCTTGAGGTGCGACCGTCGCCAAGCCGCTGTGAAAACCCACGACCCCGGCTATCGCTGCCCCACTTCGCGCCAGTTCCAAAGCCATAGCCCCACCATAGCAATAGCCAATGGCTGCAATCTTGGTCGGGTCTACTTCGGGGCGGCCTTGCAGCGCAGCCAGGGCGCCTCCCGCCCGCGCCCGGGCCCGGGGCGGCTCCGCCCGGAGCGGCCCTACTAGTCCTAGCGCCTGATTGAGGTCGTGTACGATCCGCCCGTCGCCATGGAGGTCGCAGGCCAGGGTGACATATCCAAGCCCCGCCAGCCGCTCGGCGCGGGATTTAGCGTGATTGCCAAGTCCGAACGCTTCGGGAAAGACCAGTACTCCAGGCCGCCTGCCGTCCCTTTGCTCGCCACAGTAGAAGTGGCTGACCATTTGCAAACCGTCAGCCTCGTAGGTGAGAGTTTCCGTCCGCATGAACCTCCTCCGACGCGCGTGGGAGAACGTCAGTATACTGCAAAGCGGCCTAGGGAACGATGTGGACCGGCCTATAGCTCCGAGACGCGGCTCTGCTCCTTGTGGTGCTGGGACTTGAAGTTGAGGTTGCATCCGCCGTGGTCACACGCGGCTACTTCGTTCGGCTACCTATTGGCTACTTGGCGAAAAACCTGCCGACGGGAAGCTGGTCTAAGTCGTTGACTGCATTGGCGGGTGTACAAGCACTCGAACCTTGGACGCGCTGATTAAGAGTCAGTCGGCCCGAAACCGGAGACAGTCGTCCGACTCGGCCTCGATCGATATGCCGGACCGCGGACGACGATTGTATGCCTCGCCCAGATCACAACCGACATCGGCCAGTACTTCGGGTAGCCCAGCCCTTTTACCGGCGGCGGCGCACCATTATGGTTCCAGCCCCTTGCATGCGGTAATTCTATGGACAAGCTCGCCCTTTTGAAATCCCTCTCTTTCGGCGCTCGTGTCGCGGAGGACGAGACGGCCGAATTGGCGAAGTATTTCGTCGAGACCGATCAATGGAGCCGAATGGTCAAGGGCGATATCGACGTCGTCCGTGGCGACAAGGGTGCCGGCAAGAGTGCTATCTACTCACTTCTGCTCGCACGCGAGGGCGAGTTTTTCGACCGCAGCACGTTGCTTGTTCCTGGTGAGAAACCCCGCGGCACTCCCGTTTTCAAAGACATCATTGCGAGACCGCCAACCTCCGAGGTCGAATTTGTGGGCCTTTGGAAGTTGTACATCCTCGCCCTCGTCGGCCGCAAGATGCGGGAATACGCCGTCAAGGGTGCAGCGGCTGACAAACTCTACGCTGCACTTGAGAGTGCCGGGCTGCTCGACCGTGAGTACGACCTGGCCGGGATCTTGCGGGTTGCGCAGGACCTCGCCAGGCGACTGTTCAAGGCAGAGGCCTTAGAGGGCGGTTTGACCCTCGATCCGACAACGGGACAGCCGTCGGGTGTCTCCGGCAAGATCACCTTTCGTGAGCCGACCGCTGAGCTGAGGGAACGAGGCTTCATTACTGTCGACCGGCTCCTTCGCGGTGCGAACGCGGCGTTAGAAGGCGCGCAGATTCAGGTGTGGGTCCTGCTCGACCGCCTGGATGTCGCATTCGCTGAGACGCATGAACTGGAGCGAAACGCACTGCGTGCCCTATTCCAGACCTATCGCGACCTCGCCGAGTACGATGCTATCAAGCTCAAGGTCTTCCTTCGCTCCGATATTTGGGCACGCATTACCGAGGGCGGCTTCCGCGAGGCGAGCCACATCACCAAGTTCGTCGTGCTCGAATGGGAGCAGGCATCGCTGCTCAACCTGATGATCCGGCGCATTATCAATAACCGGACACTCGTCGAGGCCATGGGGATCGATCGCGAGCGGATCCTGAGCGACTTCAAAGCGCAATCCGAACTGTTTTATCGACTTTTCCCAACGCAGGTTGAGCAGGGCACCCGCAAGTCGTCCACACTTGACTGGATGATCAGCCGCTGCGCGGATGGGTTCCAAAAGACAGCGCCGCGTGAACTCATTCATATGATGACCTCGTTGCGGGATAAGGAGATCAGTCGCCTCGAACGTGGCGAAGAGCCCGCACCTGACGAGCAGCTCTTCGACCGCTCGGTGTTCAAGGAGGCGCTGCCGACGGTCTCAGAGACGCGTGTGTTCCAAAACCTCCTCGCGGAGCATCCGGACCTCAAGGATCCCGTGATGAAACTGACTGGTGAAAAGACAGAGCAGACCTTGGAGAGCCTCATGGCACTCTGGGGATGTGACCGTGGTCAAGCGAGCCGTATCTCGCAGAAGCTCGTCGAGGTTGGCTTTTTCCAGGTCCGCGGACCAAAAGACCAAACCACCTTCTGGGTGCCGTTCTTATTCCGCGACGCTCTTAAGATGAGCCAAGGGTTCGCTGAATAAAGAAGGAGTTCCCTGGGACGGTGAGGCTGGCACAAACGGGTCGCACGCGAGCTCACAGACCTGATCGCCCGGCGCGGCAAGCCGGAGCTCATTGTCTCCGACAATGGCACCGAGTTCACCTCGAACGCCATGCTCGCTTGGACGAGCGAGCACCAGGTGACCTGGCACTTCATCGCGCCCGGCAAGCCGATGCAGAACGGCATCTGCGAGAGCTTTCAGGGCCGGCTGCGAGACGAGCTCCTCAACGAGACCCTGTTCTTCGGCCTCGACCATGCGCGCGCCGTGCTTGCCCGCTGGGTCGCCGACTTCAACGCGTGCCGCCCGCACTCGGCACTCGGATATCGAACCCCAGCGGCGTATGCCGCCCACCTCACCGCAACGGGCGATCGCCGGAGCAACCCCGACCAGCTCCGCCGATCCCCCGTTGCTCCCCTGGCGCTCACGCGCCACTCTAACCCCGGGACTCTGGCCTCGCCTGGATGAACAATGGGGGTCAGGTCAAGGCCGACGGGACGGTGATCCACGACCCTGCCCGTGAGCCGCTTCCGCCACGGTCACTCCAGCCGCCGAGAAGGGTGTGCGCGGGCCGAATGTAGGTCGTCTGCGGCCAGTTTCGGGCTCTCCGCTGGGCCATGCAAGAAACCCTGCGGCAGGCCGCCCCTACCGACCACCTGGGCGGAAAACAGCGCTTGCACTTGTCCGTGAAGAGAGCCCGCAGCGCCGCCCACATGGCTATTCCATTGGCGAACCAGCCTTTTCCCGAGCACGGCTTCAGCACTGCTGCCGTGACCGACTGGTTAGTCCGCTCCCTTCGGCAAGTTGAGCAAGCAGCGCGTCGGTGAAGGCGGCACAGCGAGGATCCTGGAACGGGAAGGTGTCGGTCAGGGCTGAGGCAAGTGTCGGCTTCAGCTGCTTGCGCAGGAGGGCCTTTGCGCGGTGGAGACGCGTCTTCACCGTCTCTTCGCGAAGGCCGAGCGAGGATGCCGTCTCCTGGGTGTCGAGCTGCTCGACCATGCGCAGCACGAATACCACCCGGAAGGGCTCTGGCAGGCTGTCGATCGCACGCTCCAGCAGGTCACGAATCTGGCTCCTGGCTGCGGTCCTCTCCGGATCATTCTCTGACGCGAGATGGGGCATGACGGCGACCGGGCGCTCGATCTTGTCGAGGGCCTCCAAGGGCAGCATCATCTCGGCGCGTTCGCGACGGTCCACTGCCTTGTTCACGGCAATGCGCGTCAGCCATGTCGCAAGGCTCGCATCAGCACGGAATTGCGCGAGGTTGCGGAACGCGCTCAAATAGGTCTCCTGCAGCACGTCTTCGGCTTCAACGTCGTCCCGGACAATCGCACGGGCAACACGGTAGAGCCGCTGGTTGTGACGCCGGACGATCAGGCGCAGCGCGGACACGCTCCCCTCGCACGCGATGCGTACGAGTTCCGCATCAACAAGCCTGGACAACTCCAACTCAGATGCGTCCTTGTTCCTAAAGGCTTTAGCTTAGAGCCTCTCGCGACCGGCCTGAACTTTCCGACCGCCATCGCTTTCTCAGACGACAAAGATCAAGTTTGGGTCAGTGAATCAGGTGCCCTCCCCGGTACGCTGCCCCGGATCGTGCCTGTCTCTTATACACATCTGACGCTGCCGACGATAACAGAGTAGTGGGGGG
>JBKPLG010000143.1:0-8002 GCA_046731515.1 Pseudomonadota bacterium | reverse complement strand
GTGCAAGTTGCAGATAGTGAGGATCGCGCCGCATCGGCGCGGCGGCCGGTGACGTGATAAATTCGAGCGGTGCGACACCGCCCGGATCATCCAACCAGATGCGCTCCGTTTCGGCGGGCGTGCGGCCGAGCCGCCGCGGATACAGCTTGCCGGCGATAACATAGGCGCCGTCTTGATCGCCAAGCTTCGCCAGGACGAGCATGCACTGCAGATTCCGCAAATAGTTGTCGCTGTCCGGACAGGCCTGTTTGGCAGCCGCAATCGATTTCGACTTTAGCGCTGCCACGAGCGCCTTGCTGTCCTCGTAGCCCGGCTGCACGCTCGTCGCGCCGACATCCTGTTCAAGGCGCGGAAGGGCGTCGAAATCGCCACGCTGGATGAGGCCGTACATTCGGTTCCGGAAAAACATGTCCTTGTATTCGGGCCACCAGCGGGCGCCCCGCTGATAGAGCTTCCCCGCTTCGTCGCTCTCGCCCCCATATTCGAGCGTCTTCAACATCCAGGCAATCTTCGTTGGAAGATAGACGTCGTGGGCGTGGGCCAGCCTCGCGAGCTCCATCGACTCATCGAAGCGTCCAACGCCTCGCATTAAGTGGCTGAGAAACGTATTCAGGAATGGCGCGTCCGGGTCGGCGCGCTTGCCGGCGCGAAGCTGATCCTCGCATTCTGCCATCCGCACATCGCTGTGGAGGATGCACCAGGTGGCGTAAGTATCGCCGAAGCCCGGCGCCAGCGCTTTAGCCCGATCCGTGGCTCGTCGCGCTTCGGCAATTGCCTCGCGGCGCTCCTCCCGTGGCAGCTGACCCAACGCGAAGGCTGTGCCGAATGCCACGTTGATCTGCGCCACCGGCAAATCAGGCGCCTTTGCGGCGACCCGTTTCGCGCTCTGATATATCTGCAAACTATCCACGTCGGTCGTAAAGTCTGCGCCCTGCAGGAGCTCCGCCATCAGGGCGGGCTCGATCGAACGCCGCCGGTCCAGAATCATTAAAGGCGCGCTCCAGGTGAGGTTTCCGGCCATTTGCGCGCCGATCCGTTCGGGAAGATCGCGCAGTTCCCCACGAGCGGCTTCGAACCGGTCCGAGAAAACGGTTACGCCATGGGCCGCTTCATCCAGTCGAAGGGTCGCCACCACCTTTTCCCCGGTCCTGCTCATGTCGCCGGAGATCAGAAAATCGACGGCTCGGCGATCCTGCGGAACGGCGTCGAGTAGCCGCACGGGCACACCGCTTTGGGAGAATGTGTGTGCGATCCAATCACGGGCCTGCGAACCGAGCTGACGCAGCTCGGGATCGGACGATGTGGTGGTGAAGGGCAACAATGCGATCGTCGGCTTGGAAATAAGCCCGCTCGATTTATCTCCGCCCCTCAGGAGGAAGTAACCCAAACCGACCGCTAACAGGAGCACGAGGACCGCCGCGGCGGCCAGGAACGGCTTGCCCGAGACGATCGCCAGGCGTTGCGCTGGCTTTGGCGGGCCCGCAGCCGGTGTGGCCGTCCCCTTTCCCTGCAAGCGCCGCTCGACCGAATGAAGGAGTTCCGCCGTGCGCTCGTCGCGTTTTGCCGCCTTCCAGCCGGTCAGATCGAGCGTATGAAATTGCCGGAAGCCCATCGGCGGTAACGAGCCATCAATGCTGACAGGTACGAGCCGGCCGGTGTCGCCGCCGACCGCAGCCTCATCGCGCACCCAGCGCGACTTCACCGATTCCTTCGACCAGGCGACCAGCACGACGTCACACTTGCCGAGCGCAGCCTCGATCTCGGCGGAGAATTCCTCGCCGCCGTCCAGACGTCGGTCCCACCAAACTTCATGCCCAACTGTTTCAAGCGCGTGCGCCAGCTTCTGAGCGCAGGCTCGATCTTCGCGCGCATAGCTGAGGAAAACGTGCCCCATTCGCCCTCCGCGCGGGCGAGGCTGCTACGCGCCCACGGGCAAGTCAACGTGGGGGATTGTAAGGGCGCGCTTAGTCCGGCCTCTTCGCAACTCCGACCAGAGCGGGCCTGAGCAGCCGGTCCTTCATCATATAGCCCGCCTGCATTTCCTGGACGATCGTCCCGGGCTCGGCCTCATCTGTCGGAATCTCCACCATCGCCTGGTGCTTGTGTGGATCAAGCATCTCTCCAACTGCCTGGATGCGGCTGATGCCATGACGCGCGAATGCAGCTTCGAGTTCGCGCCCCGTGGACTCGATCCCCGCCAGGAATTGGCTTGCGATCTTGTCGCTCCTGAGCTCGTCCGAGACAGCGGCGAGCGCTCGATCGATATGGTCCTTGATCGCGAGCATGTCACGCGCGAAGGCGGCCGCTGCGTAGCTCGATGCCTGGTGCATTTCAGCTTCGAGCCGGCGGCGCACGTTCTGCGTCTCGGCCGCAGCGTAAAGCGCCTTCGAATTCGCTTCTTCCAGCTGCTTCTCGAGCTCCGCTACGCGATCGTGCTCCGCGAGCTCGGGCGAATCATGCGCGGTCTCCTTACGGATTTCTTCTGCCTCGTCGTGGAGTTCGTCTTCGTCTTTCGTTGCTTCCGTCATGCCATGAGTCTCGTGAGCGCTTTCGCAGTGAAATCCACCATGGGCACCACGCGCGCATAGTTCAACCGTGTCGGCCCGATTACGCCTACAACGCCGACAACCTGACCCTGGCTCCCATGATAGGGCGCGGCGATGACCGACGAGCCGGAAAGTGCAAACATCCGATTCTCGGAACCGATGAAAATCCGGCAGCCCGGCGCATCTCGGGCACCTTCAAGTAGACGCGCGATCTCTTGCGTGTCCTCGAGTTCTTCAAGGAGTTTCCGCACACGCTCGAGGTGCTCAGCCGTCGCCTCGTCGATCAAGTGGGCCTGGCCGCGCACAATCAGGACGGGGCGTCGGGCATGGTCCTGACTCCAGGCAGCGAGTCCCGAGGCGACAAGTTCGGCTGCAGCCGCATCAACTGCGTCCTTTCGGTCTCGAATCTCGATCCGTAACCTGGCCTCGGCTTCTTCGAGCGTGAGGCCCGCGAGGCGGGCATTGATGAAATTGCTGACCTCGGTGAGAGCCTCGGGCGTCGTCCCGCCGTCAAGCGAGACGATGCGATTTTCGACATTGCCGTCCGCGCCAACCAGAATCGCGAGCGCACGCGAACTATCCAGGGGCACGAAGCTCAACTGCTTGAGGCGCAACTGCTGTTTCGGCGCGAGCACGATGCCTGCCGCATGAGCGAGTCCCGAAAGGGCGGCAGAAGCCGCGGCTAGGGCGTCCTCTATGGGCTGGTCGCGCACGATCTGTCGCTCTATTTCGCGCCGTTCGCGAGGATCCGGCGCCGCCGCCTGCATGATTCCATCCACGAAAAGGCGCAGGCCGCTTTCGGTCGGAATCCTGCCGGCTGACGTGTGAGGGTGCGTCAGAAGCCCGCGCTCTTCGAGCTCCTGCATCACTCCGCGGATCGAAGCCGGCGACAAGTTGACTGTTCCGGCGAGCGCCTTCGAAGCGATCGGAAGACCGCGCTCCAAATAAGCTTCGACCACCAGGCCGAAGATATCCCTCATGCGGTCCGTTAGCTCGCCGATCGGCTGGGTCATGGTTGTGCATCTAGGATTGGCGGCGTCGCCGGTCTAGGGAGCGCGCCGAACCATTATCAGGAGATCTCATGCGCCCCTCCGGACGCGCCCCCGATCAAATGCGCGAAATCCGTTTCGAACCCGGCTTCACTCGTCATGCCGAAGGATCCTGCCTGGTCAGTTTCGGCGACACGCGCGTGCTCTGCACGGCCAGCGTCGAGGAGAAAGTCCCGCCTTTTTTGCGCGGCAAGGGCCAGGGCTGGGTGACTGCCGAGTACGGCATGCTCCCTCGCGCCACCCACACACGCGGCAACCGGGAGGCGGCTAGAGGCAAGCAATCCGGGCGCACGCAAGAAATCCAACGGCTGATCGGACGTTCGTTACGAGCGGTTGTCGATTTCGCCGCGCTTGGCGAACGGCAGATCATCATAGACTGCGACGTCATCCAGGCTGACGGCGGCACGCGCACCGCATCCATCTCGGGCAGCTGGGTTGCACTACGCCTGGCGATCGACAAATTGCTTGCGGCGCAAGCCATCTCCGTTGATCCGATCCGCACGCAGGTAGCCGCCGTGAGCTGCGGGATTCACAATGGCACTGCGGTGCTCGACCTCGATTATGACGAGGACAGCCAGGCCGGCTGCGACGGCAATTTCGTGCTGACTGCCGACGGGCTGGTCGTCGAGGCGCAGGTCACGGCCGAAGGCGAATGCTATGACGAGGAGGGACTCCTGAGACTGCTACGCCTCGCTCGCATCGGCTGCGCGGAGATTTTTGCCGGCCAACTGAAGGCGACGGGACGATGAGGGACATTGGGGGCAAGCTGGTCATCGCCACCCACAATCGAGGCAAGCTGCGGGAGATCGCCGCGCTGATAGAGCCGCTCGGAATCCCCACCGTAGGCGCCGAGGAGCTGGGCCTCCCCGAACCTGAGGAGATCGGCAATAGTTTCGCCGATAATGCCGATTTAAAGGCACGCGAGGCAGCAGACCTGTCTGGCTTGCCTGCGCTCGCCGACGACAGCGGCTTGTGCGTCGACGCGCTCCACGGTCGCCCCGGCATATTCTCCGCGCGATGGGCCGAGGACGAGGACGGCAAACGCGACTGGATGCGCGCGATGGAAAAAGTCTGGCGCGAGGTCGAGGCGACCGAGCCTGACGCCGCCCCGGCTGCGCATTTCGCCGCGGCGCTGGCGATCGCCTGGCCGAACGACGGCCAGGTGGAGACCTTCGACGGGCGCGTCGACGGGATCCTGGTCTGGCCGCCGCGGGGTGATCGCGGATTCGGCTACGATCCGATGTTTGTCCCCATTGGGCATGACCAGACGTTCGGCGAGCTCGACCCCGAATTGAAGCATAGCATCAGCCACCGGGCGGACGCGTTCCGGAAATTGGTGCAGGCGCTCAGAGACGAACCGCTTCAAAAATAGGACTTCATCTGCAAGGCTTGAGCCGATGACACTATTCTCGACTCGTCAAATTCTAGGAATCCGCCTTCAACTCTGGCCGAGCGCAAAAAGGCGCCAAACCGCGTGACTTTAGTGACTTTAATGAACGTAAGCGGTGCATCCACTCCGGACGATTCGCTCGCGCTCTACGTCCACTGGCCGTTCTGCGTGAGCAAATGCCCCTATTGCGATTTCAACAGCCATGTTCGCGCGTCGATCGACCAGGATGCCTGGCGTGACGCATTGCTGACAGACCTCGATTACGAAGCGCGCTTGATGCCCGAACGGACGCTGACGTCCATTTTTTTCGGCGGAGGAACTCCGTCGCTAATGGACCCAGCAACGGTCGAATCTATTATCGTGGCGGCGGCGTCTCACTGGGCTCCCGCGGGGGACATTGAGATCACGCTGGAAGCCAATCCGAATTCCGTCGAAGCTGCCCGCTTCGCCGATCTTGCACAGATCGGCGTGAATCGGCTGTCGCTCGGCCTTCAAAGCTTCAATGACGATGCGCTGCGCTTCCTGGGCCGCGCCCATTCCGCACTTGAGGGATTTAGAGCGCTGGAAACGGCACAAAAACGCTTTCGGCGGGTCAGTTTCGACCTGATCTATGCGCTTCCCGAAGACAATGAAGAAAGGTGGTCCGCGACTCTGGCGCAAGCGCTCAGTCTCGGCACGTCACATGTGTCGCTCTACCAGCTCACCATCGAACCGGGCACGCGTTTCGCTAGCATGGTTGCGAAGCACGAATTCGAGCCGCTGGAGCCGGATGCCGCGGCAGTGCTTTATGAGCTCACCGACGACATGACGTCGGCAGCCGGACTACCGGCGTACGAGATCAGCAATTACGCCCGCCCTGGACAGCAGAGCCGCCACAACCTCACCTACTGGCGGTACGGCGACTATGCCGGGATCGGGCCTGGCGCCCACGGGCGTCGGCTCGGAATGCGCACAATGCGGCACCGGAAGCCGGAAAATTTTCTGTCGGCTCTTCGGCGCAACGGCCACGGCATCGCCGAGGAGGCATTGCTCTCGCCTGCCGAAGCCGCCGACGAAGCATTGGTGATGGGACTACGCCTCAGCGAGGGCCTGGATGTCGACGCGATCATTGCGCGCTTCGGCGTTCAGGTGGTCGACTGGCGACGTATCGATCGGCTGGCCGGGTCAGGTCACCTCACGCGCGACGGCGCGCATATCCAGCTCACTGCAAAGGGTCGTTTACTGCTCGATGCAATTCTCGGCGAGATCGCAGCCCCTATTTTGGCGGCTGCGAGTTAACGCTTGCCGGCGTCGCCGCCGCTGCCGCTGGCGCAGCCGACTGCGGTTTATTCATGTCCGCCATGAACTGATATTTGTCGACCGACGTCGCGACATAATCGTCAACGGTCATTTCGGCATCGTCGGCGGCAGCTTTCTTGCCCATGCCATTCTTCATTCGGAATGCGATCACCGCGCTCTTGAGACTGCCCATTTGCACACTGCAGGCATTGCGTGCGTAAGCTTCGTAGGCCGTGCCTGCGACCTTTTCACCAGTCGCTTTGGTTGACGCGTCCCTGAGACAGGAGCGAAACGCTTCCGTCGGGCCGTTTATCGACGCTTGGAGCGCGGTCAGATACATGACCGTGGCTCCGACCAATACAATCATCGTACCTCTCCCCAGGCACTGACGATGGAAGAGCTACGATGAACCTTTTTTGCTGCGTTTGAAAGAGCTTAATGGTGTATTTTCATGGGTGAAGCGCTGCCATCCGGATTGCACATTGTTGCGACTCCGATCGGTAATCTCGGTGACCTGAGCCCGCGAGCTGCCGACACGCTATGTCGAGCCGACCGGATCCTCGTTGAAGATACGCGAGTTACGGCCAAACTGCTCGCGCACATCGGCTCGAAAGTGCCGATGAGCCGGTACGATGATCATAGCTCTGAACACGAGCGCGAGCGGATTGTCGAACGGCTCGGCATGGAAGCAATCGCCCTGGTCAGCGACGCCGGGACGCCGCTCATTTCCGATCCTGGCTTCAAACTGGTTCGGGCAGCACGAGCGGCCGGCCATGCCGTGCACACGGTGCCAGGCCCGTCCGCTGCTATTGCCGCACTCACCCTTGCTGGATTGCCGACCAACCGCTTCCTCTTCGCGGGTTTTCTACCGTCGAAGAGCAAGGCGCGAGCGGACACAGTCGCGGAATTCGCAGGAATACGGGCAACGCTCATTTTCTATGAGAGCGGGCCGCGTCTCACAGAGACGCTGGCTGTTCTGGCAAAAACGCTAGGGTCACGGGACGCTGCCGTTGTCCGGGAAATTACAAAGCTTCATGAAGAATGTGTGAGCGGAACACTCGAACAGCTTGCAATCAGATACCAGGATTCGCCGCCCAAGGGTGAAATCGTGATCGTCGTTGCGCCGCCATCGGAAACTCCTGCCGCAAGCGATTGCGATATTGACGCTGCGCTAGATGAGGCGCTGACGCGACTGTCGCCGTCTCGTGCCGCCTCCGAAGTCGCGGAGCGGCTGAACGTCCCACGAAAGCGCGCTTACGCTCGGGCTTTGCAAAAAGAATGAAGCCCTGAAACGCCTCGCCGCGGCGCTGCTGTTTTGGTCGCTGCACGGCTGTTCGCATATAGAGCCCGAGGTCCACCGCTCGTGGCTGGTTGGCAGTTGGGTGCAAATTTCGGAAGACGGTCAGTTTCCGACGTGCGACGGCGATCAAGTGGTCGCGTACAAGACGGACGGGACGTTCTTGACCTATTGGGAGACTGGAACGTGGCGACTGGACGATGACCAGCTCACGCTCGTCATAACTGATATCCTTCCGCACTTTGGCCAAGAAGACGGTTCGCCAATGCTTGGAAAGCCGATCGTCTCGACTCTGTGGTGGCACGATCGGAATCGGCATTTTCAAGAAACCGGCAATGGGACCTGGATGGTGGAGTTCCGCCGCTGTCCTCCTGCCTTTTGAACGGTCAAGCTGCGGAGAAGTACGGCCGCGGCGCGGAGAGGATGGCCTGCTGGTTCTGCG
>JBKPLG010000142.1:0-9051 GCA_046731515.1 Pseudomonadota bacterium | reverse complement strand
CTTTCTGCAATAACAATGAAGGGGGCGAGCTCAGCCGAGCCCGGATCCAGGCGGTGCTGGACGCCTTTCCGCAGGCGGCGGTTATGGTGCGGGCCTATGACCGGGTGCACATGATCGAACTGGACGGGCTCGATCTCGCTTTCGCCGAGCGCGAGCTATTCGAAAGCGCCGTGGCAATGGGTCGCGCCGCTCTCAAGGCGAGCGGGGTCGAGGTGAAAGAGATCGATCGGGTCGACCGCGAATATCGCATGCGGGATTGCGAACGGCTTGAGCGGCAAAGCGCGACCGGCGATCTACACGCCGGAGAAGAGCGGTCATTCAGCGCCGACCGGGCTCTTCCCGAAGAAGAATTGCGCGACCCCGCTTAGGCGGGCTTCGTCAGATATTCCTCCAGCGCTCGAACGATCGCGTCCACCACGTCCTTGTGCGCCCCGTCCCCGCTCTTAACGTGAATGTGCGCTTCCTCGTAGGAAGGGCGGCGCTCTTCAGACAGGCGCTCGAGCGTTCCCTTGCGATCGCCGTTGCGCAGCATCGGGCGAGTATCCCGACGCCCGGTCCGCTCCGTAAGGATGTCGACTGGAGCGTCGAGCCAGACGGTGATCGCCCTCTCGTTGAGGAGCTTGCGAGTGCGTGGGTCGACATAGGCGCCACCGCCCGTGGCGATCACTCGGATTTCGTTCTCCACAAGGCGCGCGACGAGCCGCCGCTCGCCATCACGAAAATCCTGCTCGCCATATCGCTCGTAAACTTCCGCAGCGGAGTAGCCAGAAGCGTCCTCGATCGCGGAGTCGCTGTCGATGAAAGGCAAGCCGAGTCGTTTGGCCAGGCGTCGCCCGACCGTCGACTTTCCTACCCCCATAAGGCCGACCAGAACCACCGGCCGGTCGAGACGCTTCGCAACATCGGTCACTTTAGGGGGCTATACAGCGGCAATCCCGCTCGGCAAAAGCCGCTCGACCGGTTCATTTAAGCGGAATGTCATGTCACGATTAGTTGTGCTGATTGTCGTCGTGCTGCTCATTGTCGGCGCGCTCGTATTTCTCTCCACGGTTCCAAAGGAATCGCCGACTCGAACGATCGAGGTCGACGTCCCGCAGACGGCTACCTCGGGCGGGAATGCGCATTAAGGGGTTCCTCCTAGCCTCCGCGGCGCTGGTCCTGACGATCCCGGCACTTGCGTTGCAGACCACGCAGCCGACTGGCAGCTTTCCGGCACCGGCTTCGCGGCCCGTCAGCGCGCAGCCCAGCTCTGGTGCACCGTCGGGCGGGGCAGCGGATGAAACAGCTGTCGAACAGCTGAGCGATCTGCTCCTCCAACCGCCGAAGCCGCCGGTCGAATATCCCGGTTGGGCGAGAAGGGACCCATGGGTGGTGGGAAGGCTGGATCCGAGCCAGATCGGTCTTGGGCCAAGCCCGTGGCAGGGAGCCAGTGGCGTCTTCCTCTCGACCTTGATGCGGCGGATGGACACGCCCATTGCTTCGCGCTGGGCGCATATCGCGATGCGTGATGCGCTGCTCGCCAAAGCCCGCGCGCCTCGTGACGTAAACCCTGTTGACTGGGTCGCCGAACGAGCATGGCTCCTCCTTCGCATGGGCGAGGCGGACGCCGCGCGAATGCTGATCGCGGGCGTCGACGTCGACCAGTTCACGCCCAAAATGGTGCAGGTCGGAGTCCAGAGCGCTCTTGCGAACGGCGACCCTTCCGCCCTCTGCCCGCTCGAGGACGGAATTCACGAATATGATCAGCGCATTCGAGCCCTCGTCTCGGCGATGTGCGCGTCGCTTGCGGGCGAGCCCGAGAGCGCGGCAGCCCAGATCGACGATGCCCGCCGCCACGGACGAATCGGCGGTATTGACCTCACGTTGGCTCAGAAAGTGGTCGGTGCGGGCGCCAACACGGGGCGCGCCGTAACGATCGAATGGGATCCGGTCGATCAACTGACGTCGTGGCGATTTGGACTGGCGACAGCCACTGGAATGACCTTGCCCGATCGGCTGTTGCGATCGGCTTCTCCGCAGCTTCGCGCGTTCCAGGCGAGATCGCCCTTGCTCTCGCCAGAGCAGCGATTGCCGTCCGCCTTCATCGCGGCTGGGCTCGGCGTCTTTTCGTCGCAGACGCTCGTCGACCTCTATTCGGCAATATATGACTCGACGGACCCGAGCGACCTGCCGAGCACCGATTCCTGGCAATTGCGGCAGGCGTTTGTCGGTAGGGATCGGGACTCCCGGCTCGCCGCGATCAAGAGACTGCTTGGCAACAGCAGTGATCCCTTGGAGAAAGAAGCGCATCGGGCGCTGGTTGCACGGGCAGCGACGCTGATCGATCCTGACCCGAAGCTTCAAGACGATGCTCCGGAACTGATCGCCGCGATGCTCGCAGGCGGCTATGACCGTGCTGTGGCGCGTTGGGCGGGGGCAGTGCGCCGGATGAACGATGAGAACGGCGACCGCAGCTGGGCGATGCTCGCGCTGGCCGCGCCAGAAAGGTCAGGAATTGACCTGAGCTTCGCCAGAGTCACTCGCTTCATCACGCGCGATCAAAGCCCGGGGAGAATCCGGAGCTCACTTCTCGTCGCCGGTCTGGCCGGGCTGGGCAAGATCAGCACCAATTCGGCAAATGCACTCAACCGCCGCTACGGTCTCGGGCTCGGCCGTCAGTCGAGTTGGACTCGAATCATCGACTCGGCGGCGGGCCGCGGCCAATCCGCCACAGTGCTGGTGCTGTCGGGTACCGGCCTGCAGACGACGAGTTTCGCCAACGTGCCCGGAAGCCATTTCTATCACGTGATCTCCGGACTAGAGCGCACTGGGCAGGATTTCACTGCCCGCATGATTGCAGCGGAAGCGCTGTCGCGCACGTGACCTCCGACGACAGGGCGCTCGTCGACAGGTTCCTCGACATGATGGCGGCGGAGGCCGGAGCCTCGCGGCACACGCTCGCGGCCTATCGCAATGATTTGGAACGCGTTGCTGAAACAGTCGGCGTATTATCGACGGCGACGGCGGACAATCTTTCGAAGCTCGGCGCAGACTGGGCGGAACTTTCGCCGGCAACCGTCGCTCGGCGCTCGGCAGCGCTCCGCCGATTCTTCGGCTTTCTCGTCGACGACGGGCTGCGCAGCGATGATCCATCATCCGCTCTGCCACGTCCGCGCCTGGAACGGCCTTTACCGCGCATCCTCGAAGAGGAGGAAGTTGCCCGCATGTTCGAGCAGGCGGAGGACCGAGCGTCGAGCGGTGAGGCGATCGCGGTTCGCAATCTCGCCATCCTTGAGCTCCTTTATGGCTCGGGACTTCGCGCGAGCGAGCTCGTGAGCTTGCCACGCGGAGCGGTTCGCTCCGGCCAGCCTTTCCTGATCCTCCGCGGCAAGGGCAGCAAGGAGCGCCTCGTCCCGATCTCCTCGCGCGCCGAAACGGCGGTCGCCGCCTGGCGCGAGCATGTCTCCGACAAAAATTTGTGGCTCTTCCCCAGTGCAAAGAGCCATATCAGCAGAGTGCGCCTGTTCCAGATCGTCCGGCAAATGGCCGCAGACGCTGGAATCTCGCCTGACCGAGTCAGCCCGCATGTTTTGCGGCACGCCTTTGCGACGCACCTACTCTCTGGTGGCGCTGACCTCCGGGTGCTCCAGTCGCTGCTCGGGCATGCCGACATCGCGACGACCCAAATCTATACTCACGTCGACAGCGCGCGGCTGGTTGAGCTGGTGAACGCCCGGCACCCGCTCGCCACCCGTTCTCGTTGACGGCCGCATAATCTTCGTCCTACCCGCGCCGTTCAAATGCTGACCTACCTCGACTTCGAGAAGCCGATCGCCGAGCTGGAAACGCGCGTTTCCGAGCTCCGCGAGACCGCGAACGCGGGCGACATCGACCTCGATGCCGAGATCGAGCGTCTCGAATCCAAGGCGAACAAGCTGCTTCGCGACACCTATGCGAAACTGACGCCGTGGCAGAAGGCGCAGGTCGCCCGTCACCCTGACCGACCGCACTTCAAGGACTATGTCGCCGGCATCGCGGACGATTTCCTACCGCTCGCCGGAGACCGCTCGTTCGCCGATGATCCGGCGATCATTGGCGGGTTTGGCCGAATCGACGGTCGGCGGGTCATGCTGATCGGGCATGAGAAGGGCGACGACACCGCTTCGCGTCTCAAGCACAATTTCGGAATGGCCAAGCCCGAAGGCTACCGGAAGGCGATACGGCTGATGCAGCTTGCCGATCGTTTCGGGATCCCGGTCGTTTCGCTGGTCGACACGCCCGGAGCTTTTCCGGGCGTGCAGGCCGAAGAGCGGGGGCAAGCAGAAGCCATCGCCCGGTCGACCGAGCAATGCCTCGATCTCCGCGTGCCTTTGCTTGCCGCCATTGTGGGTGAGGGCGGGTCCGGCGGAGCAATCGCGATCGCGGCCGCCAACCGGGTGCTGATGTTCGAGCACGCGGTCTATTCGGTCATTTCGCCGGAGGGCTGCGCATCGATCCTGTGGCGAACGGCTGACAAGGCTGCGGAAGCCGCGGAAGCGATGAAGATCACTGCGTCGGATCTGCAGGCATTGGGAGTCATCGATCGAACGGTGCCCGAACCGCTCGGCGGCGCCCATCGCAACCCAGAAGCGGCAATCGGCGCGCTAAAGGGCGCGATTCTGGAGGAGCTGGACGGCTGCTCCTCGCTTGGCCCGAAGGAGCTCGTCGCACAGCGTCGAGCCAAGTTCCTAGCCATCGGCTGAGCCGCCTCCGAGCCCATTGTAGGAACCTGCTTCAGTCATTCTCCGTTCAAATTGGTCCGGGCTTATTCCGCCGGCGAACCGGAGATGCATATGCGTAAGGGCGTCCTGTTGCTTTCCGCTGCCGCGGCCGCGTTGACACCCGCTGCCGCACAGCAGCAGCGCTACCTCGACCCGCGAGACGTTGCCGAAGCGCAGCGCGAAAATGCCGGCATAGTCCAGGAGCTCGGCGGTGCGGAGACGGGTCCGCGAGCAGCCTATGTTGAATCCGTTGGCCGTCGGGTCGGCGCCTATTCGGGGGTCGCCAACTCCGGTCAGGCACTCCACTTCACCACGCTCAATTCCGCCGTTGATAATGCTTTCTCGGTTC
Source organism: Pseudomonadota bacterium (assembly GCA_046731515.1). Taxonomy (GTDB): domain Bacteria; phylum Pseudomonadota; class Alphaproteobacteria; order Sphingomonadales; family Sphingomonadaceae; genus Sphingomicrobium. Next base: position 3,963 of record JBKPLG010000142.1, on the reverse strand, counting down.
CGGGGGGCTACGTCTACGTCACTCGCCAGCTCATGACGATCATGGACGATGAGTCCCAGCTCGCATTCGCACTGGGTCATGAAGTCGCGCATATAGCGGCCAATCACGCGCACATCCGGCAGCAATATGCTCAGCGCAATCCGCTCGGCGTTTTCGGCCAGATCGTCGGAGCGATCCTTGGGCCTTCGATCTTCAGCAGTGCGATCGCCAGCCGTGCGAAAATGGATACTCTGAGCTTCTCGCGCGACCAGGAATATCAGGCCGATACACTCAGCATGCGTTACCTCATCGCCGCGGGATATGATCCGGCCGGCGCGCCCGGGGTCCTTTCGGCGCTCAGTCGCGCAAGCGCCATCGAGGCGCGGATGCAGGGCCGGGCCAATCGCCAGACGCCGGAGTGGGCAAGCACGCATCCCTTAAGCGAAAACCGGACGCAGCGGGCGCTTGCCGCAGCGCGCGCCACCGGCCGGCTGGGGACGGGCACCCGCAACCGCGACGTCTTCCTGTCCCACTTGGAAGGCACCTATGTCGATGACGATCCCGCGCAGGGGATTATCGATGGGCCAACCTTCACCCATCCCGATCTGCGAATTCAGTTCAGGGTCCCGCCCGGATACCGCATGCAGAACGGCACCTATGCCGTCACCGTATCGGGCTCGGCGGGCAAAGCGCAGTTCAGCGGTGGTGGCTACCGCGGATCATTGGAAGACTACATCCTGCGCGTCTTCGAACAGCTCACCCGCGGGCAGGGACAGATCATGATTCCGTCTCCGCAGAGGACAACGATCAACGGGATGCCCGCCGCGATCACAACCGCGCGGGTCAACACTGCTTCGGGCACGATCGACGCCAGCGTCGTTGCTTACCAGTGGGATGCTCAGCGTGTTTATCACTTCGTGATGGTCACGCCGGGTGGCTATGGGATCGGACCGTTCACTCCGATGATCAACTCGCTTCGTCGAGTCACGGCTCAGGAAGCGGCGGCCATTCGACCGCGCGTGGTCCATGTCGTCGCAGTGGCGCCGGGTGAGACGGTCCAGTCTCTCGCCGCGCGGATGGCTTATCGCGATTTCCAGGTCGATCGATTTCTGGCGCTGAACGGGATGACTTCCGACAGCAGGCTTGTTCCCGGTCAGAAGGTCAAATTGGTAATCTACGGTATCCGGCGCAGCTAGCTGAACGAGCCTACATATTGTTCGTGACTGTGTCGCTCAGCCTGCCCCACATACCGTTCGACCCTCCGCCGAGAGCGCTGAGGCCTCCCATTATTGCGATGGCGATAAGAGCTGCGATGAGCCCGTATTCGATCGCAGTCGCTCCGCGCTTGTCGGCGCCGAGACTGTGCAAGATCCTGCGGATAGCGATCACGCCACCCTCCTCTGGTCCACGTCCACACGGTAGTTGTAACGGACGCGGGGTTAACAACTCCTACTGCGGACATCGTTAACGCGACGGAATTGCTGTTCTCGACCAGGCCGCGAAGTGGAGGATTTCGAAGGTTTCGGTCGTGCGATTGCCGTCACCTCCTTTAATGAATGCCCCTTCCGCCGCAGCCAGTCCACCGCGAACGATCGGCCGCCGCGGCCGCGCGGAAAGGACATTCGTCGCAGCCATGCACCGCAAGTCCGTCACAAGGCTTTTGAGCGAGGCATAAGCGACTTGCACTCGGTCCACATCAATGACGGGATTGGTGAAGCCTGCAGCGGAGAAAAGCCCCGCGAGTGCGGACGGCTCAATGCGGGGATGGACGTGAGCCGCGGCTGCGCCAGCGGCCTCGTCGGCAGTTCGCATCGCATTTCGGAGTTGCGGCAGGGTGTCTCCGCCTGACATCGCTCCGATGAGCGGGGCTTGAGGCCGCATTGCCGCCGAAAGCGTTCGCATCGCACGGGGCAAATCGTTGACCGTGTCGAGCGTTCCGATGGCGAGCACGAGATCATAGACTTGTGAAAGAGGCGTCCACCCGTCCTCGATCAACACAGCGCCTCCGGCGCGCTCGGCAAACAAGTGGCCGGGATCGCTCACGTCGACTACCTTTACGACCTGCCTCAAGCGAGCCGGCCAGCCCGCGTCCGGACAGCCGATGAGCAGAGCGCGTTCGAAAATTCGCTCCAGCAACACGATCCGCTCGAGGCAATCTTCGAAGGTGCGCTCCAACAGGAAGAGCTGGGGACCGATCCTGGCTGCCCGATCGCGGCGAAGCGCCCGAAGCTGCATGTCGAAAAGATCAACCACGGCGCCGCTTGTGCGATGCCACATCTCAGGCGACAAGCCGGAGATGGTCGCCGACCTCTTCCGTATTTGCGCGCGCTCGGTGATCGACTTTGCGCTCCCGCCGCGCTGCCCGGGTTGTGGGTCGATCGTTGCGGACCTGCACAGTTTTTGTGCCGATTGCTGGGGACAAATCGAATTTCTGGGCGACGGTGGGTGCCGAACCTGCGGCGTGCCCCTTCAGTCCACCGAGCTGGAAACGTGCGCCGCCTGCCTCGCTCGGCCACCTAGAATTACGCGCATCCGTGCCGCGGTTGCCTATGACGACCTCTCCCGAGGTCTTGCCATCCGTCTCAAGTACGGACGCAAGGTGGCAATCGCCAGGACCATGGCGCGGTACATGGCCCCCCTCGTCGATCAGGGTGGCGATCGCGTCTTGGTACCGGTGCCGCTTCATCGCACCAGGCTTTGGAGCAGGGGCTTCAACCAGTCGGCTCTCGTTGCGCGCGAGCTGTCGCGACGGCTGAAAATTGGTGCGAATCCATACTTGCTCCGACGCGTGAAGAGAACGCCGCTGCTCAAGGGCATGACGCCGCTTCAGCGACGAAAAGCCGTCGCCGGTGCATTCATGGTTGCCGACAAAACGGCGGTCACTGGCAAGATCGTTGTCCTAGTCGATGACGTTCTGACCACCGGAAGCACTGCGGAGGCGTGCGCTCGAACCTTGAGGAGTGCCGGCGCTACCCATGTCGAACTGGTCAGCTGGGCGAGAGTGGTGCGTCCAACCGACTTGATGCGTTAGCTTGATTCCCTAGTTGCGTGGTGAAGAGAGTTCAGTGGCGAACATTGAAATCTATACCAAAACATTCTGTGGCTATTGCTGGCGGGCGAAGCATTTGCTCGATTCCAAGGGCATCGCGTATCATGAGATCTCCGTCGATTTCGGCGGTGAGGTGCGCATGCAGATGATTCAACGTGCAAATGGCCGGACCACGGTGCCGCAAATCTTCATCCACGGGCGACACATCGGCGGCTGCGATGACCTTCTCGCTCTCGATCGGGCGGGCGAACTCGACTCATTGATCGCAGCATGACACGCGTCGCATTGTTTCAATCGAACAGTGGAATCGACCCTGAAGCGAACGGGCGAGCGTTGGTCGACGCAATAGCGGAGGCGGCCGCCGGAGAGGCCGAAATGCTGTTCACTCCCGAAATGTCGGGGCTCCTTGATCGCGACGTGGAGCGCGCCGCGAAGAACCTGCGAAATGAGGACCAGGACCAAGTCCTTGCCGCCTGCCGTGAAGCAGCCAAACGCGAGAAGATTTGGCTGCACATTGGTTCACTCGCGATGCTGGTGGAAGGCGGTAAGATCGCCAATCGCGGATTTGTGGTCGACCGGGATGGTCAGGTCCGCGCTCGATACGACAAGATCCATTTGTTCGATGTCGACTTGCCGACCGGAGAGAGCTGGCGCGAGTCCGCGATCTACTCGAATGGAAGAGATGCCGTGCTGGTTAGCCGGACTCCCCTTGGCAAGCTCGGACTCACCATTTGCTATGATCTTCGATTTCCCGGTCTCTTCGCTCGGATAGCGGAAGCGGATGCGGATGTAATCTCTGTGCCGGCCGCGTTCACTGTCCCGACCGGCCGTGCGCACTGGCATGTTCTTTTGCGCGCGCGGGCGATCGAGGCGGGCGTTTTCGTGATTGCGGCTGCGCAGGTTGGTCGCCATGAGGACGGCCGTCAGACATTCGG
>JBKPLG010000141.1:0-18977 GCA_046731515.1 Pseudomonadota bacterium | reverse complement strand
GTCCAGCTGCAGTCCGAAGCGGCCGAAGATTGACGTTCCTGCCTGCTATGGGCGGAACTTGAGACTAGATCCGGCCGAACCCCTGATTGGAGACCTTCCGGCCAAAGCCGCCGCTGACCGAGCGCGTCATCAGCGGATTGGTGGCCTTGTCGAACAGCTCCACCGTCTGGCCAAAGAGTCGCCGAAGCTCGACGACTTCCGGGATCAGCTCATCCGGAAAGCGATGCGTTTCCACACACAGTCGCGCCGTCGTTTCGATCAGCTCGGAGATCGTCGCGAGCGGTTCGGCACCGAGCTGTCGCGATTCACCTTTTAAAGTGTGGGCCGGGATAACGAGCCCAACGGTGTTCTCCTCGCGCATCGCCTGCTCGATCTGAGCGATGGACTTGGTCCCGTCTTCCCGGAAATAACTGAGGACGCGGATGAAGCCGGGACCAAGCTCGGTCCGGCATTTTTCAAAATGCGCCCAGTCGACGATGTCACGCGCCTCGTCGTTCACGCCAAGCTCCTCAAGCCGCCGGATGCCTCCGGCCGTGGTCCCACTGGGCAAGGGGATAGGCTGCAATCGGTAAATTTCTCCTTAGCGTCTTTTCCGATCGAAGGGATTGCGACCGCCCCGAACGTTGAGCCGCAGCGGCACCACGCCGAGCTCGAAATCGCGACGAAGGCAGTTGAGCAAATAGCGGCGATAGCTCTCCGGCAATTCGTCTACGCGATTTCCGAAGACAACGAATGTCGGGGGGCGCGTCTTTACCTGCGTGATGTAGCGCAGCTTGAGCCGTTGACCCCTCGGGGCTGGCGGCGGATTCGCCTCAACCGCATCCTCGAACCAACGGTTGAGCTCGCCGGTGGGAATGCGTCTGCTCCAGGCTTTGCGAAGCTCGAATGCAACCTTGAGGATCGTATCGATTCCTTTGCCGGTTTCCGCGGAGACGGTGAGCAGCGGAACGTCGCGATGCTGCGAAAGCCCCTCCTGCAGCGCGGCCTTGACCCCATTGAATAGTGCGGACGCATTTTCGGCCACGTCCCATTTATTGAGTGCGATAATCAACGCTCGCCCCTCGTCGACCACCTGGTCGGCGATGCGCAAATCCTGCGCCTCCAGACCGCGGGTGGCATCGAGGAGGAGCACAACCACTTCTGCATAGTCGATCGCACGTTCGGTATCGGCAGCGGAAAGCTGCTCTAGCTTGTCCTCGACCTTCGCGCGTTTCCTCAATCCAGCCGTATCGACAAGCCTCACCGGGTGGCCGTTCCATTCCCAATTGAGACTGATCGAATCCCGCGTAATTCCTGCTTCAGGACCGGTGATCATTCGCTCATGCCCAAGCATGCGATTGATCAACGTCGATTTGCCCGCGTTCGGCCGGCCGACGACAGCAAGGCTGAGCGGCGCATGTGCCGCTTCCTCTTCGGTCTGGGGCTCGAAGTGTTCGTGTTCGACATGCGGTCGAAGCGCCTCGAAGAGGTCGGCAAATCCCTCGCCATGCTCCGCGCTGACCGCGATTGGATCACCGAGACCCAGACGGTAGGCTTCGAGCACTCCCGCTTCGGCCGATTGTGCCTCGGCCTTGTTCGCGACGACGACCACCGGCGTAGTCTGGATGCGCAACCAGCGCGCAATCTCCTCGTCGAGCGGCGTCAGGCCCTCTCGCGCATCGATCAATAGGAGGGCTGCGTCGGCATCCCTCACAGCGGCTTCAGTTTGCGTGCGCATCCGGCCAGGTAACGTCTGCGGGTCATCATCCTCGAACCCCGCCGTGTCGATGACCCGAAAATCAAGGCCGAGGAGCTTGGCGTCGCCTTCGCGGCGGTCACGCGTCACGCCCGGCCGATCGTGGACCAGCGCCAGCCGCTTGCCGACGAGCCGATTGAACAGCGTCGACTTGCCAACGTTTGGGCGGCCGATGATGGTGACGGTAGGAAGCGGCATTCGGGGCGACTAGTCGATCCAGAACGTCATTGCGAGGAGCGCGGCAAAGCGGCAATCAAGGCTGGATCGCTACGCTCGCATTGAGCGCTTACCGAAATGCGTGAAGCTGGCCTCGGTCGTCGAAAATATAGAGGGTCGAATTGGCAACGACCGGCGTCATGCTGATTCCCGCCCCAACGTTCATTTGGCTTTGATACGAGCCCGTAACCGGGTCCACGTTGACCACCACACCGTTGGAACCAACGACGATCAGCCGACCTCCCGCCAAGACGGGGCCTTGATAATCGATTTCGCCCCTCTTCGATTTCGCCTTTCTGAACTGCGGCAGTTGATTGATCCATCGAACTTTGCCGGTGGAGCGCGCGAGGCAGAGAAGCTTCGCATCATCCGTCACCACGAACAGCCAATCACCGGCAAGCCACGGCGTCGAAATCCCGGCGATGTTCGCTTCCCAGATCCGCTGGCCGCTATTGAGATCGAGCGCGACCATGCGCCCGCCCTGCCCGACCGCGAAAACCTGACCATTGTCGATCACGGGATCGGCGTCGATATCCGACAAGGACGAAACGCTGGTGCTGATGCTCGTACGCTGGAGAGTATCCTGCCAGACCTGCCGTCCGTTCTCATAGCGGTAGGCATTGAGTTCTCCAGATGAGAAGCCGGCCACGACGGTCCCCTGACCTACCGCCGGCGAAGCAGATCCGAAAACGCCCGCAATTTCGAGCGAGGCGGCCTGTGACCAGTTGGTCGAGCCGTTGTCTTCCTTGAGCGAGTAAATCTGGTTGTCCTGGCTCATCACGTAGACCGCCCCATTGGCGATGGTCGGAGCACCGCGAAGCGGGCCTCCCGGACGAACCTGCCACGCAATCCCGCCGGTACGGACATCGAGCGCCGCGACGTAGCCGAGCCCGTTTGTCGCATAGATGCGCCCGTTATCGTATGCGATGCCTCCGCCATAGAGAGACGCCTCATTGCCCTTGTCGTTGGGCGTCGGGCTCGCCCACAACTGCGCTCCGGTTTGTGCATCGAAGGCGCGGACGGCTCCGAGCGTGTCGATCGTGTAAACGCGGCCATCTGCAACGATCGGTGATGAGGCTAGCCTTGCCGTCAGGCTGCTGCCGCGACCTCCGTTGACCGTGAAGGCCCGTGCAAGAGCCGTCCCAAGTGCAAGTTGTCCGAACGATTTGGCCGCATTGCCGCCGGATTGCGCCCATTGACTGTTCGCCACCGGCGGCGGAAGGTTCATCGGCATCGCCGTCGTGGCGAGATCAATCTCGACCGCGCCTTCATTGGCCAGAACCGGGATCCGTTCACCGATCACTGGCGTTTTCGGCCCGCCCTTCTTGAACAAACTGCAGCCGCTTGCGGCTAGAGCCGCGGCAATCAGGACCGTGACGCGAAAATATCTGTGCTTGCTCATGGGATTCCTACTGGGCGGGAGTGCCGAGCGCCGAACTCGCATCGACGCCGAGGCTGCCGGCAATCTGGATGGCGCGGTCCCGGATTGTCTGCGGAACGGCTTTATCTTTGGCAATGGCGGCAAAAAGCCGGCCGGCTTCGGCTCTCTTCCCTTGCTTGATCAATGCAACCGCGGTCATCTCTCCGGCAGTGCCGAACCACGGACCGCCCGGCTTTGTGAGCGGTTCAAGCCGGGTGACGACTTCCTGCGGCTGGATCTGGTCGAACTCCAGCGCTGTTTGGCGAATAAGTGCGATGTTGCGATATGCTTCGGGGAGGCTGCTATCATTGGCCAGGTCGCGATACTTTGCCGTCGCACCCTTGACGTCATTCTGCTGGATTGCGAGCGCCGCGCTCGCGAAAGCGGCGGAGGCCCCCACCGCTTTGCGCCCGCTTTCTGACAAGGCATCGAGCTGCTGCGCCGCGTCCTTGCTGTTGCCCGATCCGATGTTGCTGTAAATCTCACCGAGCTTTTCGACCTGCTCCTCGCTATGCTTCACCTGGTGTTGCTGCCACCAGATCCAGCCGCCGGCGGCGGCGAGGAACAGCACCACGGCGGCGATAAGCCAGCCGCCGTATTGCTTGCCGAAATCACGGAGTTGGTCGCGACGCAGATTCTCGTCGACCTCGCGAAGAAAAGTTTCGCTGATGTCCGGGGGTTGCGCCAAAGACGTGCCTCAGTCCGCTCGCTGCATGAATGTTCTTCTCGACAGCTTCCTTCCCCACCCTTGATGAATGGAAGCTGGCGGCGCTCCGTCTAGCGGTTGTGATGAGAAAGGCAAATCCCCGTCTCTTCGCCGAAGACGTGTAGGGCGGGGGTCATTTCGGAGGGCAGGTCTGATCGGCCATCGGAAAGCTGCGGGCCCGGACCTCGGCAACATAGCTTCTGCCGCTTACCAACCTCCTCGGCGGCAGTCGCAAGCCGTGTTTTTGTGCAAGCGCATTTTTTTGTCAGCGCTAGGTAGCCCCATGGAAGCGAAAGCTTGCGCGTTGCTCTTGCCGCTGTTGGCCTTATTTGCGCCGACCGCATGCGCACCTGCGGATCAGCTGAAACGTGGCGCTGGTGAATCGTCTGTCAGCGCAAACCAGCCAGCCAGCTCTAGCAACCACGCGTCTACGGCGATGATCCATGGGGTCACATATGTGCATCCATGGGAAATTTCTGGGCAGTGGCAGCTGGTCGGAGTGACGGGAGCGAAGGTGTCGCCTCAATCGCCCATCGAAATGCTGATCAATGGCAGCCATGTCGAAGCCATATCGCGATGCGTTCGATTCGATTTCAAAGGCCCATTTGGTCAAATCGGCGGAATGCGGGCCAGACAAAGCTTAGCCAAAGCTCAATCGCCTGAAAACGGAACACGATCGCCGCCGGACTGTGGACGAGCTTTGAACCCGGTCGAAACGGCTTTTGCGAAGATAATGCGGAAAATACGCCTGCTTCAGCCACGTCCTGGCGGCCGGGTGGCATTCGTTGGAAATGACGGAGAAGCGGTGTTCGAGCGGCCCAAAGTTGCGAGCGAACTCTACTATGACGACCCTTGGCTGATGTGGGGCGAGTGGTCGGTTGAGAGCATGAACCCCGAAGGTGAGGCGGTGCATGGCTGGGAGGGAATAAGGGTCCTGTTCAAGACAAGCCAGATTGAGGCGGAGGCTTCATGCAAGTCTTGGCTTCGGCCCTACCAACAGGAGGGAGATAGGCTGACCGTCCAAGCCAATCCCATCAGGGGATGTGAACGCGATGACTATTATAAGGAACAGGCGTTCAGGCAAAATCATGATGGGCGATGTGAAGATCCAGCGGTCCTCACCCATCGAAAGGCTGCTTGTCGGAAGCGCCGGCTGGGCGAATGCGCGGGGACTGAGCAAATGAGCTGCTATCCCCCCTTCGCGTCCTTGGGCCGATAGGTCTGGTCGAGCGTCGGGAAGCTGCGCGACCGCACTTCGCTTGCGTAGGTCGCCGCAGCCTCGCCGATCCGCGCGGCGAGATCATCGTAGCGCTTCACAAAGCGCGGAGTGCGTTCGAATAGTCCAAGCATGTCCTCGGTAACCAGGACCTGGCCGTCGCACTCGGATGAGGCCCCGATCCCGATCACTGGCGGCTCCACCGATGTCGCAATTTTGGTGGCGACCTCCTCCAACACTCCTTCCACGACGATGCAAAAAGCACCCGCCCGCGCGACTGCACTCGCGTCTGTGACGATCTTCGCCGCTTCAGATTGATTGCGCCCGCGTGGACCATAGCCGCCGAGCACGTTGACGGCCTGCGGTGTGAGCCCGACGTGGCCCACCACCGGAATGCCTCTCTCAACCAGGAACCGGATCGTCGGAGCCATGGCCTCGCCGCCTTCCAGCTTCACCGCGGCACACCCCGTTTCCTTCATGATGCGCGATGCAGAATCGAAGGCTTGTTCGGTCGATCCTTCATAACTTCCGAACGGCATGTCGACGCTGACCAGCGCGTGCCAGCTCCCACGCACGACTGCCGCTCCGTGCGCGCACATCATGTCGATCGTCACAGGGATGGTGGACGGCAGGCCGTAGATGACCTGGCCGAGACTGTCGCCGACGAGCAGCATGTCGCAGTGGGGATCCAGCAACTGCGCCATGCGCATGGTATAGGCGGTGAGCATCACGATTGGCTGCTCGGTCTTTCCGTCAACCTTTCGGCCGCGGATCGACGGCGCAGTCATTCGCTTCCCTGGCACTGGAACGGGCGTCGCGCGGCTGGTCGAAGTATCGATAGTAAAGGTCGACATGCGCGCGCCTTTAGCCGCACCGGCCTGCACGGCAAAGCCCGCCCCTACCACAGCCTATCGACAACCGCGCGAGTTAACGGGTCGATAATCGTAGGGGCACGGTCCCTCGATTCGTTCGTTCGAAAGGAAGTTGATGAAAACCCTAACCGCATTGACCGGAGGCGTTGCCCTAACGATGGGAACGGCGCTTGTGGCTCAACAGGCCCAGCCAACTGACACGACCCCGCCCGCGTCCGGGCAGCCCGCGACGCAGGATGCCCAAGCCGCACCAGCCGATCCTGCTGCATCGGGCGATCCGGCCACACCGGCCGCGGCATCGGATCAGTCTGCCAGTGACGGGCAGGCGACGACTCAAGCGGAAGACAAGGCGGCAGACCAGTCGAAGAAAAAGAAGGCTGAGAAGCCTCAGTGATTCCCGGATCGGAGGCGCGCCGACGACGCGCCTCCGACTTCGCTTACTTCAACCAGCCGCGTTGCCGAGAGTGACGCGCGAACCAATAGATCGTCCAGGTCAATGCGGTGACGACAATCGCGACCAGGAGGTCGTTGGCCGACATGGATTCGCGCAGCGGTCCGACGACGATCAGGCCGGCCAGCCAGATCAACACTGCGATCAGCGAGACCAGCAAAACCCATTCGGCAATCTTGCGCTTCATCACCAGCAGGATCGTGCCTGCGAGGCCGACCCAGACCGCAATAGCGTTGGCTCCGGTCACCCACGCCGGCTCCGCCTCGAGCGCGACGCGCTGATCGAGCGTCAGCGCATTCGGGTCCGCGAGCACGTGCATTAGATACACGATGCAGCCCAGCCCCATGAAGAGAAGCGACGCGACTGCCGCAGGCATGAACCAGCCGGCGACCGGCCGCGGGTGGTAGTGCTTGTCCATGCTTGTCCCCCAGTTTCGAAAAAAGTGTAGCGCCGCTCGAAGCGCACTCAAATCGGCTATTCTTCCCCTCCGAGCCGCTCCTCCCACCCGGCGCCCTGCGCCAGGGAAATCGAATCAAGCGCAGCAGTGCTTTGATCGCGCAGGATCGTGAAGGCCCGGCGGATCGCGCAGGTCGCTTCGTCGTGGCAGTCGCCGCATGGCGCGTAGAAATTGACGCTCGCGCAGGAAACCAGAGCGATCGGCCCTTCCATGCTCCGAACGATCTGACCGAACGAAATCTCCTCCGCCGGACGAGCGAGCTTGTAACCGCCTTTGGGACCGCGCGCACTCTTCACGAGACCCGCTTTCTTGAGGTCGAGCATGATGAGCTCAAGATATTTCGGCGGTACGCGCTGGGTCTCCGCAATGCGGCTGAGTTGCACGGGTGCGCCGCCCTGCTCCTCGGCGAGGAACAGCAACGAACGCAACGCATAACGGGTCTTCTGGGCGATCATGCTCGCCGCAAGCGTAGCGCCGCCGAGAGCGCGCGCAAGGGCGGGCGCGCAATCCCGATGAACAAGACTTAATCGCCGCGACACGGGTCTGAGAAATGCGCCGGAGTAAATCGCCTCTCGCTCAAACGAGCTCAATACGGAGAGATTCAAAATGAAACGTTTGATTGCTTCCATCGCCGCTCTCGGCGTTGTCGCCACTCCGGCAATCGCCGCAACTACACCGACCGCCAAGCCGACGAATGCTTCGCTCTCGAAGCACAAGAAGGGCAAAGTCGCCGACGCGAAGGTCACTAAGGCGTCAATGAAGACTTCGAAGAACGCTCCCAAGTCGAACTAAACTGGCTCTCAACGAAAAATGGCCCGGCGCGAGGCGGCTCCCCCATCGCGCTGGGCCGCTGCCACAGCGAAATGCTTGAATGAACTCCATTTAACCTGACAGACACGGCTCTGAGAGGCGCTTCGGCACAGTTGAAGAGAACTATGGGCCGCAAGATCCTTCTGGTCGAAGACGACCGCGAAACCGCCGCTTATTTGGCGAAGGGCCTGACCCAGGAAGGCCACAGCATTGAGCAAGCGACGAATGGTCAGGACGGCTTGTTCCGAGCCACCGACGGAAGTTTCGACCTGATCGTCCTCGATCGAATGCTTCCGGTTCTTGACGGCCTTTCTGTCCTAAAGGCCCTTCGAGCGGCACATATTGAAACGCCCGTGTTGATCCTGTCCGCGCTGGCTTCCGTCGGCGATCGAATCGAGGGACTCGAGTGCGGCTCCGACGATTATTTGGTGAAGCCCTTTTCGTTTGCCGAGCTGCTCGCGCGGGTAAACGCCCTTCTTCGTCGCCGGGAGGCGCGAGTCGATCCCCAGGAACACCGCCTCTCGGTCGGCGACCTCGAGATCGATCCGCTATCCCGGACCGTCAAACGCGGCGGAAAGAAACTCGATCTAAAGCCGCGCGAATATCTTCTGCTCGAATATTTCGCCCGCAACGAAGGCCGTGTCGTCACCCGCACCATGCTTCTCGAGCAAGTCTGGGATTATCATTTCGATCCGGGAACGAACGTCATCGACGTCCACGTCAGCCGCCTCCGGCGAAAACTCGACGACGGTTTCGAAAAACCATTGCTACACACGGTCAGAGGCGCGGGCTACATGCTCGAGGCATGAGGCGTGCCAACGACCCTTCGCATCGCGCTGCTCGCCGGAATCCTCGCACTATTGTCGAATCTGACAGTGATCGGATTCATTTACTGGCGCACACATGATGAAGCTGTGGCGACCGTCCGGCACCAAGTCCTTGAGCAGGGCAAGGTCCTTGCAGACGTCTATCGCTCAGGCGGCAAGGCGGCATTCAACGATGCCATCAAAGATACAATCCGCTACGCCGACCCGCAAACCGCCGCCGCACTGCTCGATCGCAACGGGCGTGAGATCATCGGCAATCTGGCGGCGATCCCGGGCGGATCCGAGCTGCGCGAGGGCTATCGCAACGCGCTGATCCGTCTCCGCGGTCAGACAGCGCCAAAGGAAGGCGCGTTGGTCTTCGATCATCTTCCAAGCGGCCAATGGCTGGTCAGCGGTCGAATTGCAGGGGAGGGTTTGGCGATCCGTGAAACGCTGGAGAATTCACTGCTGATCGCGCTCGTAGTGGCTGGACTCCTGGGGCTGATCTGCGGAGTCATTCTCGCTCATTATGTCGGTCTACGGATCGGGAGAATTGCTGCTGTTGCGAACCGGATCAGCGGTCGCGATCTCAGCCAGCGGGTGCCGCTCTCCAGTTCCGGAGATGCCTTCGATCGGCTTGGGAGACAAATCAACGCGATGCTCGATCGGATCAGTGCGTTGATGGAGGAGCTTCGGCTGCTAACGGACACACTGGCGCACGACCTTCGATCCCCCGTTAGCCGCCTACGTTCGGCAGCCCACGCGGCCGCCGAGACGAGCGATCCGAGAGAGCAGGAAGACTTGCTCGGAAGTGTTATCCGACAAGCGGACTCGCTGATGCGAATTCTCACCGCCGTGCTCGAGATCGGCCGATCAGAGGCGCTGACGGGACGCAACCAGTTCAGTTGGTTCGACGCCGGCGACCTCACCTCCGAGCTCGCCGAGATGTACGAGCCACTTGCAGAAGAGCAAGGCGCCGCCCTGGCCTATGATCGGCCACCGAAGCCAGTTCCGATGCTGGGACATCGCCAATTGCTTGCCCAGGCAATGAGCAATTTGATCGAAAATGCCATCCGTTACGGCGCATCTGGAGGCGAGATCCGAGTCAGCACTCTTACGGTTGCTGAACGGCTGAGAATCGAAGTGGGTGATCGGGGGCCAGGGATTCCTAGCGAGCGACGGAACGAAGCTCGTCGCCGTTTCGGTCGGCTAGACTCCAGCCGTTCCGACGAAGGCGCGGGTCTCGGCCTGTCACTCGCCGAAGCGATCGCCCATCTTCATGCGGGCCAATTGCTGCTTGAGGACAATGAGCCGGGCCTGCTGATCATCCTCGATCTCCCGCTTCACGCCGCTGCTCCGCAGGCCCTGAGCACGGCCTGAGCGGGTTGCGACAGGATCCGATTCAAATCGACTCTCGAAACATTCGGGCCGCGCCTTCGTCTGTACGAGGAGCAAACTTATGGCCCACACAGTCGCAGAGCAGTTCGTAGCCACCCTGGCAGCCGCCCGAGTCGAACGGATCTACGGAATCGTCGGCGACAGCCTTAACGCCATCACCGACGCGGTCCGCCGCCAAAAGAACATGGAATGGGTTCATGTTCGCCACGAGGAAGTCGCAGCATTTGCGGCGGGCGCAGAAGCGCACCTGACTGGCTGCCTCGCAGTTTGCGCCGGAAGCTGCGGTCCCGGCAACCTGCATCTGATCAACGGTCTCTACGATTGTCATCGCTCGCGCGTGCCGGTTCTCGCCATTGCCGCGCATATTCCGTCGGCCGAGATCGGCCGCGGCTATTTCCAGGAGACCCACCCGCAGGAATTGTTCCGCGAATGCAGCCATTATTGCGAGCTCGTTTCCAGCCCCACCCAAATGCCGGGAGTGCTCGAGATCGCGATCCGCGAGGCGCTTGGCCAGGGCGGAGTTTCCGTCGTCGTAATCCCCGGAGACGTCGCGCTCCAGGAAGCGGAGAAGTCCGGGTCCAGGGGAGCGGGCCTGATGGCGCGCCGTCCTAAGGTTATTCCCGGCGACGAGGACCTTCACGCGCTCGCCCGCCTGCTCAATGAAGCGAAGCGCGTGACCTTGTTCTGCGGAGCCGGCTGCGCTGGCGCTCACGACCAGCTCATCCTCCTCGCATCCAGGCTCAAGGCGCCGATCGTGCATGCGATGCGCGGCAAGGAGCATGTGGAGTGGGAGAATCCCTTCGATGTCGGGATGACCGGCCTCATCGGCTTTTCATCCGGTTATTTTGCGATGGAAGCGTGCGAGATCTTGCTGCTGCTCGGCACCAACTTCCCCTATCGCCAATTTTATCCGGAGAAGGCGCGCATCGCGCAGGTCGACATCAGGCCAGAAAACCTCGGCCGCAAATCGCGCATCGATCTCGGCCTCGTCGGCGATGTGGGAGCGACCATCGATGTCTTGCGTCCGTTGCTCGAAGAGAAAGTCGATAGGACTTTCCTAGACCGCGCTTGCGATCATTACGCCAAGAACCGCAAGTCCCTCGACGAGCTTGCGGCCGCTTCCGAGAGACGGCCGATCCATCCGCAGCACGTGGCTCGGATTGTGAGCGAACTCGCCAATGATGACGCAATCTTCACTTGCGACGTAGGCCAGCCGACCGTCTGGGCAGCGCGCTTCCTGAAGATGACGGAGAAGCGGCGGCTCGTCGGCTCGTTCAACCACGGATCAATGGCCAATGCGATGGCACAGGCGATCGGGGCTCAGGCCGCGTTTCCCGACCGCCAGGTTGTCTCGCTTTCGGGCGACGGCGGGTTCGCGATGCTGATGGGCGACTTCATCAGCCTCAGGCAGCTCCGCCTGCCGATCAAGATCATCGTCTTCAACAATGGCTCGCTCGCGTTCGTCGAGCTCGAGCAGAAAATCGCCGGCTTTCTCGATTTTGGGGTCGAGCTCGAAAATCCCAACTTCGCCCTGATGGCGGAAGCGGCCGGCATTCGCGGCATCCGCATCGAGGATCCCGACGACGTCGAGAGTGGGATCCGCGAGGCGTTCGCCTACGAGGGGCCGGTCCTGGTTGACGCGGTCGTCAATCGTCAGGAGCTGACAATGCCTCCGAAAATCACAGCTGAGATGGCCAAGGGTTTCGGCCTCTTCATGCTCAAGGCGGTATTCAGCGGCCGCGGCGATGAAGTGATCGATCTCGCCCGGACGAACCTTTGGCGCTGATGCTGATCAGCCTTCGATGATGACTTTCGAGCCGACCGTGGTCAGCTTGTAGAGCTTCTCGGCGAATTTCATCGGCAAGCGGACGCAGCCGTGGCTTGCCGGGTAACCGGGGTTGTTTCCGCCGTGCAGCGCGATCCCATATTCGTCGATGCGCTGCATCCAGGGCATCGGCGCGTTATCGTATTTCTTCGAACGATATAGAGGCCGTTTCTCCAGGATCGACCAGAAGCCCAGGGGCGTGATCATGCCTCTCTTCGCGCTCGACATGGTCGATGCGCCGACCAGCCTGTCGCCGCGATAGACGTAAGCCATTTGTGTCAGCAGATCGAGGACGATGCGGGTGTCGCCTTCGGTCGGGATCGCGGTTGACCAGACATATTGGCCCGGCTTCAAACCCTTCGTCCCGAGTTCGGCGACCATGTCCTTATAGGCCTGCGGGGCATTGCCCTGAGTCCAGCGGTATGGGGGCTCGATGATTTTGGGCGCCACCGGCCGAGCGATCTTGGGCGGCGGTGCAGTCTCGCAGCCAGAAAGAAGCACGGTCGCAACAGACACAACCGTCCAAAAGCTTAATCTTCGCACCCTCTTGTCCCCGATTCGTATGCCTCGCTTATTTGACAGCGCAGGACCTGAACGGCGTCAATATGGCGGTAAATGGTGAGTTACCGGTTAACCGTTCGATTTCGACCGCGGCCCCGCGTTTCGCTAGGCTGACCGAATGAGCACGACCCTCCCAGGCCCCGACGGAAAGCCGCGCTGCCGATGGGGTCTGACGACGCCCGAGTATCTTGCCTACCATGACAATGAATGGGGCTTTCCGGTCGCAGACGACCGCCGGCTGTTCGAGAAGCTGAGCCTCGAGGGATTCCAGTCGGGCCTCAGTTGGCGGACCATTCTCGCCAAGCGCGAAAATTTCCGTCGCGCATTCCAAGCATTCGATTTCGACAGGATTGCGCGTTTCACGGAACGCGACGTTCAGCGCTTACTTCAGGATGCCGGGATCATTCGCCATCGGGGCAAGATCGAAGCAGTGATCAATAATGCGCAGCGCGCGCTCGAGCTTGTGCAGCGCGAGGGTTCGCTCGCCGCTTTCATCTGGCGCTATGAGCCGCCGGCGACCGCGAGTCCCGAGATCCGATCGACATCACCCGAATCGATCGCCCTTTCCAAGGATCTGAAGAAGCGCGGCTGGCGCTTCGTCGGGCCAACTACAGTTTATGCCTTCATGCAGGCCATGGGCCTGGTGAACGACCACGCCGAGGGGTGCGTGATCCGAGCGGAAGTCAAGCGAGCACGAGCGAACTTCCGGCGACCCGGGAGTTAGGCCTCCTCAGCCGCTCGGCCGCTGCTTATAGTCGAAGGCAATATCCGCGAGCAGCCAGAATTCAGAAATTTTCCCGTCGCGCAGATGATAGAAGTAAGTCGTCTCCGCATTCGCCGGTTGTCCGGTTGCAACAATCTTTGACGTATACAGAAACCGAACTGCGAACTTGTCGACATCGGCAACGATTTCCCTGATGTCGTAGACCGCGTCAGTGAATGTCTGTCAGTCCCAGCGAAGCCGGTTGACGATGTCATTGAGAGCGATCGTCTGACCGCGGTGATGGCCGGTGACATCGGAATGGTAGAATTTCGAGACCGCTTGATAGTCGAACGGAATCCACACCTCGTTCATGAGGCGCGTGGCGAATCACGGACATCCTCGGCTGTCATGAGGCCGCGTTGGCGCTAGACTCCCACCTTACTCCCACTCGATCGTGCCTGGCGGCTTGGACGTGTAGTCGTAGACAACGCGGTTGATACCAGAAACCTCATTGACGATGCGCGTGGCAACGCGGCTTAGGAACTCGGGCGGGAAAGGATAGGCGTCGGCGGTCATACCGTCGACGCTCGTCACCGCGCGGAGGCCACAAACGTAGTCGTAAGTACGATAGTCGCCCATCACGCCGACCGTGCGCACTGGCAGCAGCACCGCGAACGCCTGCCAAACTGCATCGTACAGGCCCGCGTTGCGGATCTCCTCCAGATAGATGGCGTCGGCTTTGCGCAGGGTGTCGCATTTTTCCTGGCTGACCTCGCCGGGAATGCGGATCGCAAGGCCTGGGCCCGGGAAAGGATGCCGCTGGACGAAGGCCTCGGGAAGTCCCAGCTCGCGGCCAAGCTCACGCACCTCATCCTTGAACAGCTCGCGCAGCGGCTCGACGAGTTGCATGTTCATCCGCTCGGGCAAGCCGCCCACATTATGGTGGCTCTTGATCGTCACCGACGGCCCGCCGGTGAAGCTCACGCTCTCGATGACGTCGGGATAAAGCGTTCCTTGGGCGAGGAAGTCGGCGCCGCCGATCTTCTTCGCTTCGGCCTCGAACACATTGATGAACTCGGAGCCGATGAACTTGCGCTTGGCTTCCGGGTCCGTGACTCCGGCTAGCCCAGCGAGGAAATCCTCGCTCGCATCCACATGGACGAGCGGAATGTTGTAGCTGTTGCGAAAAAGGGAGACGACCTGCTCCGCCTCGCCAAGCCGCATCAAGCCATGGTCGACGAACACGCACGTGAGCTGGTCGCCGATGGCTTCGTGGATGAGGACTGCCGCAACGGCGCTGTCGACTCCGCCGGATAGCCCGCAGATCACGCGGCCGTCGCCCACCTGCTGGCGGATTTCGGCGATCTTCGCCTCGCGAAAGCTGGCCATGCTCCAGTTGCCCGCGCAGCCGCAGACGTGGCGAACGAAATTTGCGAGCAGCCTTCCGCCGTCGGGCGTGTGAACGACTTCCGGATGGAACATCAACGAGTAGCGTTTCGCTTCCTCGTTGGTGGCGATGGCGAACGGCGCCCCTTCGGAGCAGCCGACGACCTCGAAGCCCGGCGCCAAAGTGTCCACGCGATCTCCGTGGCTCATCCACACCTGATGCTTTTCGCCGACATTCCAGAGGCCGTCGAACAATGCGCTCTGCCCCACGATGTCGATGAAGGCTCGGCCGAACTCCCGATTGTCGGATGCCACCACCCTGCCACCGAGCTGCTGGTGCAAGGTCTGTTGGCCGTAGCAGATGCCGAGTAGGGGCAGGCCGCTGTCGAACAGCAGTTGCGGCGCTCGGGGACTTTCTTCGTGCAAGACGGATGCTGGCCCGCCCGAAAAGATTACGCCCTTCGGTTGTAACCGTTGAAAAGATTCTTCGGCCGAGTTGAACGGCGCAATCTCGCAATAGACACCAGCCTCGCGCACACGCCGCGCGATCAGCTGCGTCACCTGACTGCCGAAGTCGACGATAAGGATGGCTTCAGTGGGCTGGACCGTCATGGCGGGCCGATAGAGACCCGGACCCGGCCTGTAAACCGCCCGGCTCGCTACATCGACGGTTCGTCGATCGGGATGACCGTACTCATTTTGATTGGCCGCACGACTACGTTGGTGTCGGACATAACGACGAATGGATCCGGAACGACGTTCTCCTGCAGAAATGCGTCATAATCTTCCATCGTACGGACGCAGAGAAGGATGAGATAATCCGGAGCGCCGGTTACGAAGTGAAATTGCAGCACGTCGGGGTGGCTGCGAATTCGCTCGACGAACGCTCGGACACTCGGCCCGTCCTCGCGCTCCAGCCGAACAGTTACCCAAATCAACAATTGGCGGCCAACCTTCGCCCAATCGACAAGGGCGACCTCGTCACGAATGACACCGTCCCGGCGCAGCCTTTTCAAACGGCGCAGCGCGGTGGATTCTGTCGTTCCGCAACGTTCCGCCAACGCAACTGCGGAAACGGAGCAGTCGCGTTGCATTTCGCGCAGGATTCGGCGGTCGAGTGCGTCCATTCGCGCCTCAAGACATGACGGAATCCGTCAACTGTGCGTGGCTTTTGCGCGCAATCTTCGCGGCCGGTCAAATAAGTTTCGCCTCTCGAACCAGGATGATTCGATGAACGGCGGACGGATTCTTTGCGCCTTGTTGCTTGCTGCTTCCGCAACTTCGCCGGTTTGGGCCCAAACAGCGCGCGAGCGAGCAGTGGCGATCGATCGAGTGCCCGTGCCTCCTGCCGATTGCCTCGGCCTGGAAGCGATCGGGCCTCCGCTTGCCGCGCCATGGTCGCTCGCCTTCCTTCCCGGCGGCTCGTTCCTCATCAGCGAGAAGCACGGCGGGGTGCGCGTCATCTCGGCCGACGGAAAGGCGACCCCGCCGCTCCCAGGCGGCCCGCCTAACGTCTTCCGCAAGGAGGATAGCGGACTACTGGACATCGTCCTGGACCCGGATTTCGCGACGAACCGCGCGATCTATCTCGCATTCGCCGAAGGGACCGAAGAAGCGAACCGGACCTCGGTGTGGAAAGCAAGGCTCGATGGCGAACGGCTGGTCGGCGGCCACGTGATTTTCCGCACCAATTTCCTCAAAAAGGCGCCGTCGCACCCCGGCGGACGCTTATTGTTCCTGCCCGACAAAACGCTCCTGCTGACCGTCGGCGACGGTTTCGAATATCGCGACAGAGCGCAGGACCCAGCGACGCATTTGGGCAAAATCCTACGCCTGACGCGCGATGGAAAAGCGCCGCCGGATAATCCGTTCGTTGGTCGGACCGGTTATGCGCCCGCGATCTGGACTCTCGGTCATCGTAATCCTCAGGGGCTAACCCTGGACCCTGTCACTGGGATAGTCTGGGAGCATGAGCATGGTCCGCGCGGAGGTGACGAAATCAATCGGTTGGTCGCGGGTAGTAACTTTGGCTGGCCGCGAGCCTCCTTCGGCATCGATTACGACGGCACTCTCATCACCGATCGTCAGCATGTGGACGGCATGACGGATCCAAGCTTCTTCTGGGCGCCTTCGATCGCTCCCTCCGGGCTCGCAGTTTACCACGGCGCTGCACACCCCGAATGGGATGGGCGGTTGCTCGTCGGTGCACTTGCTGCGCGAACTCTAGTGCAGGTGAGGGTGAACCCGAAGACGGGATTGCTCGCGGAAGAAGGCCGCTGGCTGACGGGCCTCAAAGATCGAATCCGCGACGTACGCGTGACACCTGACGGTCAAGTCTATCTGCTCACCGACGCCGAAAACGGGCGGCTGTTGCACATCGTATTTTCAGCAACTTCATGCAATACTAAAGCACTCACTTAAGTATCTTGACTCAGCTTCAGCGACTCGATACTTAAGTATGTGCTTAACGATTCGACCAAGCTCGATCGCGCTTTCCAGGCCTTAGCGGACCCGGCCCGGCGCGGAATGCTTGCCCGGCTTGCTTGCGGACCGGCGTCGGTCAGCGAGCTCGCGGAGCCGCTGAAGATGAGTTTGCCTGCGGTGCTCCAGCACCTCCATGCGCTCGAAGCGAGCGGGCTGATCCGAAGCGAAAAAAAGGGCCGGGTGCGGACCTGCCGGCTCGAGCCCGGAGTGCTCAGCACGGCTGAGCAGTGGCTCGTTGACCGCCGTTCCGAATGGGAGAAGCGGCACGACCGGTTCGAAGAATATGTGATGAAACTGAGAGACGAGGAGAAGAAGAATGACTGACAAGCTCGACCTGGTTCTGGAACGCACGATCGACGCTCCGGTCGACCTGGTGTGGCAAGCCTATACCAATCCCGAGCATCTGAAGCGCTGGTTCGCGCCGCGCCCTTATCAAATCACCGAATGTGAACTGGACCCGCGGCCGGGCGGCATTTTCCGGATCCGGATGCAGGGCCCAGACGGCTTCGATACAGGACATGGCAACGCCGGCTGCGTGCTGGAGGTGATCGAAGGCAAGAAGCTGGCCTGGACCAGTGCGCTTGGCCCCGACTATCGCCCGGCCGAGATGGCCGCCACCGGGTGCGAAAGCTTTCCGATGACCGCGATCGTGACCTTTGAGGACGCCGGCAACGGAAAGACCGCTTACAGGGCCGTCGCGCTGCACGCGAATGCCGCCGACCGCGAGAAGCATGAAAAAATGGGCTTCAACGAAGGTTGGGGCACCGTCGCCGGTCAGCTCGAGGAATTTGCCAAGAGCCTCAGCGTCAACGCCTAGCCGCCGCACCATTAAAAATGCGCCGGGGGCGACCCCGGCGCATTCTTCTTTGCGAAACGATTCTTAGTAGCGACGATAGCCGTATTGCGAATAGTCGTTGTTGTATGGCGAGTAATTGTAGCCATAGTTCGATTGCGCACGATCGATATCGATGTCGCTGATGAAGCCCCGATAATCGATCTTGCACTTCCAGGTGAGATCGACCTGGCCACCGCCGTTATAGCCGTAGCCGGCATAACGCCCGCTGTTGGCAACACCGCGCACGGTCAGCCCGCCATTGGAGCGCGGTTCGACACGGCTGATGCCAAGCACCCGTGCGCCGCCATAACCATAGGGATTGGCGTAACCGTTGTAGCCGTAGCCGTTATAGCCATAGCCGCCGTAGCCGCCGCCGTTGAGCCGCGACTGCACGGCGCCGGCGCATTGATTCACCGCGTACTGGTTGTTGGCGCCGTAGCCATTATTGTAGCCGCCGCCGAGCACCTGATTGATCACCTGGCCGACGGGATTGCCGTAGCCGGGATTGCCGTAACCCGGATAATATTGCGCGGCGGCAGGCGCCGCACTGATCAGCGCGGCGGCAGCGACGCCGCCCGCGAGAATGAACTTCAGAGCCTTCATGGCACCTCTCCCTCACACAAATCCCGACTCGCCAAACAGAACGCAGGGCGACCCAGTTGAGAGGCGTTTTATCGTTACAGCGTTGCACCATTGCTGAACCGGGCGTTGGCCACGGTTCAGATATTCCAACTCGAAAGCACTCTAAATCAATGGCTTAACGGTCAGGCCGCTTCGAATTCTTCCTCGGTCATTACCGGACCCGAGTCGTGGCCCTTTGCGTCGACGTCCCGGTCGATGAATTCGATCACCGCGATCGGAGCCGCATCGGAGGCGCGAATGCCGGCCTTGATGACGCGGGTATATCCGCCGTTGCGATCCGCATAACGCGGCGCGATCACGTCGAAGAGCTTGGCGAGCTGTGCATCGTCCATCAGCCGCGCCTGCGCGAGCCGGCGATTGCTGAGGCCGCCGTGCTTAGCGAGCGTGATCAGCTTCTCGACATAGGGGCGAAGCTCCTTCGCCTTGGCGGTCGTGGTGGTGATCTGCTCATGCT
>JBKPLG010000140.1:0-21535 GCA_046731515.1 Pseudomonadota bacterium | reverse complement strand
TGGTTATCTCGCCCGGTACAGGGGAGTCGCGAAGCCATGAGGGAGTGGCTCGCCATCGCGGCCGTGCTGCCGCTGCTTGCGGCAACGGGCGCAGAGGCGCAGATGAAGGGATTAACCGCCGGCCTCGACGCCGAGGTCGTGAAGACGCGAGCTCTCGACCTTCGGCTGTCGCAAGAGCTGGGCGCTCAGCGCCCCCTCCCATTGGTGCGCGGGATGATCATCGCTCATGATGTGGCGCCCAATGCACTCGTCGGCCTGGGGCTGGCGAACATGTACACACGGAAAAAGCTCGGCTCCAACGCGCGCGGAGAGGACCGGCCAAGTCGTTCGCGCAAACCGGCTGTGACCTTCGTCTTGAAGTTCTGAGCCACGGCTTCAGCAAATCGGAATAGCTGACAGTCGAGCGACCTTTCGGCGAACTTTGCGTACGCGCGCTCCGCGGCGTGCAAGCCCCGCCATACCTCTCAGTCCAGTCGTGACTAAGTCATGGAAATCGCGACTGGTTATAGCTGACCTGTCACATTCACCGGATATTCAAAGGGAATGCTGACAGTTGGTGTTTCAGCGCGGGGTGGAAATGAACGATCAGAACTCTCTTGACTATTTCCGCCGTCGTGAGCTGGCTGAGCGAGCGGCCGCGAAGGGCGCTGCCTCGCTTGCGGCGCGCCGCATCCATCAGGAACTCGCGCAGGAATACGTCCTGCTGCTGCGCCGGACTTAACTGCGGATAGCGGCGGCGAGCGCCTCGTCCACGATGCGGTCGAAATCGGCTCCGGCCGGAAAGCCCGCTTCCACCCATTTGTGCTCTATCTTCCGCAACGTTCGAGCGACTTCCGGTCCTTCCGGCAGGCCGCGGGCGATCAGCGCTCCGCCCCCAATCGGCAGACGAGGCGCCGACCAGGAAGCGATCGAGCGCGCCTCGTGCACGTTCCCCGCAAGCAGAAGCCGATCGACGGCGCACGCCGTTCCGACGCGATAGGAAAGCGCTTCGGCGGAGGAAGCTGGCTCGACTACCGCGGCGCAGGTCAGCCGCTTCCTGGCTTTGTTCGATAGCTTCAGCCTGACCGCGACAGCGTCGGCAATCTCCGGTTCTCGCGGAAGGAGCGCACTGAGGCGACGTAGCGCGTCGGTTTCAATTCCCGCTTTGCGTTCGGCCAAGATGACGGCCTCCAGCTCCGAAAGGCGCTTCGCCTCGATTTCCGGAAGCACGGGTTTCAGGATCGCACAGTTCAGCATGACCGCAACCGTGGCGGCCGGATCGTCCACTGCCAAAAGCTTCAGCAGCTCGTCGGCGATGCGCTCGCGCGATAGCGCCATCAGGTCGTTTGCTCGAGCGCTGCAGGCCTCGATCGCGGCCGCGTCGGGTTCGCCCGATCCGAAGCGGGCGTGAAACCGGAAAAAGCGCAGGATACGGAGATGATCTTCGGCGATCCGCTGTAATGGGTCGCCAATGAAGCGGATGTGGCGACTCTCCAAGTCTTCAAGGCCGCCGAAATAGTCGAATAGCTCACCTGTCCGCGGATCGGCGAAGAGCGCATTGATCGTGAAGTCTCGACGGGCCGCATCATCCTTCCAGTCGTCGGTGAAGGCGACGATGGCCCGTCTCCCGTCAGTCGAAACGTCGCGGCGCAGCGTCGTTACTTCCAATGCGTGGCCGTCGCTGACTGCGGTAATGGTGCCGTGGTCGATCCCAGTCGGCACGGCCCTGATTCGCGCCTTATCGAGACGCTCAATGATCTCCTTGGGACGCAGGCGAGTGGCAAGGTCGACGTCGTTGACCGGGAGTCCCAGAAGCTCGTCCCGGACCGCTCCGCCGACGTAGCGCGTCAATCCTTCGTCTGCGCCCAGCGCTTTCAGCAGACGCGCGACGCCGCGGATTTTCCGCCATTTGGCTGCGTCGAGTTTCACCTCCACTGCAGCCTTCTTGACAGATTGATTAGCATCGCCGCGGTTGCCCCCCAGATCCTCCGCCCGTTCCAGACAATTTCCCAATAGTGGCGCTCGCGTCCCTGGAACAGTGCGGTTTGGCGGTGTTGATTCTCCGGGTCGATGAGAAAAGCGAGGGGTGCTTCGAACCAGTCGGCCACTTCGTGCTCATGCGGCTCAAGCCGCGAATCCGCCGGAATGACGCCGATTACGGGAGTGACAACATAACCGGTGACGGTGCGATAGGGTTCGAGGGGGCCCACAATATTCACTGTTTCCGGCGCCAACCACAGTTCCTCATGCGCTTCGCGAACCGCAGCCGTGATCGCATCCTCGCCCGGATCAATTCGACCGCCCGGGAAGGCGATCTGCCCAGCATGGGTGCGCAGATGCTCGCGGCGGACCGTCAGGATGACGCCGGGGTCCGACCGATCAGTGATCGCTATCAAAACCGCGGCGGGAATTGCGGCCTGCTGACGCAGTTCCGGAAGATCCCCGGATTCGGGCGGTTCCGCGGGCTTTGACTGGAGCGCAGTTCGCACCCGCCCGGCGAGTGCGGTGCCGACTGGGCTGGATTCCGCGTTCAATCCTGGTTCTCCAGCGAAAAGAAAACGCCATTGCTCCAGACTCCCGACGGACAATGCCCTTCGGAAAGTGCGATCTCTGCAAGCTCATAATAGATCGCGCGCGTGAGCTCTGCTTCAAGGCCGTGGCGGACGAGGACTCGCGGAGAAAGGCCTCCCTCGGTTTCGATCATCGAAAGCGGATGATCGGGGCCGAGGATCACCGCATCCCCGGTGTCGAGCCGGAATGCGATGGACCGCGTTTCGTCTTGTCCCTCGGTCTGCATCTCGATCGCTCGGAACGCGGTTGATTCGACTTGTATTTCCAGCTTCTCGACCGGGGTCACGAGAACATGGGAACCATTGGGCTCGCGGCGGAGCACCGTCGCGAAGAGCCGGACCATCGCCGGCCGTCGAATTGGCATGCCTTCGTGGTACCAGGTGCCATCGCGAGCAATGCGCATGCCGGAATGGCCGCAGCGAGCGGGATTCCACGTTTCGACCGGGGGCAGGCGCCGCTGATCGATCAGCTTCTGCAGTTCGGCGAGGCTGAGGCCGCGTAGTTCCAAGGGGGGATGGCTCTCAGGCATTACACCGTCATTGGATTGCTTCGTTCCGGCGCTCAAGGCAGGAGTCCGTCCGATGACCGAAAGACAGGACCGAACCGCCATTGTGACGGGCGCCGGAAAACGCGTCGGCGCAGAAATCGCGCGAGCGCTTCTCGAAGACGGATGGACGGTCATCGCTCATGTCCACCACGATCGAGATGAAGTGACGGAGAGAGCATCGAAGGTCGTCGCGGACCTTGCCGATCCGCACTGCGCCGATCTTATCCTCGCCGCCGCGATTGACGGCCCGCCGCTGCGCCTGCTCGTGAATAATGCCGCGCGTTTTGCGTGGGATGGATTCGGCGAGTTCAGTCCGGAACAATTGGTGCGGCATATGTCGGTGAACGTCGGCGCGCCTACGTTGTTGATCGACCGCTTTGCGCGCGAACAGCACGGTGTCGAGGATGCCCTGATCGTCAACCTTCTGGATTCGAAGCTCGCCGCGCCGAATCCCGATTATTTGAGCTACACCTTGTCCAAGCAGGCATTAGCTGGATTGACGGATCTGGCGGCACGGGCGCTTGCGCCGCGTCGGATACGGGTCAATGGGATTGCGCCCGGCCTGATGCTGCGCTCCAGCGGGCAAAGCGAGGAGAATTTCAGGGCGATGCACGCAAACAATCCGCTTCGTCGCGGAGTTGAACCGGAAGATATCGTGGGTGCGCTGCGCTTTCTGATCGATGCACCATGCGTCACCGGCCAAGTATTGGTGATCGATTCCGGCCAGCGGTTCCTTGGGCTCGACCGCGACGTTCAGTTCTTGGGGGATGCATGAGCGCAGGAACCAAGCTCAGTGGCCTCGTGCCGGAAAACTTGAAGGTTCGATCCGCACGAATCATTCTCGAGTCGCTCGAGGTGAACGCCGATATCGGTTTCCACGAATTCGAAGTGGGCAAGCCGCAGCGATTGCTCGTGACCGTCGAGATCTGGCTTGAGGACCGAACAGTTCCCCCCGACGACGATCCGGCGAAGGCATGGAACTACGACTTTCTACGCAAGGAGGTCGAGGAGATTGCGTCCAGCCGGCGATTCAACCTTCAGGAGACGCTCGCACATGCGATCTTCGACCGTATTGCGGCCTTTCATGGAGTGAGAGCGCTCCGGGTTTGCACGTCCAAGCCCGACGTCTATCCGGAGGCGCGCGGCGTGGGGGTTGAAATTGCCTCTTTTCCGGGATTGTGGCCAAGCCTCTGACTGCGCCAATTCGCGTTCGGAAAGTTTCACGCCTTCCGGCTGTGGAACAAAATCCATTGCACGACCTTTCAGCCAGTTATAAGGAGGCGCGCTTGTCGCCGATGATACGTTGAAACATCGGCGATGCCATCCGAGGGCGGGGCGCGCGTTCCGACGTCCGGTCTGGCCGTGGGCCTCCCGCGGCATATCGAGGAGAATTGCGGCTTAATGTCATACGCCCAACGCAAAGAGATCAGCGGCAACAGGACCCTGGCGATTATCATGGTCGTCGTGCTTCAGTTCGCTCTGGGCTATGCGATCGTCACTGGCCTCGCCTACAACGTGATCAAAAAAGCGGCTCAAGACCTTAAGACCTTCGACGTAGAGGAGGAGCCGCCGCCTCCGGAGGAGCCGCCGCCACCGCCGAAGGACATGCCCAAGGTTCCGCCTCCGCCGGTCACCCCGCCGCCATTGGTCCGGCTTCAGGCTCCTGAGCCGCCAATTCAGACGGTGACCGCGCCTCCGCCGGTTATCATTCCGCCGGTGGCTCCAGCCCCTCCTGCGCCCCCGCCACCGCCGCGCAAGATACAGTCGGCGACGAGCGCTCGGGGCGATTTGAGATCGCTGTTCAGTGCCGACGACTATCCGGCATCAGCCCAGTCGGCAGGTGCTGAAGGCACCACTCGCGCAACGCTCACCATCGGAACCGACGGAAGGGTGGTCGGCTGCAACATCATCCAGTCGTCTGGCAACGGTGCGTTGGATTCAGCGACCTGCAACATTCTGCGTCGCCGCGCCAAGTTCGTGCCCGCGCGCGATAGCAACGGTAACGCGACAACTGACACGATTACGACGCCATCCATCGTGTGGCGCCTCGAAGGCTAAATCTAAAAGTACATTTCACATAGGATTTCAGAAGGAAAACACAGTATGCTGATTCAAGCACCTGCCGGAGAGAACCCGTATGGTCTGATCCCTGCTCTGCAACAGGGCGGAATTATCGCCATTTCGGTGTTCGCCATTCTCGTCATCATGTCGATCGGCACATTCTACATTCTCTTCACCAAGCTGATGCAGCAACAGAAGATCATCGCGCAGGGCCGCAAGGTCCGTTCAAGCTTCTGGAATGCGCCCAATCTTCGTGAGGCCGCGCAGAAGCTTGAGCAGAAGAGCGCCTACCGCGCAATCGTCGACGATGCGCTTCTCGCGCAGGAGCAGCACGGCAAGCTCACCGACCCGATTGATCAGCACGACTGGATGGCCAACAGCCTCGCGCGCAGCCAGGGCGCGATCGGCGCGCGGCTGGGCGAAGGGCTCGCCTTCCTCGCCACCGTGGGTTCGACGGCTCCGTTCATCGGTCTCTTCGGTACCGTCGTCGGTATTTATCGGGCATTGATCAAGATCGGTGCGGCCGGTCAGGCTTCCATCGACACCGTCGCCGGCCCTGTCGGTGAGGCGCTGATCATGACCGCGCTCGGCCTAGTCGTCGCAGTGCCGGCGGTGCTTGCCTACAACTGGCTGATCCGCCGCAACAAGTCGATTATGGAGGATCTCGCCGCCTATACCAACGACCTGCACGGCTATCTGATGTCAGCCGGATCGGTGAAGCCGCGCATGGCTGGAGCAGCAAGCGCGACGGCGAGCGCGCAGGCCAGGACCGCTGCCGCTCCGGCGCGGCCGGGCACTGAGCCGGTTCGCACCCCGACGACCGCCGAGTAAATGCGGGACACGGCCGGCTGGAGTTCAGCCGGCCCCGCTTTCGCGGCAGCCGTCCACATAAGGAAAGTACTGATTCTATGGCAATGCAGGTAGGCCAGGACACGGACGACGAAGACGTCCCGATGTCCGACATCAACACCACGCCACTCGTGGACGTGATGCTAGTGCTCCTGATCATCTTCCTGATCACCGTGCCGGTCGTGATTCAAACCGTGCCGGTGAGCTTGCCGAAGGTGCGTTACGAACCGACCACGACGAAGCCGGAGAACGTCTCGCTTAGCGTGCGCAATGGGCCGGGCGATACGTGCGAGGTCTATTGGGGCTTGCAGAAGGTTACCCAGAAAGATCTCCTCGACCGAGCCGTCAAGAAGCTCGAGGCGCAGATCAAGGCGGTCGGGGGCGTTCAGAACATCACCGAAGAGAATATGCCCGAGGCGCACATCCGGGGTGACATCAACACCCGTTACAAGTGCATCGGCGCAGCGATCATCACGATGCAGCAGGCAGGCTTCCAGCGCGTCGGCTTCATTTCCGAGCCGCCGCCGAACCCAGGCGTGCGCGGCTAATTTAGGAGTTTCTGCAATGTCGATGCAGACCACCAGCGACAATGAATCGGGCGAACCGATGATGGACATCAACACGACGCCGCTGATCGACGTCATGTTGGTTCTCCTCATCATGTTCATCATCACCATCCCGATCCAGACCCATGCGGTGAAGCTCGATTTGCCGGTCAATCAGCAAAACACGCCTCCGCCGCCGATCGAGCCGGTGAAGAACAAAGTCGTCGTGACGGCACAGGGGCAAATCACGTGGAACGGCAACCCCGTGACCCAGCAGCAGCTGCGCCAGTATCTCGATATTACGCAGCAGATGAACCCGATTCCGGAGCTTCACCTGCAGCCGGACGCCACGGCCCGCTATGAGCTGGTCGACGAGGTGCTGGCGATCACGAAGCAGGCCCATGTCCAGAAGATGGGTTTCGTCGGGAACGAATATTATACTCAGATCTTCTGATTCTACCTCGACCTAGACACTAATCGGGCGGTTCCCCTTGCGGGAGCCGCCCTTTTCATTGGCCAGATACTGGCGCTCTGCAGAGCGCCATGCCATTGCACGCCGCAATGACCGAGCAGCGCCGCTTCGCAGTTGTGATCCTTGCCGCGGGGCAGGGCACTCGCATGCGATCCGACACGCACAAAGTCTTGCACCCGATCGCCAGTCGACCACTGTTGATGCACCTGCTCGAGCGCGTCGATGCCCTCGGCGCCGACAAGCGCGTTGTCGTCGTCGGAAAGGGTCGCGACCAGGTAGAAATTGCGCTCAAGGGCCGGGACGTCGCGATTGTCCACCAGTCCGAGCAGAAAGGCACCGGCCATGCGGTTCAGCAGGCCGCAAGCACTTTGGGCGACTACGATGGCGCAGTTCTGATCCTCTATGGCGATACGCCCTTCGTTGAGGCGGACACACTCGAGCGAATGCTGGAACGGCTCGACGGCGAAGGCGGACCGGGCGTGGTTGTGCTGGCGTCATGCCCGGCCCATCCAGCGAAATACGGTCGGATTATTCTCGGCCAGGGCGACCGCATCGCGAAGATGGTCGAATATCGCGACGCAACGGACGAAGAGCGCGCGGTACGCCTCTGCAACTCGGGCATGATGGCGGTGCGGGCTCGCGATCTATTCCGCTGGCTGGACCAAGTCGACAACGACAATGCCGCGAAGGAATATTACCTCCCTGACATCGTCAACATCGCCGCCGGCGAGGAGCGCCAGGCTGTGATGATTGAAGGCGACCCCTATGAGACCGCGGGCGTCAATAGCCGCGCCGAGCTCGCCCACCTTGAGCTTGAATGGCAGCGCCGCCGCCGCGAACAGGCCCTCGACGAAGGCGCGACCCTGATCGACCCCGAGAGCGTTTGGTTCGCCTACGACACGAAGCTCGGGCGTGACGTGACTGTTGAACCGCACGTCGTGTTCGGGCCGGGGGTTGAGATCGCGGATGGTGCCATCATTCATGCCTTCAGCCACATCGAGGGCGCGATAATCGGCGCGCGGGCGAGTATTGGCCCATTCGCGCGAATCCGACCCGGAACTCGCCTTGCCGACAAGACCAAGGTCGGCAATTTCGTGGAACTCAAGAAAGCCGAGGTCGGTGAAGGGGCCAAGATCAATCACCTCTCCTATGTCGGGGATTCCGAAATCGGTGCAGCCTCGAACATCGGCGCAGGCACCATTACCTGCAATTACGACGGCTTCGGCAAGTATAGAACGGTGATTGGCGAAGGCGCGTTCATCGGCTCGAATACCGCACTGGTGGCTCCGGTGACCATCGGAGCAAGGGCGATTATCGGAGCGGGATCGGTGATCACGCGGGACGTCGAACCCGATAGTCTTGCTGTCGAGCGTAGCGATCAGAAGGGAATTGCCGGCTGGGCCAAGCGCTTTCGCGAACGGATGACTCGCAAGGCCGCCGAGTGACTGGCGCTATTTGAACTTCTTCAGAAAGGCGATCAGCTTGCGGAAGTAGGTCGGCTGGTCATCGTACATGTCCATGTATGGAAGCCTCGGGCAAAACCGAGGAGCCGTGAGGCATTTGAGCTGGTTTTGATGGGCGAGGGCATATTCAATCGCCAGAATTCCGCCCCAGCTGTGACCGAGCAGGCAGAAATTATTCTTGTCGCCGCCGATCGCCGGACGAACCTGGTCGACCTCTGACACGAAGCGCGGGATGGTCCAGAGATCGTCGTCATTCGGCTGGTCGCTGAATCCCGAAAAGCTCGTCATAGTAATAATATTCGACGCCTTCCTTCGGGAGGAAGCTATCGAAGGCCTCGAAATATTCGTGGGTCGCCCCGGGACCCCCATGGAGCAGCAGGAGCTTCAGGTGCGGATTGTTGCCGACCCGCTTGACCCAGACGTGGAAGTTTCCCTTGGGCGTGGAGACCGGGACCAGCCGCGCGCCGCCGGACCAGGCGTCAGTATGGCCGCTGTTGTCGAAATAAGAGGCCGGCGATCCGTTTCCCTTGGGAGTTCCCGCATACCGGCAGCCAGCGATCATGATGAGTGCTGCGCTCGCAAACACAGTCATGGGTAGACGCATTGCGGTACCCCCCTTTTTTGCGCCTCCTATTGCGGCCGCGTGCAATGGTGCATAGCGCCGCGGCGAAAGCTGTTCAAAGGACTGGCCGAACTCAATGTGCGGAATCGTTGGAATCGTCGGGGAGACGGATGTCGCTCAGCGCCTGTTCGACGGCCTCAAGCGCCTCGAATATCGCGGCTACGATTCTGCCGGCATTTGCACAATCAACGACGGTCAGCTCGAACGGCGAAGAGCGGAAGGCAAGCTCGACAATCTCGCGCGCGAGCTTAAGGCGGACCCTCTTCATGGCGTCACCGGAATCGCCCACACACGCTGGGCAACCCATGGGCCGCCGACGGTCGGCAATGCACACCCGCACGTCGTTGGTTCGGTGGCGCTGGTACACAATGGAATCATCGAGAATTTCAAGCCGCTGCGCGATGAGCTTCTTGCGGAAGGGCGCAAGTTTGAGAGCGAGACGGACACCGAAGTCGTTGGCCATCTGGTCGCGCGGGAGATCGAGCAAGGAACGTCCCCCCAGGACGCCGTTGCAACCGTGCTACCGCGCATCCACGGCGCATTCGCCATCGCATTTCTGTTCCGCGATCACCCGGATTTGATCATTGGCGCTCGAATGGGAGCACCCCTCACCGTCGGTTATGGCGAGGGAGAAAATTACCTTGGCTCAGATGCGCTTGCTGTGGCGCCCTGGACGCAGCGTATCGCCTATCTCGACGAAGGCGACTGGGCTGTGGTGCATCGCGATCGGATCGAGATTTTCGACCACAATAATCAGCCGGCCGAACGCGAGATTGTCGAGTCCGGCGCGTCCTCTGCACCAGTCGAGAAGGGCAATTACCGCCACTACATGCAGAAGGAGATTTTCGAGCAACCGATCGTGGTTGCCCAGACTCTCCAAAGCTACGTGCGGCCTTTCGAGGGGGAGGTCGCGCTACCAGTGTCAGAGGCGGACCTCGAATCCGTCGATCGGCTGACGATCGTGGCCTGCGGAACCAGCTATTATGCCGGACTGGTCGCCAAATATTGGGTTGAGCAGTTCGCTCGAGTGCCCGTCGACATCGATGTCGCGAGCGAGTTTCGGTACCGCCAACCTGTCCTCGAACCGGGCGGGCTGGCGCTTTTCATCAGCCAATCCGGCGAGACCGCGGACACGCTCGCCGCGCTCCGCCATGCGCGCTCGGAGGAACAGCGAATTGCAGTCGTGGTCAATGTGCCGACCAGCTCGATGGCACGCGAGGCCGACCTGCTTTTGCCCACTCACGCAGGGCCGGAGATTGGCGTTGCCTCAACCAAGGCCTTCACCTGCCAGCTTGCGGTGCTCGCAGCGCTCGCAGCGAACCTCGCCCGCGCCAACGGCCGCCTGAGCCGCGAGGAGGAACAGGACATCGTAGCGCATCTCCAGGAGGCGCCGGCGGCGCTCAACGCGGCGCTCAATCATGACGATGATATCGCGGCGATGGCGCACCTCATCGTTCCCGCGCGCGACGTGCTCTATCTCGGCAGAGGGCCAGACTTTCCCATGGCGCTCGAAGGCGCGCTGAAGCTCAAGGAAATCAGCTACATTCATGCGGAGGGCTATGCCGCCGGCGAGATGAAGCACGGGCCGATCGCGCTAATCGACGATGCGGTGCCGGTGATTGTGCTCGCACCCTCGGGGCCGCTCTTCGACAAGACGGTCAGCAACATGCAGGAAGTGCGCGCCCGGGGCGGGAAGATAGTCCTGATCAGCGATGCTAAGGGGATCGGCGCTGCCGGCGAAGGCTGCATCGCGACGATCGAGATGCCCGAGGTCCACCCGCTCATCGCCCCGCTTGTCTATGCCGTGCCGGTGCAGCTGCTCGCCTATCACACCGCAGTGCTCAAAGGCACCGACGTGGACCAGCCGCGGAATCTCGCCAAAAGCGTCACGGTCGAGTGATCGATCTCGTCATTGTTGGCGGCGGCGCGGCTGGGATCGCCGCCGCGCGCGAGGCGCACAAGCGCGGCCTCAATGCCGTCATCCTTGAAGCTTCGGATCGGGTCGGCGGGCGGACGTACACGGTCAATTGGGAAGGTTATGCGCTCGATCTTGGAGCGACTTGGATGCATTCGGCTAAACGCAATCCGGTGGCGCCGCTGGCCGAGCAGCTTGGCATCGCCATCGACCGGGCTCCGGCACCATGGCGCAACCAGTACAAAAACCTCGGTTATTCCAAACAGGATCAGGCTGAATCCTGGGCCGCGATGGAGGCGTTCGCCAGCCGGCTGCGCGCAGGCCCTCCTGAGGACCGCGCGAGTGAGGCGCTGGAGCCGGGCAACGAGTGGAATGGTTTTCTTGAAGCGCTGAATGGCTATCTCAATGGCACGAGTCTCGGGAAGACCTCGGCCGCCGATTTCATCGCATATTGGGACAACTCCGGGAAGAGCAACTGGCGCCTGCCTAGCGGTTACGGAGGACTCGTTTCAGCCCTGGCCAAGGATCTAAACGTTCGTACCGCCTGTGCGGTTCGCCGTGTCGACTGGTCTGGCGGACGCGTGCGCCTGGCTACGGATAAAGAGGTGATCGAGGCCGGGCACACGATCATCACAGTGCCGACAAATCGGCTCGCGACCGGTGACATCGCTTTCTCCCCGGCTCTCGACGACCATCTGCATGCCGCGGCGCAGCTGCCGCTCGGCCGCGTCGAGAAGCTGTTCCTGGCTTCCTCCGATCCGGAGGGCGTTCCGGTCAATGCACATCTAATCGGCAATCCCCGTTCGGCGGACACCGGCAGCTACATGCTGAGGCCGCTCGGTCTGCCCCTCATCGAAGGCTTCTTCGGTGGCGAGTGGCTTGAGGAGGTGGACGGAAACGACCTTTCCGCGAAGGCGCGTGACGAGCTCGGGAACCTCCTCGGCACCGATGTCGCGCGTAAGCTGCGGCCCGTCGCTTATTCGGACTGGAAGAATCATGCGTTCATCCGTGGCTCGTACAGCTATGCCCGGCCCGGGCAGCATGGCGCACGAACGGCCCTGAGAGCGCGCGTCGACGGACCAGTGGCCTTCGCTGGAGAAGCCTGTTCGGACACCGACTACGCTACCGTCCACGGCGCTTGGGCTAGCGGTATCGCGGCAGTGGAGCAGCAATTCGGGAGGGTGGCATGAAGCATATCGGAATCCTCGCGCACAGTTTCGAAGGTGCGACCCTGTGCTTCCGAACTGCCTGCCTTGAAGGCGTAGAGCGGTTGGGCGCGCACATGCATCCAGAGATCACAATGACCTGCAGCCCGATGGCTTTGGTGCTGGATGCGTGGGAGCGCGGCGACAACGCCGAGCTGAGAAGCTTTTTCATGGCCGATGCCGCGAAGCTCGCCGCTGCAGGAGCCGATTTCTTCGTCTGCCCCGACAATACGGCGCACATCGCATTGGAAAGCGAAGGTGAGCCTTTCCCGCTTCCCGGTCTGCATATTGGCGAAGTTGTAGCCGGAGAGGCCCAGAAACGCGGATATCGCAAGGTCGGGATCCTGGGCACCAAATATACGATGACCGGGCCGGTCTATCCCGGCGCGCTCGGACGGCGCGGCATCGCATGGGCTATTCCCGATGAAGCCGATCGCAAGATCGTCGACGACATCATCTTCCAGGAACTGTGCCTGGGCGTTTTCACCGATGAATCGCGCGAGGCTTACGTGCGCATCATTGATAAGCTCGCTAGCGAAGGGTGCGATGCGGTGGCCTTGGTCTGCACGGAGATTCCGCTGCTGATCACGCCCGAGGTATCGCCCTTGCCGACGTTGGATTCGACGCGCCTGCTGGCCCGGACGGCAGTAGAGGTGGCCATCGGCGAGCGTTCGATGCCAGAGTGGCGCGGCGGTTCGCCGATCTAAGCCGCCGCCTGTTTCGCCTCCAGCTGACGCACATGGCGGCTGAGCTGCTCGTACATGAAATCGATCACCGCTCTAACCGAGGGACGATGCCGTACCCGCTCGTGCGTCAGTAACCACAGCACCCGTCCATGATCTTCGCGGGGGCTAATGCAGCGAATGAGGTCCGGGTCGCCGTCGGCGACAATGCACGGAAGGACCGCTATCCCAAATCCCGAGCGAACGGCGGACAGCAAACCGGTTGAAGTTGCGTGATGCATCGCCACCTGTTCCTCGAGGCCGAGGCTGCGCAGCCACGCTTGATAGTGGAGCCAGAGGTTACCGCCGCCTCCGCCGACAATGGCGTGTTTCTTCAGTTGTTTCACGCTCTTGGGAACTCCGTGGCGCGCTGCGTAGTCGCGGCTGCAGTAGAGCGTCCAGTCGTCGATGCAGATTCGGCGTCCTACGAGGCCAGCAGGTTGTTCCCGCGAGCTGCTGCGCAACGCGATATCGGCTTCGCCAGCGCCCAGGTCCCGCACGGCCTGAGCGGTATCGAGCTCGATCATGATTGTGGGATACCGATCATGGAGCTCGCGCATCATCGGCGCGATCAATCCCTGCGTGTAAATCTCCTCCGACGTGATGCGCACCGTACCAGTAAGGTCGCGGGCCTGCGCTGCCGCCGCTTCCGAAAATCGGGCAGTTGACGCCTCGACCTGCTCTGCACGCTCAAGCAGCGCTTCGCCAGCGGGGGTGAGCGCATATCCCGCCTGCCGCTTCTCGAACAATGGAAAGCCAAGCGCCGTTTCCAAGGCCGCGATGCGCCGAGCGACCGTGGTCTGGCTCACCCTCAAAAGCTTTCCGGCGGCGAGCGTGCTCCCCTCGCGCGCCACGGCGAGAAAGTAGCGGAGGTCGTTCCAATCCATTCTTGCCATTCTGCATTATTGCAGAACCATAGCGCAACATCGTTGCTCACATTCGTTGCGAAATGCGACTAATTGAACGGTCGCACTCGAACTGGGAGTACGACCATGTCCGCCCTCAAAATTGTCCTGACCTCCTTCGTAATCACTGCCGGACTCATCAAGGGAGCTCCGACCATCGCGCAGCCAGCAGCTGCGTCGGACGTCAATGTGAGCATCGTCCATACCGCCGATCTCGACCTAACGTCTGGCAACGGCAGACGACAGCTCGAGCAGCGTTTGTCCCAGGCCGCTCGCGAAGTCTGCGGGACTTCGTCTGATTTCGACCTCGAAGGCAAGAACGATGTCCGCGCCTGCCGCGACAAGGTCCTGGCCCGGGCCCACGCGGACCGTGACCAGATCCTCACGTCCACAAGCCATTCCGGTACGATCACGCTTGCTGCCGCCAGGCGCTGAAACCCTACTTGCCGACTGCCCCCGGCGTCTCTAGGCGGCTCCGCTGCCTGGACACGCGGCGGTTTTCCAATGAATCTTTCCGATTTCAAGGCGCTCAGTTTCGACTGCTACGGGACGCTGATCGACTGGGAGACGGGCCTCACGGAGGCTCTGAGGCCGTTGCAGGAACGGAGCGCGCTAAGCGCCGAACAGTTGCTAGAGGCCTACGGCCCTGTCGAGAACGAGGTCGAAGTGGAGCATCCGGGGCTGCGCTACTCCGAGCTGCTTCAGAAGGTCCACGAGCGCCTTTGCGATCGTCTTGGAGTTGAGCGCAACGCTGCCGAAGCGGCTGGGCTTGGCGCATCGGTCCCTAGCTGGCCGGCCTTCCCGGACTCGGCTGATGCGCTGTCCTACCTCAAGGGACATTTCAAGCTGATCATCCTGTCGAACGTCGACCGGGTGAGCTTCGCGGGCAGCAACCGGCGGCTCGCGATCGAGTTCGACCATGTTTTCACGGCGGAAGACATCGGGTCGTACAAGCCGGACCTCCGCAACTTCGACTATTTGCTGGAGCATCTTGCCCACGACGGGGTCGGCAAGGGCGATCTATTGCATGTCGCGCAGAGCCTCTTTCACGATCATGTGCCGGCGAACCAACTGGGCATCGCATCTGCCTGGATCGACCGAAGGTCCGACAAGGGCGGATCGGGAGCGACAGCGGTCCCGGACAGGATGCCGCACTACGACTTCCGCTTCGCGTCGCTCGGCGAGCTCGCCGAGGCGCATCGGGCGGAGCAGGATTGAAGTCCCACCTTTCGCCCCGAGCCTGTCGAAGGGCGGTTTTTGTCAGCATCGCAAGAAAAAAGCAGTCCCTCGACAAGCTCGGGACGAACGGGAATAGGCCGTCAGATGCACCGCCCGCTGCGCCTCACCGTCGACCGCTCTGCGCTCCAGGCGAATTGGCGCTGGCTCGCCGAACATGCCGGAGTTCGCGCCGGGGCCGCGGTGAAGGCTGACGGTTATGGCGTCGGCGCGACAGAGACGACCGCAGCGCTGCTCGAAGTGGGTTGCCGCGACTTCTTCGTGTCGACCTGGGCGGAAGCGGAGGCGCTTGGAGCGCTTCCGGAAGATGTCAACCTCGTCGTTTTGCATGGTGTGGGTCCCGAGGATGTAAAGGCGGCGCTGGCTTCACCCGCCCGACCCGTGCTCAACACTGCCCTGCAGATCGCGCGCTGGAAGGAGATCGCGCCCGGCCGCCCTTGCGACGTGATGATCGACACCGGCATGAACCGGCTTGGGATTCGCCCGAAGCACAGCGATCTGCTGGACGGGCTCACGATCGACACATTGCACAGCCATCTCGCCTGTGCCGACGAGGATTGCGCACTCAACGCGATGCAGCTCGAGCGCTTTCGAGGCGTGGCTGGGACCATTCCGGCGAAACGCTACAGCCTGGCGAATTCGGCCGGGATCGCTCTCGGCCGCGACTACAGCTTCGACCTCGTCCGTCCCGGAATCTCAATCTACGGAGGAGTTCAGCGCCCCGAGTTCGAAGGACATATCGCGCAAGTCGCGCGTGTACAGGCGCAGATCGTCCAACGACGCACGATTCGCGAAGGCGAAAGCTGCGGCTATGGCGCCACCTTCGTCGCCGAAGCCGAGATGGAAGCCGCGATCCTCAATATCGGATATGCCGACGGTTATTTGCGCGGCTTTTCCTCGCATGGATCAGCATTTGCCGGCGAAGTTGCGCTACCGGTCCTCGGGCGCGTGTCGATGGACCTGACGGCCGTCGCCTGCGACGCCGCGCCGGACCTCAAGGAAGGTGATTGGATCGAGATCGACTACGATTTGCCGACGGCTTCACGCCAGTCCGGGCTTTCGCAGTACGAACTTTTGACCTGCCTCGGCTCGCGCTTCGAGCGGCGGTGGATCTAGCTTCGGGCGGCAGAGTCTTCGGCTGGTAGCGGCAAAGGTCGATCACCGGGCAGCGCCAGCACTCGGGCAGTCGCGCCTTGCAGATGTAACGTCCGTGCAGGATCAGCCAGTGATGGGCGTCCCGCCGGAAGGGCTGCGGGACGATTCTTTCCAGCTTGGTTTCGACTTCGTCGACGGTCTTGCCAGGAGCCAGGCCGGTGCGGTTGCAAACGCGGAACACGTGCGTATCGACCGCGAAGGTCTCCTGGCCGAATGCGGTGTTGAGAACGACGTTCGCGGTTTTGCGGCCAACGCCGGGCAGCTTCTCCAGCTCCTCGCGGGTGCGCGGGACCTCGCCGCCGTGGTCGCGGATCAGCGCTTCGGACAGAGCGATGACGTTCTTCGCCTTGGTATTGAACAGGCCGATGGTCTTGATCGCCTCGCGCAGCCGCGCCTCGCCGAAGTACACCATCTGCCGCGGCGTCTTAATGCGTTCGAACAGCGGCTTGGTGGCGATGTTGACGCTCGCGTCTGTCGCTTGCGCCGAGAGGACTACGGCGACGAGCAGCTGGTAAGGATTGGTGGATTCGAGCTCGGTCGTCGGCGCAGGGTTCGATTCCGCCAACCGTCGGAAAAACTCGAAAATATCCGTGCGCTTCACAGCGAGCCGATAACGTCGCGCATCGAATAGAGGCCAGCGGGCTTACCGATGAGAAAGCGCGCCGCGGCGAGTGCTCCCCGGGCGAATATCATCCGGCTCTCCGCGCGGTGCGAGAAGATCAGCCGCTCGTCCGGGCCAAGGAAAAACACGTCGTGATCGCCCGCGACCGTGCCGCCGCGAAGCGAAGCGAAGCCGATCGCCCCGGTTTCACGCTTGAGACCCGTGCCGTCGCGGCCGCGGTCTGCATTGAGCTGCGTTCCGCGCCCCCCGGCCGCTGCTTCGCCGAGCATCAAAGCGGTTCCGGAAGGCGCGTCGGTCTTCATGCGATGGTGCGCCTCGGCGATTTCGATATCCCATTCGGGTCCAAGCACGCGCGCGGCGCGCTCGACCAGTTCGGCGAGCAGCGCCACTCCCAACGACGTATTGGCTGCGCGCAGCACCGCAATCTCCTTAGAGGCGGTCGAAATGCGCTGATCGGCGAGGTCGTCGAGCCCGGTTGTTCCAATCAGGATTGGCACGCCCGCCGAAACGGCGCGGTCGAGGCTCGCCTGGAGCGCATCCGGTGCCGAAAAATCGAGCAGCACGTCGCCATGATCCTGCTCGATCGCAAAGTCCGGATTTTCGGCGACGGCGGCCGCGATCGCCTGGCCCATTCTCCCGTCGGGCGCGAAAAGGCTGATGCGGATCGGCTGGTCGGCAGTGCGCATGTCACTGCTGCTTAGGTGGCGCCGACCTTGATGCCAAGGCGCTGCTGGAGCTCAAGAGCGGCAGATGGCGCGCGAACCTTCGCGCCGTTGATCATGAAGATATAAGCGTCGCCGCTCTTCTGCCATTCGCGTGCACGCTTCGCGAACCCATCGAGAGCGGGTTCCTCATAACCGGTTGGCACTTCCTCCCGCATGCGCTGCAGGCGGGCGTAGGTGAAATCGGCGGTATCGGCTTCAATGCATGGATATTCGTCCGAATCCTCGAATACCACGCCGGCGTTGTGCTCGCGGCAAAGCGCGAAGAACTTTTCGTCGCGAAAGCTTTCATGCCGCGGCTCGATCGCATGGCGAAGCGCAATTCCTTCGATGTCCCGCGGGAGCAGCTTGAGGAAACCGGCAATGTCCTCCCGGTCGAATTTCCGACGCGACGCAAATTGCCACAGGATCGGGCCCAGCTTGGGTCCGAGCGCAGCAAAGCCCTGCGCGAAGAATCCGGCGAGTCCTTCCGCTGCTTCCGCGAGCTTCGGCTTCATGACGCAATAGCGCGAGCCCTTGACCGCGAACTGGAACCCGTCTGGGGCCGTTTCCGCCCATTTCTGCCAGCTCTTCGGACTTTGCCGGCCGTAAAAGGTCGCGTTGATCTCGATCGCGGTAAGCGCATGTGACGCGTATTCGAGCTCCTTCGTTTGCGCGAGCTTCTCCGGGTAGAAGACTCCCCGCCACGGCGGATAGGTCCAGCCGCCGATGCCGATGCGGATGCGCCCCTCGCTCACGAATTCACCAACCTTCGGACCCTACAGCAGATCAGGAATCACGAGCCGGTGCGTCGTGCCCTTCTCCGATGAGATGACGTCATGCTCGGCCCCAAGCTGCCGGGTGAAGCTTTCCACGAGCTTGCTGCCAAGGCCATCATGCCCTTCTCGCTTGGTTGCCTCAATGCCGCGGCCGTTATCCGCGACCACGAGCTCGAACTTCGTGCCGGTCTTCCCGGTTACCCAGACGTGGCCGGAGGATTCTCCGTTGAATGCATGTTTGATCGAGTTTGTGACAAGCTCATTGACGATGAGGGAAATTGACGTGGCTTTTTCGATGCTCGCCGACACCTGATCGACTTTACATTCAACGGCAATCTCCCTGCGGGAAAGACCGCGTTCGATTTCCTGGACCAGTTCGCACAGGTGATCGTCGAGCCGCACCATGCCCAAATCGGCGCTGTGCACCGCGAGTTGTTTCGATGCGTTGGCAATGGCCTGGA
Organism: Pseudomonadota bacterium; assembly: GCA_046731515.1. GTDB lineage: Bacteria > Pseudomonadota > Alphaproteobacteria > Sphingomonadales > Sphingomonadaceae > Sphingomicrobium. Next base: position 2,725 of record JBKPLG010000140.1, on the reverse strand, counting down.
TCCGGTCGGCGATCTGCTGGAGCGCGGCGCGAACATGTTCGTTGTTCGCATTGCGGGCCTGCAGCTGAATCAACGCCAGCATAGTCTGATAGTTGTTGGCCGTCCGGTGATCGATTTCGCGAAGGGCTTCGTCGAGCAAAGCTAGGCGCTGCTCGCCTGCAGCGACGCCTTTGGCGACTTCCCGCTGATAAAGCGTGATGACGATGAGAATAAGAAACTGAGCAACGGTCGCAATGATCAGGCTGCCCAGCCGCTCGGCATCGCCTATGTCGATGCTCCAATAAGGTGGCACGATGATGAGCCACGTAAGAAACTGACCCAGAAGAAGCGCGATCAGGCCGGCGCGCCACCCCGCCACGACAGATGCGAGCACAACTCCCACGAAGTTGAGGGCATAAGGCGCCCGGTCTCCGGTGAAGTCGGTTAGGGGCAAACGGATCGCAAGGGTCGCTGCGACAGCCGCAATGGCGACCGCAAATTCGACCACCAGCGGCGGAATGCGATCCGCAAGGCGCTCCGGAAGCCTGGATCTCAAGATTTTCTTGATTCTGCACCCCACCCGGAGGGCAGCCAAAACCCTCCGCGGAAACGATTATATCAGCGCTGAAGTCATTGCGAGATCAAGTGGGTTAACGCAGGATCGGTAAGTTCGGGATTCTAAGTGAAATGGCGCTAACCGAAGTCCGGAATATCGTGGTCTTGACCGGCGCGGGAGTGTCGGCGGATAGCGGCTTGGCGTCTAACGTCGGTTGTTACCCCAAAGCTGCCGTCCGCCTTCCACCCATTGCAGACGCTAGCTTCTGTCTGCTTTCGACCCAAAGCAGACATTAGGGCCAAGCCGGTGCCAAGCCCAACCAGCGCGCTGCTCGATCGATCCGGCTGTTAGTCCTCGAACGGCACGTGCTTTGGCGTCATGATCCGGGCGATGTCGCGGAAAATTGTGTTGGAGACGCCCGGTTCGGGCTTGTCGGCCTGCAGCGGCACCCACGCCACCACGGTGATGTTCTGTTCGGGAAAATAATAATTCGCCGTGTTGTACCCCGGCAGCCCGCCCGTGTAGCCGTACCATCCCGCGCTGCAGCCGATCCCGAGCCCGAATGCCATATTTCCGTGACCGATCGGAATGCAGGTCATTCGCGCCCGCTGCGTTTCCGGGCCGTTCGTCTTGCCGGTGACGTAGAGTTTCACCCAGCGCGTCATGTCGTTCATGTCGGAGATCATCTCGCCTGCCGCGCCCATCATCGACACAGGGATCGCGCCGCTGACGTCCTCCCACTCACGCTTGGCGTTCAGCCCGTAGCCGTGCGCCCATGGATCGGGCATCGCCTGACTGTCGGGATAGCTGGTGTTGGTCAGGGAAAAGGGCACCAGGAGGCGGTTACGAATTTCGCTGCCAACGCTGTTCCCGGTGACCTTTTCGATGATCAGGCCGAGCAGCAGATAGTTGGTGTTGCTGTAATGGTAGCCCGTGCCGGGCGCGAAATAGGGCCGCTGCTTTGCCGCCCAGCCGATGACGGTGCGCGGATCGAACTTCATGTCCGGCGTGAGCTGCAGGGCATTGGCCTCGGGCGTGTCATAGGCCTCGAACAGGCCGCTCCGCATCTGGCACATCTCTCGCACCGTAATGTGCTCGGCGTTCGGTACGGTGACACCGATGGAGAATTTGCTGAGCGGGTCGTCGAGGCTGAGCTTCCCCTCGTCCACCAGCTGCAGCAGGACACTGATGACGAAGGTTTTGGTGTTGCTCCCGATCCGGAAGTGATCCGCGGGCGTGAGCGCGCGATGGGTCGCGATATCGGCCTCGCCGAACGCGCGAACGTAGCTCTTCCCCGAGCCATCCCAGACTCCGACCAACACGGCAGGAACCGGAGTCGCACCTCCGTAGAGCTTGCGATCTTTCGTGACGGCCGCATCGATCGCCGCCTGCACGCGCGGATCGGCGGCGGAAGGCTGCGTCGCGGCATGATCGGAGGAAGATTGCTTTGTTGCATGGGAATCGCAGGCTGAGAGAAGCAAGCCCCCGAGCAGCCCGATTGCGGAGGAAAACGCAGCGTGCGCAGTGAAAAATGCTGTCGCCCTCATATCGGCTCTCCGGTCCTGATCGAATGCGAAGGTCGAAAGAGCGAGTCTTATGCCGGACCTGAAAATCGGATGCCAGTCAGGCGCCACGCTCAGGTTTGTCGGGCTTGGCGCCCCGGATGTCCGCTTTCCACCCATTTCGTACATAAGCCTGAGGTCTGGTTTCGACCAAACGCGGACATGTAAAGCGCGTACGTACTAATGGACGGCAGCTTGCGCTTCCGGACCAGTTCCCGCACTCACGCTGCATTGGGGAGCGGCGATGGCCAAGATATTCCTCAGCTATGCGCGAGAGGATCTAAGAAAGGCAGAGCGGATCGCGGAGGCGCTCGGGGCAAAGGGCCATTCCGTCTGGTGGGACCGCCATGTCCACGCGGGCTCCCGCTTCAGCACTGAGATCGACGCGGCACTACGCAGCGCCGATTTAGTGATGGTGTTGTGGTCAAAATTCTCAGTGGAGTCGGCATGGGTCCATGACGAGGCCGCGGCCGGGCGGGACAGCGCCCGCCTGGTTCCGGTGCTTCTTGAACGTATCGAGCCACCGCTTGGCTTCCGCCAGTATCAGGCGATTGATCTCGTCGGTCGCGCCGGCCGGAATGATGCGGGGTCAGCCGCCTGGTTGCAGCCTGTCTCTTATACACATCTG
>JBKPLG010000139.1:0-32725 GCA_046731515.1 Pseudomonadota bacterium | reverse complement strand
ATAAGAGACAGGCCTCGTCGTCAGCGCAGTGGCCGTTGGCTGGTCGGGCTATGCGTCCGGTTTCCTCGCCAGCATCGGTGCTGGTCTGCCAACAGGCCTCATCAACGGGCCCGAGCTTGGCGGTATCATCAACCTGCCGGCAATTTTCATCATTGCCGTGGTCGCTGGACTCCTCATCTATGGCACGCGCGAAAGCGCCAACCTCAATGCCGCGCTCGTGGTGATCAAACTCGCCGCGCTCGCGCTTTTTATCGCTGTCGCTTTGCCATTCTTCAACGCCAACAATTTTCACCCGTTCATGCCTTACGGTTTCCCACGCAGCGGCCCGTCGGGCTCAGAGGTCGGCGTCATGTCGGCAGCCGCGATCATCTTCTTTGCCTTTTACGGCTTCGACGCGATCGCCACTGCTGCCGAGGAAGCAAAAGACCCTGGCCGCGATCTTGCTATCGGAATCGTCGGCTCAATGTTGCTGTGCGTGCTGATCTACATGGCGGTCGCGGCGGTGGCAATCGGAGCGCTTGCGTACACGCATTTCGCGAACAGCCCGGAACCGCTCGCGCTTATCCTGCGGGATATAGGCGAAGGATGGGCAGCGAAAATCCTTGGCATATCGGCCGTGGTCGCGCTTCCGACAGTCATTCTTGCTTTCTTTTACGGCCAGAGCCGCATCTTTTTCGTGATGGCGCGCGACGGCCTTCTCCCCACCAATCTCGCGCGGGTCTCAAGTCGCGGCACACCGGTCCGGATCACCCTGTTCACGGCGGTCGTCGTCGCCATCATCGCGGGATTATTCCCGTTGGCGGAGATTGCCGCGCTTGCCAACGCGGGAACCCTGACGGCTTTTATGGCGGTGTCGGCGGCAATGCTCGCGATGCGCCGGCGAGAACCCGGCGCGGTTCGCCGCTTTGCTACGCCGCTTCCGTGGCTCGTCGGCATCGTTGCGATCGTCGGTTGCGCCTATTTATTCTGGAGCCTGCCGATCAAAACGCGAGCATACTTCCTGATCTGGAATGTGCTCGGCCTGATTCTCTACTGGATCTACGGGTCGTCGCGCGCTGAACACGCTCGGACAGGCGCTGGTGCCTAAGCCGGAATCGCCGCCGCCGCGGCGAATTTTCCGCAACATCTTCGGCGGCTCAGCGGGCAATCTCGTCGAATGGTTCGACTGGTACGTTTATTCCGCCTTTGCGCTGTATTTCGCGCATTCATTCTTTCCCCAGGGCGACCAGACCGCCCAGCTGCTTCAGACCGCCGCGATCTTCGCGGTCGGTTTCGTGATGCGACCGGTCGGCGCCTGGCTGATGGGCGTCTATGCCGACCACAAAGGCAGAAAAGCCGGCCTCATGCTGTCTGTTTCGCTGATGTGCGTCGGCTCGCTGATGATTGCAATTGCCCCAAGCTATGCGCAGGCGGGCGTACTTTCCCCGGCGACCTTGGTCATTGCCCGCATCGTTCAAGGTCTGAGCCTCGGCGGCGAATATGGATCGAGCGCAACGTATCTCTCCGAAATGGCTGACCGCGACCGACGCGGTTTTTGGTCAAGTTTCCAATATGTGACGATCATCGGCGGGCAGCTCACCGCGCTAGCCTTGCTCGTATTTTTGCAGGCCATGCTGGGCGAGGAAGCAATGCAGGCCTGGGGGTGGCGCATCGGCTTCGGCGCAGGTGGCGTGCTCGCGATTGTCGTCTATTTCATTCGCCGAAGGCTCGATGAAACGCTGAGTTTTGAAAATGTCGCGGCCAGGACGGACCGCCGCAGCTCGACCATCGTCAACCTGTTCCGCGACCATCCGCGCGAAGCATTCCTGGTGATGGCGCTGACCGCAGGGGGCACCGCAGCATTTTACGCCTACACCATCTATCTGCAGAAGTTCCTCGCCAATACCAGCGGCTTCGACCGTGTGACCGCATCGCGGATCATGACCGTCGCCCTCATGGTGATGCTTTTGATTCAGCCTCTCGCCGGTCGCATCTCGGATTATGTCGGGCGCAAGCCGCTGATGATCTTCTTCGGCGTATGCGCGACCCTGTTCACTTTCCCGATTTTTGCGACCCTTGAGGATACACGAACGGCACCCGCGGCCTTTGCGCTGGTGATGGCGGCCCTCGTCATCGTGACCGGCTACACATCGATCAACGCGATTATCAAAGCCGAAATGTTTCCCGCCGATATCCGCGCATTGGGCGTCGCTCTACCCTTCGCTATCGCCAACGCGATCTTCGGCGGCACAGCCGAATATGTCGCGCTCTATCTCAAGAACATCGGGCACGAACGCTGGTTCTATCTCTATATCTCATTCCTCGCCGCATGCTCGCTCGTGGCTTACGTGCGCATGCGTGAAACGAAGACCACGAGCCTGATCGAGGAAGATTGATGGCCGAGGCTCGCGCTGCCGTAGAGAAGCGGCACCATTACGTCGTAGCGATGCTTCTCGCAGCCGTTCTGCTCCCGGCGACGCTCGGCAGCTCTCAGACGATTTTCAACGACGGCGATGTCAGCTGGCACATCGCGACTGGCGAGTGGATTCTCGACCATCGCGCGGTACCGTACGCCGACCCATTTTCCTTCACGTGGGCGGGCAGGCCTTGGGTGCCGATCGAGTGGCTCGCCGAAACGATCATGGGTGGGGCGTACCGGCTTGCGGGCTACAGCGGCATTGCCGCGTTGGTGACCGCGGCACTCATCGCGCTGCACCTGACCGCCTTCCTCAACGCAACGCGCTTCATCCGGCCATTTGTCGCGCTCGGCGCTCTCATCGCGATGGATTTCGTCCTCATTCCAATGATGCTCGCTCGGCCGCACCTCATCGCATGGCCGATGATCGCCTTCTGGACCTGGCTCATGCTTCGCGCACGCGAGAAGGGGAGAGCGCCGCCACTTGCTGCCGCGCTGCTGATGGTCATCTGGGCCAATCTCCATGGGAGCTTTGCCATGGGCCTGGTCATCGCCGGCGCGTTTGGCCTCGAAGCATTGATTGCGGCGCCCGACCGGATGCGCGCGTTGCGGGAATGGGCAGTTTTCGGCCTCGCCTGTGCGGTAGCAGTGTTCGTAAACGCCAACGGCATCGAAGGAGTTTTCCATCCGCTGCGGATCGCCAATCTCGCAATGCTGCCGCTCATCCGCGAATGGGGACCCTCGACGCCTGAATATACGCCCTGGTTCTTCGCGATTCTCGTCGCCACTTTCGTGCTGCTGTGGTTCAAACGCCCCCGACTTTCGCCGGTGCGCTGGCTATTGCTTGGATCGCTTCTGGCCCTGGCTTTGCTGCAAATGCGTCATCAAGCCGTGCTCGCAATCGTCGCGGTCATGGTGCTGCCCAGCGGATTCCAGACCGAGGGAACTCCTTCTGATCGCCAGCTCGTGCCGCTGGCGCTGGCTGCGGCGGCGGCGCTTGTCGTTGTCCGGTTGGTTTTGCCGCTAAATACGCCGGAAAACAGCGCCAACCCCTGGAAGTTAATTGCGGCAATTCCTGTCCCACTGCGCTCCCAACCCGTGCTCAATGGTTACTCGATGGGAGGACCGCTCATCCTGTCCGGTATCCGCCCCTACATCGACGGCCGTGGCGACATGTACGGCGACGCGCTCGTGCTCGACTATCAACGAATTCTCGATGGCGACCTCGGCGCTCTCGACCAGGCAGTTCACAAGTGGAACATCCGCTGGGCGATTTTGCCCAATCGCTCCACCGACCTCATCGGGCTGCTAGATCGCACACCCGGCTGGCGGCAAATCTACAAAGATCAGGTTGGAGTGATCTACGTGCGCAACTAGCGCTTTAGAAAACCTTCGAGTTCGTCGCGCAGCTCGCTTAGCGACATCCGGCCCCACTCGTCGGCCCAGGGAGAGCTCGCCTCAGGTTTGGCAGGTTCAGCCTTCAAATATTCCGGTTGCTCCCACCGCGCCGGCGCCAACTGCGGCTTCGCTTTCGCCAACATCGTCATGTCGAAGGGCGTGTGGAAACGGAGTCCCGCTTGATCGCCGACTGTCCAGGTGACGGTGCCGAATACGCTTCCTGCCTCGCCGAGTTCGAGCAAAGGCTCGGCACCGACGGGCAGAATTCGCTCGCTTTCGATGAGGGCGCCGCGCTCCGAAATGTTGCGCAGGCGCACCGGTGAACTCGCAAAGTCATAATGCAGCGTGCCTGACCAGATCAGCGGATGGCGCCGCTCGCCACGGTGATCCTCAGCGGGTCTTGCGACCTCCGCGACCTCCGCCGCCTTTGCTGCCTCCGCCTCGAACTCAATGTCGGGGAAGTTGTTGGCGATCACTTCACGCAAAAGCTGCGCTTGCTTGTCCGCCGAGCATTCGAGCCGAGTTTCGTGCGCAAATTCGAGTCCGATGCGATCCCCCTTCAACCAGCAGACCGCGCATTCGATTACTCCATCCTCGCCGAGGTGCAGCTTTATCCGGTCCCACAGCATCGGATCGAAGTCGCCCGTGATCATCGCTCCGCCGCCGGACAAGTTGATCAGCTGGGCGAGATGGTCCTTGCGTTTATGCGTGATCTTGACCTGCTGTTCGCTCAGCCTGTGCCGATCCTGAAGTCGCATGTTTGCGCTACGGGTCGTCTCTCGCGCGACAGGTATACTGTCCAGCGAGTCGGCCCTGGCGCCCTTCGGCGTCTTGCCCTGGATCACCGGCGAACCGTCGAGCGGGCGCCCGCGGCTGATCTTCGACCGGATATTCATCGCAACACTCCGTAAAGCTCGCCCCGCGCGATTATGCGCAGACGAGGGTTACCGAAGTGTTCATCAGGAGGAGTAATACATGTCGAACTCGACGGGGGAGGGTGTCGTTTCCCACCGCATCACTTCCTCCCATTTGAGGTCGATATAGCTATCGATTTGATCGTCGCTGAACACATCGCCGCGAGTCAGGAAGGCCCGGTCGTTCTGCAGCGAAACGAGCGCTTCGCGCAGCGACCCGCACACGGTCGGCACGTTGACCAGTTCCTGCGGCGGCAGATCGTAAAGGTTCTTGTCCATCGGGTCGCCCGGATGAAGGCGGTTCTGAATGCCATCCAAGCCGGCCATGAGCAGCGCCGAATAAGCGAGATACGGGTTCGCCAGAGCATCGGGAAAGCGGAACTCGACCCGCTTCGCCTTTTCGCCCGCGCCGTACGGGATGCGGCAGGACGCCGAACGGTTGCGGCTCGAATAAGCAAGCAGCACTGGCGCCTCGAACCCGGGTACTAGGCGTTTGTAGCTGTTGGTCGTCGGATTGGTGAAGGCGTTCAGCGCCCGCGCATGCTTGATTACCCCGCCAATAAAGTAGAGCGCGGTCTCGGAAAGGCCTGCATAGCCGTTACCGGCGAACAGCGGCTTGCTGCCTTTCCAGATTGACATGTGCGTGTGCATGCCGCTGCCGTTATCCTTCGCGATCGGCTTGGGCATGAAAGTTGCCGTCTTACCGTAGGCATGAGCGACCATGTGCACGACATATTTGTAAATTTGCATCCGGTCCGCCGTCTCGACGAGGCCGCCGTAGGTCAACCCAAGCTCATGCTGCGATGCCGCGACCTCGTGATGGTGTTTGTCCATCGGCAGGCCCATCTCGAGCATGGTCGAGACCATTTCGGAGCGGATGTCCATCGCGCTGTCGACCGGTGCTACGGGGAAGTAGCCACCCTTGGCGCGTGGTCTGTGGGCAAGGTTACCGCCCTCATATTCGCGGCCTGAGTTGGTGGGGAGCTCAATATCGTCGATGCGATAGTAGCTGACGTTGTAGCCGTCCTCGAAGCGAACGTCGTCGAACATGAAGAATTCAGCTTCCGGCCCTACGAAGACGGTGTCTCCCATCCCGGTCTGCTTCAAATAGGCCTCGGCGCGCGTAGCAGTCGAGCGCGGGTCGCGGCCGTAAAGCTCTCCAGTCGATGGTTCGACAACGTTGCAGAACAGCACCAGCATCGGCGTCGCGCTGAAGGGATCGACATAGGCCGCGTTCAGATCGGGCTTCAGGATCATGTCGCTCTCGTTGATCGCCTTCCAGCCAGCGATCGAGCTTCCGTCGAACATGAAGCCGTCGGTAAGATTGTCCTCGTCAACCACGCCCGAGGCCATGGTCAGGTGCTGCCATTTGCCCTTGGGGTCGGTGAAGCGGAGGTCGACCCACTCGAGCTCCTCGTCCTTGATGCGCGTCAGAATGCCGCCGGCGTCGGTTGTCTTCGCCATGATGTTGCCCTCTTGCTCTCATTCCGGCTTTGAGCCGGGACCAAACTGTTTCTGTCGCCCGAAATGCCACGAGCCCGGCTGAAAGCCGGCCATCGAGCAGCGATTCGAGCTTGGATTCCACAGATTCCTGAAGCTTCACGGAGAGTCAGGGGGGCGGTGAGGATTTCACCGCCTAAGGCGTTACCAATCGGCGGTGGGCGTCCGAGAGAGGGACAGTACGGAATCGCCGATTGCCGCCACCGGGCGTTTTATGAGACGCAGGAAATGCCCGGTGCGCTAATCCCCTTGTGCGCCGGACGCGGTTTCGAGGATCCGGGTCAAAATCCCCGAGTAGGGAAGGCTCGCTCCCGGCACGCTGGGGCGGGCCTTCTTCAGTTACCCTTTGATGCACTTGTGTCGAGACCGCAAGGGAGTAGGCTCCGGACTTTCATGCATGGCTTGGAGGGGCGGCCATGTTGATTGCTCTGCTCGTTCCGCTCGTACTCGCGATCCTTGGGTTCAGCTTGATCTTGCTGAGGGCGGCAATCGCGCACAGGGCGTGGCCGACGTTCGAGGGTGTTGTTCTCGGCGCAATCACGAATTTCTTCGATACGTTGGGCATTGGCTCGTTTGCGCCAACCACTGCCTGGTTCAAATTTCGTAGGCTCGTCCCCGACCGGTTGATCCCGCCCACGATGCTCGTCGGGCACGGCCTACCGACCATGACCCAGTCGGTCATCTTCCTGATTCTGCTCGGCGTGATGGTCGATCCCGTGCTGCTGGTCGGCTGCACCATCTCGGTGCTGATGGGCGGGCTTATCGGGGCGCCTCTGGTTGCCAAGACACGTGTGTGGGTGATTCAGCTTGTGGTCGCAATCGCGCTCCTTATCGGTGCCGCCGTCTATGCTCTGACGAACCTGCAGATGATGCCCGGTGGGGGAACCGCGGCAAGCCTGCCGCTGGATCTCACCATCATCGCCATCGTCGCGAATTTCGTGTTCGGCGTTCTCCTCAATTTCGGCGTCGGCAATTACGCACCGACGCTAATGATGTTCAGCCTGATGGGGATGGATCCGAGACTGGTGTTCCCGATCATGGCCGGGGGCGCCTCGTTGACCGTAGCGGGTGCCGGAGCGCGGCACATCGTAATCGGTCAGATCAACCTTAAGATCGCCATGGGAATCACGCTTGGCGGCATTCCGGCGGTGCTCGTTGCGGCTTTCATCGTGAAATCCATGCCTCTCGAGACGCTTCGTTGGCTTGTCTTCGTGGTCGTTCTCTACGCGGCTCTGGTAATGGCCCGAGCGTCGTGGCTTGGGCGCAGGGAGCACGAGGCGGTAGGCGCGACAGTGCCGATCGAGGTGAGTTAAGCGAGCGCGGCGGATGAGTGCGAAGCAAACTACGAATCGGCCCCTTCACATCGCTTGAACCCCTCGCTATCAGGCCCGCCAATCGCGCCGGGGCTCGCTCGGTGCGGCGACGCTGACGTGCCTTCCGGCACCAACCAGCCATTCGCGTCAAAAAGGGGAATGATGGCCACCAAGGCACAATCCGCTGGGGTTTCCGAGAACGCAGCTGCGATTCCCCAGGACGGGGTTCGCCGTCGTGACTTCTTGAATGTGGCCGCGGTGAGCTTCGCCGGCGTCGGCACTGTGGCTGCCTTGGCGCCCCTTATCGTACAGATGTCGCCCTCGGCCGATGTGCTCGCACTCGCGACGACTGAAGTCGACATTTCAAAGGTCGTGCCGGGACAGGGCATCAAGGTCAGCTGGCGCAAGCAGCCCGTGTTCGTGCGCAACCTGACGCCCAAGGAAATCGCGGAAGCGAATGCGGTGCCATTGTCGGAGCTGCGCGATCCACAGTCGTTGGCCGAGCGGACGAAGCCAGGCAAACAGAATTGGCTGATCACGCTTGGCGTCTGCACGCACCTTGGGTGCGTCCCCCTTGGAATTACCTCGGAAGAAAATCGCGGGCCATACGGCGGCTATTTCTGCCCGTGTCACGGCTCCGCCTACGATACTGCCGCTCGAATTCGACAAGGGCCCGCGCCGCTGAATCTTCAGGTGCCGGAATATAAGTTCACATCGCCGACGACGGTCGAGATCGGCTGAGGGGTTAGCGACATATGAGTTTTCCCTGGGCCAAGCCCTACGAACCCAAGCATCCCTTCATGCGCTGGCTCGACGATCGCCTGCCGCTGCCGCGCATCGTCTATGGGGCGACAGGGCCCGGCTATCCGGTGCCACGCAACCTCAATTATTTCTGGAATTTCGGGGTCGCAGCTGGAATTTTCCTGACCATACAAATTGTCACCGGCATCGTGTTGGCGATGCATTACGCGGCAACGGTCGGCGGCGCGTTTACCTCTGTGAACCAGCTGATCATGCGCGACGTCAGTGCCGGCTGGCTTCTCCGCTATGCGCACATGAACGGCGCGAGCTTCTTCTTCATCGTCGTCTACATCCATATCTTCCGGGGCCTCTATTACGGATCGTATAAGGCGCCGCGCGAGCTGGTGTGGATGCTGGGCCTGGTCATTTACCTGCTGATGATGGCGACGGCATTCATGGGCTATGTCCTCCCCTGGGGACAGATGAGCTATTGGGGCGCGCAGGTCATCACCGGTTTCTTCTCGGCCTTCCCGCTTGTCGGTGAGCCGATCCGCGTGTGGTTGCTGGGGGGCTATGCCCCCGATCAGGCGGCGTTGGCGCGCTTCTTTTCCCTCCATTATCTGCTGCCGTTCGTGATCGCCGCAGTGGTGATTCTCCACATCTGGGCGCTCCACATTCCGGGCTCCGGAAATCCGACTGGAGTGGATGTCAGAGACGAGCGCGACACGCTGCCGTTCCATCCCTTCTACACGGCGAAGGACGGCTGGTTCTCGGGCGCGCTGCTGCTAGCCTATGCCTTGGTGACCTATTTCGGGCCGAACGTACTCGGCCACCCGGACAATTATATCGAGGCTAACCCACTCGCGACCCCGGCGCACATCGTCCCCGAATGGTATTTCTGGCCCTTCTACGCGATCCTGCGCTCGTTCACCGCCGACTTCATTCTGCCCGCGAAGCTGTGGGGCGTGCTGGCGATGTTCCTTTCGATCCTGCTGCTGTTCTTCCTCCCGTGGCTCGATCGTTCACCGGTGAGATCGGGAAGCTATCGGCCGGTGTTCAAGCGGTTTTTCTGGCTGCTTGTCATCGACGTGCTCATTCTCGGATGGGTCGGCGGAGCGCCCATCTCGCCGTTCAGCATCGCGCTGGGCCAGGCTGCCGCGGCTTATTATTTCCTGCATTTCCTTGTGATCCTGCCGCTGATCTCGAGATTTGAGACCACCCTGCCTCTGCCGAATTCGATTACCGAATCCGTGCTTCACGGCGAGGAAGCGGAAGCAGCACCCGCGGGGCAACAAGGGCCGCGCTCGGGATCAGTAATGGCGCCGGCTGAGTAAGGGGACAGGCAAGACAATGGTTCGTGTCATCGGTTTTCTGGTCGGCCTGGTCTTTGCCGGAGTCCTCCTCATCTCCCTGATCGGCGGCGTTGCCAGCTACTTCAGTAACCCTCCCGCACCGCTCGCAGCGGAGGAGTTCCACCAGCATCCCAAGCATCTGGCGCTCCCCAGCGATGGGCCCTTCGGCAAGTTCAATAAGGAGCAGTTGCAGCGGGGCTTCCAGGTCTATGCCGAAGTTTGCTCGGCTTGCCACAGCCTGAAGATGGTTTCGTTCCGCGACCTCGAAGCCCTCGGTTACAATGAGGCTGAGATCAAGAAGATAGCGCTGGATTGGAAGACCCAGGTTCCGACGATCAATCCGGACACCGGAGAGGACTCCACGCGCAAGGCGCTTCCGTCCGACAATTTCCCGGCACCGTTTCCGAATGAGATCGCGGCGCGAGCGGCGAACAATAACGCGCTTCCGCCTGACCTCTCGCTGATCACCAAGGCTCGCGAAGGCGGCGCGGCCTACATCTATTCCCTGCTCACCGGCTATCGACAGCAGCCTGCGGAGCTTCTTCACAAGTTCCCCGACGCCAAGACTCCGCCGAACCTGCATTACAACCCGTACTTCGCGAACCTAAACATTGCGATGCCGCCGCCGCTCACGAGCAATGGGCAGGTGACCTACGCGGACGGAACTCCTTCGACCGTGGACGAGATGGCGAAGGACGTTTCGGCGTTCCTCGTCTGGACAGCGGAGCCCAATTTAGAGAGCCGCCACGCAGCAGGCCTTGCGGTGGTAATCTTCCTGATCTTTGCGACTGTCCTTGGTTACCTCGCCTATCAGCAGATTTGGTACGAGGCGAAGCGGAGCGTGCGGCAAACCGGAATTCTCACGCCCGAGGCGCAAGCGAAGACCCGCCGCGCCAAGCGCGAAGAAGGCATCGCGGGTTAGGCCACCGATTCAGCCGCCATTCACGCAGTAGAGCGTTTTTGCAACGCATGGCTCCTCCGCTGTTATGGAGATTCGACATGCGTGTATCTCGACTTCGTCTCGCCGCTCTCGCGCTAACGAGCGGCCTCGCGCTGGGTGGCTGCGCCTACGGGTTTGGCGATCCCTACGGATCCTATGGAAGCCTTGGTCTCGGCTACGGCAATTATGGCTACAGCAATTACGGCTACGGCTATCCCTATGGCGCCTACGGTTACGGCTCTGGTTATGGTTACCCGTATGGCGCGTACGGCAGTTACGGTGGCCTTTACGGCTCGCCCTATTGGGGCTGGAACGACGGTTTTTATTATCCTGGCACCGGATACTATGTGTACGACACGTACCGGCGGCCGCACGTGTGGTCCGACGCGCAGAAGCGCTATTGGCTTAGCCGCCAGCCCAAAGTGACGACCTCCACGAAGACGGTCGTCGTCAAGCCCAATTGGAGCGCATTCGACCGCGACCGGCCGGTCCGCACAAACAGGGTGGCCGTCGAGAGGCCGAGCCGGTCGGAGCGAGCGCAGGAGGTCCGCGCCAACCGGGCGACCGTGGAAAGGCCGAGCAGGTCGGAGCGAGCGCAGGAAGTCCGGAGCCAGCGGTTGACGACACAAACCAGCCGGCAGCGCGGCCGGTCGGTCACTCAGAACGACTAACTCCAAACGAGTCGCCCTGAGTCATTGGCTCCGTGCCGGGGCGGCGCCGGATGAGCACGATCGACGTGAACGTCATCACCGGCACGTCATCCTGATTTGTGACCGTCATTTCGGTGCGGAACGAGCCCATTTCCGGGCGTTTCCGTGACGGAGTCTTCTCGATGATCCGTCCGCGCACGTGCAACGTATCCTCCGGATAGACCGGTTTCCTCCAGCGAAGTTCGTCTATGCCGGGGGATCCGAGCCCCGCCTGCTCATGCTCAACCACATGGCGAGCGACCACGGCCATGGTCATTGCGCAGGTGTGCCAACCGCTGGCGGCGATCCGACCGAAGTGGGTTTTGGCCGCCGCCTCGTCACATGTGTGGAATGGTTGAGGGTCGTATTTCTGGGCGAATTTCAGCAACTCCTCACGAGTTACGTCGTAGGACCCGAAATAGGTTTCGGATCCAACCTCCAAATCCTCGAAGTAGATCATGGTGGGCGAATAGCTTGAGGCGCGGCTTGGCGTAAGTGCGGTGTCCGCCTAGGCTGATCGCGTGGCAACGCAATCTCCGCTTGGCAGCCGCTGGCATCCGCGTCTGATCGAGGCCGCGCTCGCCATGAACGAGAACCGGCTCGACATTGCCGAGCGGCTGTTGAAGCCGCACCTCAAGGAAGATCCTTTCGACGTGTTCGCAATCCGGATGCTCGCCGAGCTGGCCGGACGCATCGGCCGCTGGCGAGACGCGGAGCACCTGCTGCGCCGGGCGGTCGAGCTTGCACCGGGGTGGACTGCCGCGAGGGCGAACCTGGCAATTGTCCTCGGCCGCATGGGACGCCCGGCCGAGGGCATGGAATTACTCGATGATATTCTCGCGGAAGAGCCGGATTGGATCGGCCATTGGAACCTGAAGGCCGCAACGCTTGCTCGCCTCGGCGATTTCGAGGAGGCGATAGTCATTTACAAGGACGTGATCGACCGATCTCCGCGCCAGCCGAAGGCGTGGATGAGCTACGGTCACATGCTCAAGACCATAGGCAGGCAGTCCGAAGGGATCGCCGCCTACCGTGAAGCGATCGCGATCAAGCCGACAATGGGCGAGGCGTGGTGGAGCCTTGCGAACCTCAAGACCGTGAAATTTGACGATGACGACCTCGCAGCGATGCATTCTGCGCTCGAAAGTCGGGGTCTAAAAGATGAGGATCGCTGGCACCTCGATTTTGCACTCGGCAAAGCGATGCACGACCGTGGACATACCGATGAGGCATTCCGTCATTATTCGCGCGCCAATGCACTGAGGCTCAAGAACCAGCCGTACGACGCTAAGGAAATTACAGGGAAGGTCGACCGCTGCATCGCGGCATTCACGGCCGAGGTTTTTGCCGAACGCCCCGGTGGCTGCGATGCTACCGACCCGATCTTCATCGTCGGCATGCCGCGCGCAGGTTCGACGCTCATCGAGCAGATTCTATCGTCTCACAGCCTGGTCGAAGGGACGTCCGAACTGCAAGACATCCCAATGCTCGCTCGCAAGACGGGCTATCCGCGTCCAGCGCTCAAGCTTTCAGAGAATGAACGGCGCGAACTTGGCGAAGAGTATCTCAAGCGGGCGGGGGTTCAGCGCCGCACCGACCGTCCCTTCTTCATCGACAAGCTGCCCAACAACTGGCTGTACGTGCCGTTCATCCATCTCATCCTACCCAATGCCAAAATCATCGACGCACGCCGGCATCCGCTGGGTTGCTGTTTCTCTAACTTCCGGCAGCATTATGCGCGGGGGCAGGATTTCGCTTACAATTTGGAGGACGTCGGTCGTTATTACGCGGATTATGTGAGGCTGATGGCGCATGTGGATGCGGTCCTGCCCGGGTGCGTGCATCGGGTGATCTACGAACGGATCGTCGACGATACGGAGGCCGAGGTGCGCAGGCTCCTCGATTATTGCGGACTCGAGTTCGAGTCGCAGTGCCTGGAGTTCTACAAGACCGAGCGGGCAGTGCGCACTGCCAGTTCGGAACAGGTGCGCCGACCCATCTATCGGGACGCGACCAAGGAATGGCTGCCGTACGAATCGCACCTCGGGCCTCTGAAACATGCTTTAGGTCAAGTTTTGGACGCCTATCCGGACGCCCCCGCGTCGTTCCTGCAACGGTGAGCCGATAATTGCTGCGGAAAAGTCTCCACGACTGTTGACAAGTTGTTACGCCTCTGCCGCAATGCCGTCACATAGCCGAATGGGGGCATTCGATGACCGCACGCACCGCCCGCGCGTTTACGCTCGGACTCCTCGCCTCAACCGTTCTCGCGACACCTGCTTTTGCTCAGAATGTGCCTCCCGAGACGGCAACACAACCGCAGACGACCGGCCAGTCGCCGGCGCCGGGGACGAACGCGGTGGACGTAACCTCGCCTCCGGCAAGTCAAGCGCAGAAGCCGGGCCTGGTCGATCAGAGCGACATCATCATTACCGCGACCAAGCGTGAAGAGAATCTGCAGAACGTGCCGATCGCCGTGACGGTGCTTGGCAACCGCAAGCTCGATCAGCTGAATATCTCGAACTTCGAGGAATATACGAAGCAGCTTCCGTCGGTCAGCTTCCAAACGGCCCAGCCGGGCTTCACGATCGTCTATATGCGCGGCATCGCGACGGGTGGCGACGGGAATCACTCGGGCTCCCTGCCCTCGGTCGGCACCTATCTTGACGAGCAACCGGTCACCACGATCGGCGGAACGCTTGATGTCCACATCTACGACATCGCGCGCATCGAGAGCCTCGCCGGCCCGCAGGGCACGTTGTACGGTGCGTCGAGCGAAGCGGGTACCATCCGCATCATCACCAACAAGCCAGAGATCGGAGTCATGGCTGGCCGCGTGGACGGTGAGATTAACACGGTCGCTCACGGCGGGATCGGCGGCAAGATCGAAGGAATGATCAACCTGCCGATCGGTGACCACATCGCATTCCGCGCGGTCGGCTTCTACGAGCGCGATGCCGGCTTCATCGACAACGTGTTCGGCGAGCGGACCTACCTTGCTCCGGATCCAGCCGACAACGTTCACGTCGATAATAGCTGCTGCCTTGAGAAGAATTTCAACGACCTCGACACCTACGGCGGCCGGGCGGCGCTAAAGGTCGACCTCAACGACGACTGGACCATTCTTCCGACCTTCATGTACCAGAAGGCGGTAGCGGACGGCTCGTTCTTCATGGACGAGGACCAGAGCGATCTCGACACAGTCCGGTTCAGGCCTGAAGTCGCGAGGGACAAATGGTGGCAGGCCGCGCTGACCATTCAGGGCAAGCTGGCCAATTTCGATATTACTTATGCAGGCGCTTACATGGACCGGTACCGGTTCGCGGACACCGATTATACGGATTACACGGACACCTATAACCAATATTACATCGACTATTATAACAACTATGTCGATTACTATGGCTTCCCGCCTTCCTTCTGCGCGGGACCCGGGATCCTGGGGTGCAACAACTACACAGACAATAACGGCAACATCATCGATCCGCGCCAACACATTCAAGGGACGGATCACTTCACGAAGACGAGCCACGAGTTGCGCATCGCATCGCCGGCGGACAAGCCGATCCGGGCGCTCGTCGGTGCCTTCTACCAAGTGCAAACCAACCACATTTACCAGAACTACCTCGTCGATAATCTTGCGACGGATCTATCGGTGGGCGGCTGGCCGGGAACGCTTTGGCTGACCAACCAGAAGCGCGAAGACAAGGATTGGGCTCTCTTCGGCGAAGCCAATTGGGACATTATTCCGCAGGTCACGCTGACCGCCGGCGGCCGATACTACAAGTTCGATAATACGTTGTTCGGCTTCGCCGGATTCGGCTTACCCAACCCCTTGGGTTCCACGACGGGTGAGGGCCGGTGCTTGACCATTAACGGGGAGGAGGCTCGCAACGATCCGGACAGTCCGCTCGCGACAGGCAACCTTTCCTACAACATACCGTGCTTCAACGTGGCCAACGTCGATTCAAGTGGGAAAGCCATACCCCGGCGAAGCAAAGGTAACGGTTGGCTCTATCGATTCAACGGGCAGTGGAAGCCGCAAGAAAACCTGATGTTTTACGCGACCTGGTCGAAAGGTTTCCGTCCGGGCGGCATCAACCGGCAGCCTCTTGCGCCTCCCTATGCGCCGGATTTCCTCGTCAATTACGAAGCCGGCTGGAAGACGACGCTGTTCGGCAGCCGCCTTCGCTGGAACGGCGCCATCTATCACCAGAAATGGGAGGACATTCAGTTCAGCTTCCTCGGCCTCAACAGCCTGACCGTGATCCAGAACGGCCGCAATGCGAAAATCAACGGTATTGAGACCGACATCAACTATACGGAGGGCGGGCTGTCACTCACAGCCGCCGCAGCCTACACCGACGCCAAGACGAAGGGGAACATCTGCAACGCGGCGATTGTCGTAGATCCTTCACCCGATTGCTCGGGTCTCGATTCCAACGGCGATCCCGACTTCATCGTGACGCCGTCGGGAACCCGGCTGCCGATCACGCCGAAGTTCAAAGGGAGCGCCACGGCGCGCTACACTTGGCCGATGTGGACGGGCAAGGCGCACGTGCAGGGCGTGATCGCATATCAGGGCTCGGCGAGATCTGATCTTGATCCCGCCCAGAACGAACTGATTGGCAGGCTCAAGTCGTCGACCTTGGTCGACCTCTTCGCCGGTTACGATTGGGGCAATTACAGCTTCGAATTGTTCGGAACGAACATCTTTGACGAACGCAATGAGCTGTCGCGCTTCGTCGTGTGCAGCATCTGCACCCAGGTGAAGATCGTACCCGGACGTCCGCGGACCTTCGGCGTTCGTGTCGGAGCGAAGTTCTAACGTGCCCACGTAGGAATCGTTTAGGGCTCTTCAGACGTTGAAGCGAAAGAGCATCACGTCGCCATCCTGGACGACATAGTCCTTGCCCTCCGAGCGGAGTTTGCCCGCATCGCGAGCGCCCGCTTCGCCGCCGAACTTGACGTAATCGTCGTAGGTGATCGTCTCGGCGCGAATGAATCCTCGCTCGAAATCGGTGTGGATTTCCCCGGCTGCCTCCGGAGCCTTCGCGCCCCGGTGCACCGTCCAGGCGCGCGCTTCCTTCGGGCCAGCGGTGAAGAAGGTGATGAGACCCAGCAGCTTGTAGCCCGCGTGAATCATCCTGTTGAGGCCGGTCTCATGCAATCTGAGATCGGCTAGAAATGCGTCTCGTTCTTCGGCCGGGAGGGTGGCAATCTCGGCTTCGATCGCTGCGGAAATGACGACCGCCTCAGCGCCCTCGGCCTCGGCCTTTTCAAACACGCGCGCACTATGCTCGTTGCCGCTCGCCGCATGCGCTTCATCCACATTGCAAGCGTAGAGTACGGGCTTGGCAGTCAGCAGTTGCGCACGAGCGAGCGCCTTTGCCTCTTCCGCGTCTTTTGGCTGAGTAAGCCGGGCCGGCTTCGACATTTTGAGGAGATCGAGCGCCTGGCCGAGCACTGAGGCTTCGATCTTCGCTTCCTTCTCGCCCTGCTGCGCTTTCTTGACCAAATTGGGGAGGCGTCGTTCCAGGCTCTCGAGGTCGGCGAGCATCAGCTCGGTTTCGACCGTTTCGGCATCGGCGATCGGATCAACTCGGCCCTCCACATGTGTGACATCGCCGCCCTCAAAGCACCGCAGAACGTGGACGATGGCATCGACCTCGCGAATGTTGGCGAGGAACTGGTTCCCAAGGCCTTCGCCCTTGCTCGCCCCACGAACCAAGCCGGCGATATCGACGAACTCGATTTGGGTCTCAATTTCCTCGGCGGAGGCCGCGATCTCGCGAATCTTGTCGAGCCGCGGGTCGGGTACCGCGACCCGTCCTACGTTGGGCTCGATCGTGCAGAAGGGATAATTGGCCGCTTGCGCTGCGGCCGTCTCCGTCAATGCATTGAAGAGGGTCGATTTGCCGACGTTCGGAAGGCCGACAATACCGCAGCGAAACCCCATGTGTTCTCCGGATGAATGCGTCGGCCCCGAGCCGGGATCCGCCTGTCTTGCGGCGCTAAGTAGAGCAGGCGGACCCCGGATCAAGTCCGGGTGAAATGGAAGCCGTTTGAAACCTCGACCCGCGTACCCTAGCTCGTGCCGATGCCCGACCTTTCCTCGTTTCCAATCATCCGCCGCTGGCCGCCAAAGCATCCCGAACGCCTCCAGCTCTACTCGCTGAACACCCCCAACGGCGTCAAACTGTCGATCATGCTCGAGGAGACGGAACTCCCGTACGAGCCGCATCTCGTCGACATCAGAGAGAATGAAAGCTGGACGGACGAATTTTTGTCCTTGAATCCCAACGGCAAGATCCCTGCAATCATCGATCCGCACGGCCCGGATGGTGGGCCGCTCGGCTTAGCCGAATCCGGAGCAATTCTCGTCTATCTCGCCGACAAGACCGGCCAATTCCTGCCAACCGGCAACCGCCGCTACGAGACGCTTCAGTGGGTCATGTGGCAGATGGGTCATGTCGGACCCATGTTCGGACAGGTGGGCTTCTTTCACAAGTTCGCCGGCCGCGATTGGGAGGACAAGCGCCCGCTGCAGCGCTACGCCGATGAATCGAAGCGGTTGCTCGGAATTTTGGAACAGCGTCTCGACGGCCGCGAATGGATGATGGGCGATGAGTATACCATCGCTGACATTTCGCTTTTCGGCTGGGTGCGGAACCTCATCGACTTTTACGATGCGGCGCATCTTGTCGAATATGATGCTTTCACGAACGTTCACGCATGGCTCGACCGCGGCCTTGCCCGACCTGCAGTGCAGCGCGGTCTGACGATACCATCTCGTCAATAACTAAGGTAGAATCCGAGCGTGATCAGGCGAAATTGAAACTGATACTCAGGCGCTCGCCGCGGCGAGTGCCCGGAAGCACCTCGTGCCTCAACCAGCTTTCCCACATTAGCAAGAGGCCGGTGCGCGGTTGAACCGTAACGAACGGCTGCAGCTCCTCGGACGCATTTCCTTGACGCGCCGGCGCCGACATCATGAGCGGCAGGCGAGGGTCCTCGAAGCGGATCGATCCGGATCCGCCTGGCACCTCGACGTAGAAAGTCCCGGAAATCACGCTGTGCGGATGGATGTGTCCACTGTGCTGCCCCCCGCTTTTCAACAGGTTGACCCACAAGCTGTCGAGCCGCGGTCTACGATCAAGGTCGAAGGCAGATGCCTTTGCAAATGATCGTGCATGGCGCGTGAGAACCTTCGCCAGATCCGCGAACGCAGGATCGCGCCTCGGCAAGTCGTTGAGAGAGGCGTAGCTGGTGTAACCAGGGTAATGATGCTCGCGGCTCCAGCGGCGGCCAGCCTGGTCCTCATCGGAAAAAGTACGAATGGAGTGCGCGAGCTCGGTGACAAGCGCTTCGTCGTCGACATCGGCTTCATAGAGCTGAGTTACAAATAGGCGCCGCATGACTCTCCCGTAGAGTCCTGATATCGAACGCGGAAGGGGCGAGTATGGCGGACGTGTTTATCTCGTATGCGCGTCCCGATGAGGGGCAAGCGGAGCGTGTGGCCGAGACGCTGCGCGCGTCCGGCTATCGTGTCTGGCGCGACGACGAACTTCCGGCCCACCGCGCATATGCGGACGTAATCGAAGAGCGGCTCAAGTCAGCGCAGGCGGTCATTGTGCTTTGGTCGGCCGAGGCTGCGAAGTCGCAGTGGGTCAGGGCGGAAGCCGACGCCGCCCGCGCCGCTGGAACGCTCGTGCAGGCAAGTCTGGATGGCGCCATTCCCCCAATGCCGTTCAATCAAATCCAATGTGCGGATCTCAAAGACTGGGACGGCAAGAATGGTGCGCCCGGATGGCGGAAGCTCACGGCTAGCGTTGCTGCTCTGACTGGAACCGACGGTCGTGAAGAAGCGCGTCGCGAGCTTCTTAGCGACCTCTCCGTCTGCGTGCTGCCATTTCAGAACATGAGCGGGGACGCCGAGCAGGAATATTTCAGCGACGGAATCAGCGAGGACATCACCACAGACCTGTCGAAGGTGTCCGCACTGGAAGTGATCGCTCGCAACACCGCCTTCACCTTCAAGGGCCAATCGGTCGATGTTTGCGAGGTCGCCCGCAAGCTTGGCGTTTCTCACATCCTCGAAGGCAGCGTTCGCAAAGCCGGGGGACGCGTGCGGATCACCGCGCAACTGATTGACGGCAAGAGTGGCGGCCATGTCTGGGCAGAGCGCTACGACCGCGATCTAACGGACATTTTCGCCATCCAGGACGAGATTTCGAAGGCGATTGTGCGCGCTCTCAAGGTCAAGTTGCTGCCAGAAGAAAAGAAGGCGATCGAGCAACGCGGCACGACGGATGTTGAGGCATACAACCTTTATCTGCTCGCGCGGCAATATTGGGTGACCGGTAACCACGGAGACATGCGCCGCGAAGAACGCGTAATGCGCATCTGCAAACGGGCGGTCGAGATCGACCCTTATTACGGACAAGCCTGGGCATTGCTGGCGATTGCGCAATCCAATCTGCGCTATGGTTTCGGCTGCGAGGTGGATGACGGATACGCGGCAGCTCACACTGCGCTTGCTATCGACCCGAGCATTGCCGAGGCGCATTGCGCCTTAGCCAGACGCCTGGAGGAGAGTGGGCGCGCCGATGACGCCCTTGCCGAGCTTCAGAAGGGGCTCAACCTCAACCCTGATTCTTGGGATTTGAACAAGGCGGTCGCCAACTTCTACGCGTTTCGGGGTCAAGTCGCTGAATCCAAGGCGTATTTTGAAAAAGCGGCCGCCGTGATGGAGACCGACTATCACGCGTGGGGCATGCTAATGAGCTCGCACTTCGCGCTCGGCGACAAAGAACTCGGGCGACAGGCAGCGAAACAGACGCTTGAGCAAGTCGAACAGGTCCTCTCGCAAGACCCAAGCAATGGGGCGGCAATCAGCTTCGGCGTGAGTGCGCTCGCGGTTCTTGGCGAGCGTGAGCGGGCACGTGAGTGGATGGAGCGGGCGCTTTTGGTTGATCCCAACAATCTCAACATGCGCTATAATTTTGCGTGCGCGCTCGCGAGAGACCTCGACGACCGTGACGGTGCGATCCGAATGCTGGAATCATGCATACCAAGACTGAAAGGATCGTTGGGCAACATCGAGTTCGATCCAGACCTCAACAACATCCGCGACGACCCGCGCTTTGAGAAGTTGCTGAACGATGCGTTGAAGCGACGGGGCGTCAAACCACCAACTGCTGCTGCTCCCGCTGCAAGTTGAGGCGCGAGAGGAATGACGCAGGTCTTCATTTCGTACGCAAGACCTGACGAATCGCGATCCGAATGCGTTGCCGATGCACTGCGCTCCGCCGGGTATGAGGTCTGGCGAGACGATGAGCTGCCGGCACATCGCGCCTATGCGGACGTCATCGAGGAACGGCTGAAAGTTGCGAGCGCAGTGGTCGTGCTGTGGTCCGCCGAAGCGGCGAAGTCGCAATGGGTGAGGGCGGAGGCGGACGCGGCGCGGGCAACGGGAACGCTGGTGCAGGCGAGCCTCGATGGCATCATTCCGCCGATGCCGTTCAATCAAATCCAGTGCGCCGACCTGAAGGATTGGGAGGGTTTGTGCGAATCGAAAGGTTGGCGGAAATTGCTGGCCTCTATTGAGGTTTTGGCCGGTCCACGCCAAGCCACCGCCGCAACCGATACTCAGCAGGAGCGCAGGCGCGAAAGGTCCATTTGTGTCTTGCCGTTCCAAAACATGAGCGGCGACGCCGAACAGGAGTATTTCAGCGACGGGATTAGCGAGGACATCACGACCGACCTTTCGAAGGTGTCGGCGCTGGCCGTGACGGCGCGAAACACCGCTTTCCAGTTCAAGGGCCAGGCACTCGATGTCTGCGACGTGGCCAAGAAGCTCGGCGTCAACCACGTCCTCGAAGGCAGCGTGCGCAAAGCGGGAAATCGCGTCCGCATAACCGCGCAGCTGATCGACGGAGGAACCGGCGACCATGTCTGGGCCGAGCGCTACGACCGCGACCTCACCGACATCTTCGAAATCCAGGACGAGCTTTCAAAAGCAATAGTGGCGGCGTTGCGAGTCAAGCTGTTGCCGGAGGAAAAGAAGGCAATCGAGAACCGCGGCACGAGCAATGCCGACGCCTACAATTTGTACCTGAGGGCGCGCCAATACTGGATCACGGGCCATTTCGGAGACAGGCAGCGCGAAGAGCGCGTCATTCGTATTTGCAAGGCTGCCACCGAAATCGACGAAAATTATCCGCAGGCTTGGGCACTATTGGCTCTTTCACAAGCCAACCTGCGATACGGCTTCTCCGGCAACGAAAGCGTCGAGGATGGCGCGGCTGCTGCAGAACGCGCCCTCGCCCTCGATCCGAAAATTGCCGAAGCACATTTGCCGATGGCCTGGCGGCTGGCCGAGCAAGGACGCTTCGAAGAGGCAGACGTTGAGATCGCCACTGCCACGCGCCTTGGTCCCGATTCCTGGGAAGTAAACAAGGAGTCCGCCCGAATCTTGTACCGGCAGAGGAGAATGGACGAAGTCAGGCGTTACCTCGAAAATGCAACGGCACTCATGGAAGCGGACTTTCACGGTTGGGGGATGTTGTTCGCTACCTGCAACGCGCTTGGTGATATACCGGGCAGGCAGCGAGCCGCCGAAAAGATCATCGAGCAGGCTTCGCTCGTTCTTGCCGAAGACCCCGACAACGGGGCAGCTCTCATCTTCTCAGCATTGGCCTTTGCCTCCCAAGGCGATCTGGATCGGGCAAAACAGTGGATGGATCGGGCCGTGCTGCTCGACTCCGACAACCAGTTCATGCGTTTCAATCTGGCCATGGGGCAGACCGTATTCTTCAAGGACAAGGAGGCCGCAATCGAGACAATCGAGTACGCCTTGGCCAAGGGTGGGCCGAACGTTGTGACGCTTGTCGCGAACGATCCAAACCTGGACCCGTTACGGGAAGACCCCCGGTTTCAGGAGATGCTCTCGCACGCAAAAGAGCGGGTCCGGCTGATGTCGGCGACGCCTTCTCCGACGGCTGCAACCTGAACGGAATGTCTCGAATCTTTATCTCGTATGCACGCTCAGACGAGCACCAGTCGGTAATGGTGGCGGATGCCCTTCGCGCGGCTGGGTATCAGGTCTGGCGCGACGATGAACTTCCGGCCCACCGTGCCTATGCGGACGTGATCGAAGAGCGGCTGAAAGATGCGAGAGCAGTTGTCGTGCTCTGGTCCGCCGAAGCGGCGAAGTCGCAATGGGTTAGAGCAGAAGCCGACGCGGCGCGGGCGGCGGGCACACTCGTGCAAGCGACCTTGGACGGCATCATTCCGCCGATGCCGTTCAACCAGATTCAGTGCGCCGATCTTAGCGGATGGGATGGTGCTGTCGATGTCCCGTCGTGGCGGAAGTTGCAAGCGAGTGTCGAGGCTCTCGCCGGTGTGCCCCAGGCTGAGCAAATGACCGTGCGACACCGCGAACGTTCGATTTGCGTGCTGCCGTTCCTCAACATGAGTGGTGATGCCGAGCAAGAGTATTTCAGCGACGGCATCAGCGAGGACATCACGACCGACCTATCGAAAGTGTCGGCGCTTGAGGTCATCGCCCGCAACACGGCATTCCAGTTCAAGGGCCGATCGGTCGATGTGTGCGATATCGCCAAGAGGCTCAGGGTCAGTCACCTGCTCGAAGGGAGTGTGCGCAAGGCCGGAGCGAGAGTTCGAATCACGGCCCAGCTGATCGACGGCAAGAGCGGCGGGCACATCTGGGCGGAGCGCTACGATCGCGATCTCACCGACATTTTCGTGATCCAGGACGAAATCAGCCAGGCCATAGTTGACGCACTGAAGGTCAAGCTTCTTCCCGAAGAAAAGAAAGCGATAGAAGACCGCGGTACGACCAACGTCGAGGCATACAATCTCTACCTGATGGCACGACAGACGTGGATTACGGGAACGCACGGCGACACGCGCCGCGAGGAGACGGTGATCCGCATGTGCGAACGCATTCTGGATAAGCAGCCGGACTACGGGAGGGCCTGGGCGCTGAAAGCCCAGGCGCAATCCTCGCTATTCTTCGGGTTCAACCAGGGCACGGATGACGGCGTGGCTGCAGCCGACCGGGCGCTCGAGCTCGATCCGTCGGTGGCTGAAGCTTACGCCGTCAAGGCCCATGCCTATGCCGCGAGACGCTGTTTTGAGGACGCTGAGGAGCAGATCGGGACAGCGCTTACACTGGCGCCCGATTCCTGGGACGTGAATCGGGAAGCGGCCGCGATCTACCAATGGCAACACAAATTTGCCGAAGCCATTCCTTATTATGAGAAATCTGTCGAGCTTGAACCGGACGACCGGCATTCGCTCGATATGCTGACGATGGCCTACCGGGCGCTCAAGGATGATGTTGGTCTCAAGCGGGCGGCCGCCAAACTGGTCGAGTCATGCGAAGGAGCGATCGAAAAAGATCCGAACAATTCTTCGGCCTTGGGGCGAGGCGCGAACGCCTTGGTCATTCTCGGAGATGTCGGACGGGCAAAGGAATGGATCGACCGGGCACTGTTATTTGATCCTGGCAACCTGGATATTCGCTACAATTTCGCCTGCGCGCTGTTTAATTCATCGGGCAAGACGGATCTTGCGTTCGAGCATCTCGATTATGTCTTTGCACGTTCCGTAGGGGCGATCATCCGACGCGCCGACATCGACACCGACCTCGATCCCATCCGAGATCATCCGCGTTTCAAGGAAATCTACGCTGACGCAATGGAGCGGATTGCGAAGCTCGATGCCGAAGCCGGGAAAACCGCTAGTCCTGGTGCAGCCTGAGCGCGATTTCGCTCATGAAACGGGCATCGTCTCCATCGGCAAGCCATCCGGCTTCGGCGGCGATGGCGGCGAGAACGTCGGACAGCGGCTCCATTTCCGCCTTCGAATAATTGCCAAGGACATGCGGTGTTACGAGATCTTTCCGTCCCGGTCCGGGATGTCCGATTCCGATGCGCACACGACGGAATTCGGGGCCAAAGACAGCGTCGATCGAGCGCAAGCCATTGTGTCCCGCAGTGCCCCCGCCGATCTTCACCTTCACCTTGAACGGCGCAAGGTCCAGCTCGTCGTGGAACACCGTGAGGGCGTCGAGATCGAGCTTATAAAAATGCAGCGCCTGCTGAACGGCATCACCGCTGTCGTTCATGAAGGTCTGCGGCTTTAACAGCAGAACACGCTGTCCACCGAGCCGGCCTTCGGCGAGCAGGCTGCGGAACTTCTTCTGCCATGGTCCGAAGCCGTGCGCCTCAGCGACGATATCGGCCGCCATGAAGCCGACATTGTGCCGGTGAAGCGCATATTTCGCGCCGGGATTTCCGAGGCCGACCCACAGCTGCATCATCGTCCCCTAGCGTGAGCCGTGAGCAAAAAGAAACCGCCCGCCTCGTGTGAGGCGAGCGGTCTCTCGAACTCAGCGGCTCGAAGACTATTCTCCGCTTTCGGAGCCCTCGGCAGCCTCGCCGCCTTCGCCTTCGGCGCCCTCTTCGCCTTCCTCGAGGGTCGGAACCTCGCCCTCGGGCGCGGCCTCTTCCTCTTCCGCCTTCATCGCGGACGGAGCAACGATGGTGCAGACCGTGAAGTCTTCGTCCTTGTTCGCCGCGGTGACGCCCTCGGGCAGGCTAACCTCGCTGATGTGGATAGAATCGCCGATCTCAAGGCCATCGAGCGCGATGCGGATCTCGTTCGGGATGTGAGCGGCGTCGCAAACAAGCTCGAGCTCGTGCTCCACCACGTTGAGCACGCCGCCGCGCTTCAGACCTGGCGATTCTTCTTCGTTATCGAACCGCACCGGCACTGCTACGGTGACCTTGGTGTGCTCGCCGATGCGTAGGAAATCGACATGGATCGGCCGGCTGGTGACCGGATGGAAATCCACCGCCTTCGGCAGCGTGCGATGGGCCGCTCCCTTGAAGTCGATCATCACCACCGAGTTCATGAAGTGACCGGTGTGAAGCATCTTCGTGAGGAGTTTTTCCTCGACATGGATCGAGAGTGGCTCTTTCTTCTCGCCGTAAACCACGGCGGGTACCCGGCCTTCGCGGCGCAGTGCGCGGGAGGCTCCCTTGCCCGCCCGGTCGCGCGCCTCGGCGGGCAGCGTCAGCTGTTCGCTCATTGTTGCGTTCTCCAAAAGAAAACCCCGCCACGCCTCCAGGGATGACCATGACAGGGGAAGGCGCCGCCTAGTGCAGACGCTGGAAAAA
Source organism: Pseudomonadota bacterium (assembly GCA_046731515.1). Lineage (GTDB taxonomy): Bacteria > Pseudomonadota > Alphaproteobacteria > Sphingomonadales > Sphingomonadaceae > Sphingomicrobium. The sequence goes on along the minus strand of JBKPLG010000139.1, from coordinate 7,273 downwards.
CGCAAGTTTGGGGGAGTGTCGAGCGCGACTTAGCGAACGCGCTTCGATACAATGCCTTTCTCGCCGAGGCGAACAAGCAGGCTGTCCTTACCGGCCAGGTGCCCGGCACCGACCGCCACGAACACCACTCCGGGAGTTTGCATGCGCGCTGCAATCCAGTCGGCCCAGCGCGCGTTCCGCTCCATGAACATCATTCGGTAGGTGTCGGGCGAACCCTGCTGGAGCTGGTCGAGCATCCGCACGAACAGCGTCTGGTCGCCCTCCTTCCACGCCGCCTGTAAGTCGGACATCGTTTTGGACAGGTTCGTCATCGGCCCACGCTCGACGGGATCACCGGCCTTTGGAGCAGAAGCGGGAGCGGCTGGCGGCATCTTCTGAAACATCTGGAGCTGCGATTCGAGGGTTTCCAGACCTTCGATCCGCTTTCCCTGGAGTTCGGCGGCGCGGCGGAGGATCATATCGGCCCCGTTACCGACATTCATGCCCTGTGAGCGGCCAGCATTTATGGCCATGCGTGTCGTTGCGAGGAAGGAAGCCGTCGGAGCGACCGAAAGCGTTCCCGGGCCCAAGTGACGAGGAGAAATCTTGACCGGCCCGTCAGGCACCAGGATTTCGAGCACCAGCTCGTTCGACTGATCGAAGGCGGTCTTGACCTGGTCATTGAACCATTCGGTCCGCCCATCAAGAGCGTGGAAGGTGCCGAAGATGTAAACCGTCGTGTCCTGGTCATGGACGGCAAAGATGGCGGGATCTGCGTCCGGAATAGCGGGCGCTACAATCGGCTGTGGCGTTGCAGCAGCAAGCGCGGCAGCAGCAAGCATCTGTAGCATTCCATCAGCCTCCACAGCGGCCCACCGGCGCTAAGGGGAGGCGATGGCTGTTGAACGCCGGTCATGATTTGCCCGCGGCGGAGTAACCCCCGCTCTCCGTTCACTACGCATCAGACCCCCCAGCCCGATACCCGAGCATTATGGTCACTTAGAGATTAACAAAAGTCTAGCGGAATCCGTGTCTTGGTGAACTTTTATCCACAGATGGGGGCGCTTCATCGCGACCGAGTCGCTCACTGGATGCGACGCACCTCGTAACCGTCGCGCTTGAGCAGCGCGATCACGGATTCGTTGCCGGCGAGATGCCCGGCCCCGACCGCGACGAAGACTGATCCCGGCGAGGCCATCCGTTGCTCGATCCAGCGGCTCCAGTTCGCGTTTCGACGGCTCAACAGGGCATCCTTGAGCTCTGGCGAGGCGGACAAGTCGCGATTGAAGGTCTTGGCGATCTCATCGACGTCTCCGCGAGTCCATGCCGAAAGCATCCCATGGAAATCTTTCGCCATGTTCTGGGGCTCGTCGATCGCGCCCTCGAGCAGCTGCCGCTGCGCGCCTTCCGGCAATGCGTCGAAAAAGCTCAGTTGCTCACGATTGGTTTCCAGCTGACCCACCGGCTTGCCCTGGCTGGTAAAGCTACTGCGGAGCACGGCTTCGACGCCTTCTCCACCCTTTAGACCCATTGCGCGGAACTGATTTCCAAGGAGCATGAAAGCCGCGGCCCACGTTTCCATTTGATCGAATATCGGCCGAGGGATGCCGCTCGCCTTAATCGCTGTTTCGAGCGCGGCACGCTTGGCTGGTGGCACACGCTGTGTAATTGGCGGCAAGTTTCGTGCAAAAGCGAGGCCGGACAGGGCGGCGAGCATTTCGCGAGGATTGTTCTCGTCGACGATCGTCTCCACCATCAGTTCGTGCGAGCCGTTCACAGCATGGTCCAGCTGGGTCGATCGCCACCGATAATCCTGCGGCAACAAATGGATGGTCCCGAACAGATAGACCGTGGTGTCCGCGTCCGAGACGGTCCACAGCGCGGGGTTTGCGACTGGCGGCGCCTTCGCCTGCGTAGAGCTCGCGAGCATCAAGGAGATGCCAAGGGCGGCCAAAATTCGGTTCAGGATCGACTTCAGCATGCTTTCAATGCCTCGGATAAGCGGTTCGTAGTGGATGTAGGTACGGAAAGCTTAACGTCCACTTGCCCCTAAAGAGTGCTTCGGCCAAACCCGCCGCTTCGAATGATCATGCTTACGACAGGGCATCGCGCTTGAGCCTCAGCTTCCAGGACCTGATCCTTACGCTCCACCGCTACTGGAGCGCGCAAGGCTGCGTCATCTTGCAGCCTTACGACATGGAGATGGGGGCAGGGACGTTCCACCCGGCGACCGTGCTGCGCTCGCTTGGCCCTTCGCCCTGGAAGGCGGCCTATGTGCAACCGTGCCGCCGACCGACCGACGGCCGCTACGGCGAAAATCCAAACCGGCTCGGGCATTACTATCAATATCAAGTCGTACTGAAGCCAAGCCCCGACGATCTTCAGGATCTTTACCTCGGCAGTTTGGTCGAAATTGGGATCGATCCACTGAAGCACGACATCCGCTTCGTCGAGGACGATTGGGAAAGCCCCACGCTCGGCGCCTGGGGGCTCGGCTGGGAAGTGTGGTGCGACGGGATGGAGGTTACGCAGTTCACCTATTTCCAGCAGGTGGGCGGGTTCGAATGCCGGCCGGTGACCGGCGAGCTGACCTACGGGCTCGAGCGGCTGGCGATGTACATCCAGGGTGTCGACAATGTGTTCGACCTGAAGTTCAACGACGCGGGCGTAACCTATGGTGACGTTTTCCTCGAGAACGAGCGGGAGATGTCGACCTATAATTTCGAAGTTGCCGATGCCGACGCATTGTTCGATCTCTTCCGCAAAGCGGCGGCCGAATGCGAACGCTGCCTCGAAGCCAAGCTGCCGATCCCCGCCTATGAGCAGGCGATCAAGGCGAGCCACGTCTTCAACACCCTGCAGGCGAGAGGCGTCATCTCGGTTGCCGAGCGCCAGGCCTATATCGGCCGCGTACGCGACCTCGCGAAAGCGGCGTGCGCTGAGTGGCTGGAGCGCTGATGGCCGACTTGCTGATCGAGCTTCTGTCGGAAGAAATACCAGCCCGGATGCAGGCGCGTGCGCGCAATGACCTTGCGCGTATGTTTGCCGAACACATGGAAGAGGCGGGGCTGGAAACGGGCGCGATCGACGTATACTCGACGCCGCGCCGCTTGGCCCTGATCGCGCGTGATGTAGCGGACCAAACGCAGGCGAGGCGTGAGGAGGTTAAGGGTCCGCGCTCATCCGCTCCGCCCCAGGCGCTCGATGGCTTTCTGCGCAAGACGGGGTTGACGCGCGATCAGCTCGAGGAACGCGACGGCATCCTCTTTGCGATTGTCGAACGCTCTGGACGAACTGCGGCCGAAGTGATCGCGCAATCGGTCGAGCGCATCATCGCCGATTTTCCATGGCCTAAGTCGATGCGATGGGGTGGCGGTTCCCTACGCTGGGTGCGCCCGCTTCAAGGGATCGTCGCGATGCTCGGCGAGGCAATCGTACCAATTGACGTCGATGGCGTCGCCGCCGGCGCGAGTACAGTCGGCCACCGCTTCCACCACCCCGGCCCAATCACCATTGGTGGCGCTCAGGACTATGTCGAGAAGCTGCGCGCATGCCATGTGATCGTCGACCAGGACGAGCGCGAGCGCGTGATCCGCGAAGGTGTGAAGGCGTCCGCCCAGGAAGGTGGACTGATGATTCTCGACGACGAAGGACTTGTGGTCGAAAATGCCGGTCTCACCGAATGGCCGGTGCCTCTGTTGGGACGCTTCGATCCAGAGTTCCTGGATGTCGCGCGCGAGGTGATCGTGCTCACCATGCGAACCAACCAGAAATATTTCGCCTGTCTCGACGAAAATGCGGATCTCGCGCCGGCGTTCGTGTGTATCGCGAACGTCAGCGCCAGCGACGGTGGTGAGGCAATCGTCGAAGGCAACCGTCGCGTGCTCGCCGCCCGCCTCGCCGATGCCCGCTTCTTCTGGGAGCAGGATTTGAAAATCCCGCTCGAGGAGCAGGCGAGGAAGCTCGACGGTATCGTTTTCCATAAGAAGCTCGGGACCGTCGCCGACAAGGTCGAGCGGGTGGCGAAGCTTGCTCGCTGGCTGGTTGAGGAGGGCATCGTTAAAGGCGCTGATCCTGACCAAGTCGAGAGAGCGGCGCGACTGGCCAAGGCAGACCTCGTCACCGGAATGGTTGGCGAATTCCCCGAGCTGCAGGGAGTGGTGGGTGGCTATCTCGCCGAGGCGCAGGGCGAGCCCAAGGCGGTCGCTGATGCCATCCGCGATCATTACGGAACGCCCGTTGAGCCGGCCCCGATTGCCGTAGCGCTGGCCGACAAGGTCGACACGATTTGCGCCTTTTTCGCGATCAACCAGAAACCGACAGGCTCAAAAGATCCGTTTGCGCTCCGCCGCGCGGCGATTGCTTCGATCGAGATCATTGTTCGCAACGGCTTGAGGCTGGGTCTCACTCAACTGGTGCGGGGGAGCCTCGCCAATCGCGCGGGGCAAACCAAAGACGCTGACGCGACGCATTGCCTCGATCGAACAGCGCCCGAAATCCTCGACTTCTTTGCCGACCGTCTGAAGGTTCAGCAACGCGAAGCCGGCGTTCGCCATGACCTGATCGACGCGGTGTTCGCGCTTGGTGGCGAAGATGATCTCGTGCGGTTGCTCGCGCGAGTGAACGCGCTTCAATCGTTCGTCGAAACCGAGGACGGCGCCGATCTGCTGACCGCCTACAAGCGCGCCGCGAACATCCTGAAGAAGGAGAATTGGACCGGACCGCAGGTGCTGAGCTCTGCGGAAGAGCAGGGCATCCCACAGACCGGAGAGGAAGATCCGCTGGTCCTGGTCGACGAGCCCATTCTCAAGGAGGCGATTGCGGAGATTGCATCGGGCTTAGCCGGGGCTGACCTGCCCGAGGAGAAGGTGCTCATCAAAGCGCTCGACAAGGCCGAGCCTAAGGCATCCAAGGCGATCGAAAAGGAAGACTTCACCGGCGCGATGGCGGCGCTTGCCTCCCTTCGGAAACCGATCGACGATTTCTTTGACCACGTGACCGTGAACGACCCCGATCCCGCGAAGCGCGAGCGGCGCTTGAACCTGCTGATGCGATTCCGCGACGCGGTGAATGCGGTCGCCGATTTCTCGAGGATTGAAGGCTAGACCGGCCGTTCGTCCGGCTCACCGCTTTTAATGGCTGCGGCGCGTAGACTGTCTCGTTCGCGCCATTCCTTCTCGCGCTCATCCATGTCGCGCAGGTGCTTGTCGTGTTCCCGCTGAAGTACCTCGTGTCTCTCCGCTTCATCCTTGTACCGGCGCTTCCACTTGCGCCGTCCGCCCGCAGTAAGGAACACGCCTATCAGCAGGCCGAGCAGGAAGACGAGGCCGCAGATCACCCAGAGGTTCGGGTCCGACGTGATGCTCATTTCGAATCCCCAACAATGCCGAAGTCTTCGGCACTACGCTTGGAGCAGGCGCTGCGTTCCCGGCCGGGGAAGAAGCCTTAGCCTTTGAGGAAGCTGTCCTTGATCGCGCAAGCCGCCGGTCCGAGGATGACGACGAACAAGGTCGGCAGGATGAAAAGGATCAGCGGGATGGTCATGATCGCTGGAAGGCGCGCGGCCTTTTCTTCCGCACGCATCATTCGGGCGTGACGGAACTCGGCCGACAGTACGCGCAGCGCCGAGGCCAGCGGAGTACCGTACTTTTCCGTCTGGATCATGGTCGTCACGACACCGCGAACCGCCTCGAGATCGACGCGATTGGCGAGATTTTCGAATGCCTGGCGGCGCTCACTCAAGAAACCAAGCTCGATGGCGGTCAGGCCGAACTCGTCGCCGAGCTCGGGATAGGCTTTGCCGAGTTCCTTGGAGACACGAGTGAAGGCCGCGTCGACGGTTAGGCCGGCTTCGGCGCAGATCACCAGAAGGTCCAGCGCGTCGGGCAGGCCCTTGCGGATCGCGTGACTGCGCTTGGTCACCCTATTTTTCAGCCACAGATCGGGCGCCTTGTAGCTGCCGATGAAAATGCCCGCGACGGTTATGTAGCGGCGAATCCAGGACCAATCGGGGAAGAAATCGAACACGTAGAGCATCAGCACGGCGGTGACGCCGAGCACGAAGGGGAGCGCAAAGCGCGCGAAGATGAGGAAGAAGGCCAGATCCTTGGTGCGGATGCCGGCCTGCATCAACCGCTGCTGGACCTTCTTGATCTGGTCGTCCTGCAGCATTTTGAACTGGCTGAGGATCGAACGGACCCGGTCCGCGGCCTGATTCCGGTTGGTAAGCTTCTTCCGCTTGTTGGTCGAAGCGACGATGCCAGCTTTCAATTGCTCGCGGCGCTCGTTGAGCGCCTTCACGCGACGCGCCATCGGGTCGCGAACGGTCGTCGCGGCATAAATCGCGATCAGGACGGCAAAAGTCGCAACGGCGCTAAGGCATGTTGCGATCCAAAGGACATCGAAACCGAGGAGGGTGGGGCCAACGGGTGCCTGCTGCATGGTCGTCAGTCCCCCATCAGATCTCGAAGCTGACCATCTTGGCCATGATGAAGCCACCGATGCTCATCCAAATGACACCACCGATGCCGGCGACCATCAGGCGCTGGTCGGTGAAAAAGCCGCTCATGTACTCGGGGTTGATGAACCAGACGAGTGTGAACACCACGAATGGCAGTGAGCCGACGATATAGGCCGAAGCTTTTGACTCCGAGCTCATCGCTCGGATCTTCAGCTTCATTTGCCCACGCTTGCGAAGGACATCCGCCAGGTTCGATAGAGTCTCGGCGAGATTGCCGCCGGTTTCACGCTGGATTGACAGCGTGATGACAAAGAACTGGAATTCGGGTGTGCCCAGCCGATCGGCTGTTTCCTGGAGCGCGGCCTCCATTGTGCGGCCGATCTTCATCTTGTCGGACACCATTCGGAACTCGACTCCTACGGGTCCGATGATCTCATTGCCCACGATCCCCAAAGTTTCGGTGATCGGCAAGCCGGAACGAAGCCCGCGCACCATCAGCTCAATCGCGTCGGGGAAGTTCGAGTTGAACTTGTTGACCCTGCGCTTGATCATCCAGCCGATCGCGAAATGAGGTCCACCGATACCGAAGAACAGCCCGATCAGGACGGAGAGCAGGATTGGTGCTCCGCGAAGCATCAGGGCGATGGCAATCACAAGGAAAATTCCCAGGCAAACGATGGCGTATTTGCCGAGGCTTATGTCCTTGCCGGTCATCTCGAGCCGCTTGCGCAGCAGTGCCGGTTTCGGGATTAGGGTCGAAGCGAAGCTTTCGATCCGATTGGTCCGCTCCGCCATGAGCTTGCGAATTTGAGCCTGCGCGTGTCCGGCGAGAAC
>JBKPLG010000138.1:0-13553 GCA_046731515.1 Pseudomonadota bacterium | reverse complement strand
CATCTACACTTCGCTTCAGGGTGCGGCGGTGCACATCAACGCCTTCAACTTTCCCGTCTGGGGAATGCTGGAAAAACTGGGGCCGACATTGCTTGCGGGCGTTCCCGCGATTGTTAAGCCAGCATCTGCTACAGCTTATCTCGCCGAGGCCGCGTTTCGGATCATGATCGAAAGTGGCGTCCTCCCACACGGCGCGGTGCAGCTAATCGTCGGTGGCGTCGGGGACCTCTTCGACCACCTCACCGGCCAAGACATCGTAAGCTTCACCGGCTCCGCTTCCACCGCGCTCAAGCTCCGCACGCATCCGGTGGTGGTGCGGGAATCGGTCCGCTTCGTCGCCGAGCAGGACAGCCTCAACGCCTCGTTGCTGGGTCCGGATGCGGCGCCGGGAACCCCCGAGTTCGACCTCTTCATCAAGGAAGTCGCAAATGAGATGACGGTGAAGGCCGGGCAGAAATGTACGGCGATCCGCCGAGCAATGGCTCCCGCCGAATATCTCGACGCTGTGCAGCAGGCACTCGCCGAGCGGCTCGCCAAAACCAAGGTCGGCGACCCGCGCGCCGACGACACGCGCATGGGCGCGCTCGTCAGCGTCAGCCAGCGCGAGGACGTGCGGGCGAAGATTGCCGAGCTCGAAGCCGCCGGAGCGAAGATTGTCGCTGGCGATCCTTCAGCCGATCCGCCCATCCCCGGCGGAGCTTTCCTTCCGCCAGTGCTGCTTCGGACCGACGACCCGTGGGCGACGGCCGCCGTCCACGATGTCGAGCCGTTCGGGCCGGTCTCGACGATCATGCCTTACAAAGACATGACCGACGCCATCGCTCTCGCGAACCGCGGCAAGGGCAGTCTCGCGCTGTCGCTCTTCACCCATTCGGCCGATGCGGCCCGTGAGTTCGTGCAAGGAGCGGCGGCCTATCACGGCCGAATGCTGGTGATCGACCGGACCAACGCCGCCGAATCGACGGGCCACGGCTCGCCTCTGCCGGTGCTGGTCCACGGCGGCCCGGGGCGCGCCGGCGGCAGCGAGGAGATGGGCGGAGTGCGCGGCGTGAAACACTATATGCAGCGCACCGCCATCCAATCCTCGCCGGCGATGATCGCGGCGATCACGGAGCAATATGTGCCGGGCGCGCCGAAGCACATTATCGACGGCCACCCGTTCCGGCGGAAGATGAGCGAACTCCACATCGGCGATACCTGGAAGACTACGAGCCGCACAGTCACGCTCGAGGACATTGAGCATTTCGCCGAATTCACCGGCGACAAATTCTACGCCCACATGGACGAGGAAGCGGCGAAGGCCTCACCGATATTCGAAGGCCGAGTTGCACACGGTTATCTCATCCTGAGCTTCGCCGCGGGCCTGTTCGTCGATCCCGATCCCGGTCCCGTCCTCGCCAACACCGGCCTCGAGAATTTGCGGTTCCTGACGCCACTCTATCCGGGCGATTCCTTGCGCGTGGAGCTCACCGTCCGGGCCAAGTCGATCAAGTCGGAGGATACCGGGCAGGTCCGCTGGGCGGTCGAAGTCTTCAACCAGAAGGACGAGCTTATCGCGACCTACGACCTGCTTACGGAAAACGTGCCGTAACAACCGCAACCGCAGGCAACACCGTTCGTTTTCAGGTCGAAATTCCGAGAGGAGAGCGACCATGAAAGTTAGCGAAGTGATGACCCGCGAGGTTCAGACGGTCCGGCCCGATCAGCCGGTGCAGGAGGCGGCCTCGTTCATGCTCAGCGCCGATACCGGCTCGATCCCGGTGACCGACGGTGAGCGGTTGATCGGAATGATTACCGACCGCGACATTGCCGTTCGCGGCATCGCCAAGGGCTATGGGCCGGACACTCCGGTTCGCGAGCTGATGACCGGCGACATCATCTGCGCGCGAATCGAAGACAATGTCGAAGAAGTGGCGACGAAGATGAGCGAAGCCCGGGTACGGCGGCTGCCGGTCATCGACAGCCAGGAAAAGCTGTGCGGAATCGTCAGCCTCGGCGATTTGAGCCGTGAGACGGACGACGAAACGGCAACGCAAGCGCTTGAGGGCGTCAGCCAGCCAGGCGGCGAACATCGGCAATAATGGACTGAGGACCTAGCGCCCCGCCAATTCCTTGATCGCCTGATCGACCAGCTTTGCGTCGATTCCGGCGTCATGCCGCTCTGCAATTAGCTTGGCCGCGGCCTTGGCTGCCGCATCCGCTGCAGCGGCGCGGAGTTGCTCGATGGCAGCTCGCTCTTCGGCGGCAATTTTGTCCTCCGCCATGCGGGTGCGGCGCTCGATCAGCGCTTCCGCATCCGTCTTGGCCTTGGCTACGATCTCGTCGGCCTCGTGTTTGGCTCGCTCCAGCAGGGCCTTGCGGTCCTTGTCGACCGACTTGGCCTTTTTCTCATACTCGGCCTTCAGGTCTTCGGCCTCCTTGCGCACCGCCTCCGCCTCAGCGAGCTGACTGCGGATCAGTGCGATCTTACGGTCGAGCGCGGCGGCGATCGCGTGATGCACCCGTTTCCAAAGCATGACGCCGATGACGGCCAGGATCGCGAGCGCGATCCATGCGGGCGGAGTCAGACCGAAGGCGGTCGGCTCGGCTTCATGTTCAGTTGAAACATGGGCAGTCGAAGTGGTCTGCGCTTCAGACATCGATCTCGGCTTTCACCGCCACTGCGGCTTCCTTTGTATCCACTTTGATGCCGATGAGGCGCGTAACCATATCCTGCGTCGCCCCGGCAGCGACCGCCTCGATCTCCACACGTGCAGCCGTCACGGCTTCGCGAAGCTTCGCTTCGGCGGATTCGACCTTCAGTCCGATCTTGTCGACAGCCTTCTTGACCTTTGCCTCCATCTCAAGAGCGCTGTTCTGCTTTGCCTCTTGAGCGATCTTCGCTGCTTCGGCCCGAGCCGCATCCATGCGCGACCGCCAGGCAGCTTCCGTTTCGTCCGCCGCAGAGCGCGCGGCCTGCGCGCGCTCGAGATCGTCGGAAATTTTCTTCTCGCGTGCAATGACGGTCGACTGGATCTTTGGCAGCATTCCGCGTCCGATGACGAAGAAAATGATGCCGAAGACCAGCAGCAGCCAAAACAGCTGCGAGAAGAAGATCAATGGAAGTTGGTTGATCTGAGGCATTCAGGTCCTCTGCGCTCTAGCCAATCAGCGAGCGTAAAGGATGATCATGGCCACGGCGAAGGCGATGAGGCCGAGTAGCTCGGCGGCTGCGAAGCCAATGAAGAGACGGCCCTGCTGACTGTCCGCCGCCGCCGGGTTGCGAAGCGCGCTCTCGAGGAACGAGCCGAACACGTTGCCGACGCCGATGGCCGCAGCGCCAACGCCAATCGCCGCGAGACCGGCACCGATGACCTGAGCGGAAGCGAAATCCATTTCGAAACTCCTTGCGGTTGAATTCTAGTGAAGATTGACTGCATCGTTGAGATAGAGCGTCGTCAGCAGCGCGAACACATATGCCTGGATGGCGCACACCAAGAGTTCGAGCGCAGCGACTCCGACAATGAATAGAAAGCTCAAAGCGCCCACGCCCCAGCCCACCGGCCCGCTATTGAAGCCGCTGACAACGAAGCTGCCGAACACTTCCATGAGGATGTGTCCGGCGATCATCGCGACGAACAACCGGAGACCGAGGCTGAAGGGGCGAACCATGAAGGAGATGAACTCGATTGCCGCGATCAGCGGAATCATCACCTTGGGCGTGCCATGGGGCACGAATAGCGAGAAGAAGTGCAGTCCGTGACGCCAAAAACCGACGATGAGGACGATTGAAAAGCTCATCACCGCGAGCACGCCGGTGATGCTGAAATGGCTGGTCGTCGTGAAGCTGTGCAGACCCGGGATGACCGCCAGGGGCAGGAGGCCGAGCAAGTTTGAAACCAGGATGAACACGAACAGTGAGAAAATGTACGGCATGAACTTCTTGCCTTCAGGCCCGATGTTCACTCTCACCATGTCGTCAACGAAACCGGTGAGGCCTTCTACGGCCGCCTGCCAGCGGCCGGGGACGAGCTCGCGCTTCATTCCCATGGCCATGAAACCAAAGATCAGCGCAAGCGCGACCAGCAGCCAAAGCGAGCTGGTCGTGAAGCTCACGTCATAGGGCCCGATGTGCAGCGGAACGAGCGGTTCCACCATGAACTGGTGCATCGGGTCGATCTTGCCTTCGGCCACCACGGTCTTTGCTTGCCTCTATTCAATTGCCCGGGGGAGTCCGGGTCTTTGAAAGTCGCATGACGTTCCTCACGCCAACGCCGAACCCGAAAAACAGCATCAGCAGAAAAAACAAAGGGAAGGTCCGATGGCCCATCATTGCGGCCAAACTGTCGAGACCCCACCCGATCAACGCTCCGCCCACTGGAGCGCCGATCAGGTGACCGAAGAGTTGCTGCCAAAGCTGATCGCTCGGATTCGGCTGCACTCTCGCGGTCCGTTTGTCTTCCGCCTGCTGCAAACGTTCCAGCCGCTCATCGAGCGATTCGAGCCGTGCGTCTGGTGGAAGCTTCGGGACCTCGTCGGTTTCGTCCTCTGCCATGCGTCTCCCTGTGCGTCGCCCCTATAGGAATCAAAGGCCAGCGCGCGACGAAGAACATGGCGGAAAGCGACACCGCCAAGGCGCGGCTCCTTTATGAACGGGGCGGCGGATAGTCAACCGCAGCGAACAACTGTAATCGTAATCTCATGAGGCGAGGGATCGCACTGGCGGCGTTCGGGGCGGCGTTCCTGATCGCGGGCGTGAGCGCCAAGCCGTTCAAGACGCAGCTCAAGTCGAACTTCCTCGAGTTCGAATATAGCTGGTCGAGTGAGGCCAACGCGATCCCGGCCCTGGTTAAGGTCTTCACGGCCGAGATGAATAAGCAACGCGCAAATCTCACTGCCGCGGCGCAGAAGGACGCCGCCGAGCGCAAAAAGCAAGGCTTCCCATTCAACGCCTACCAGCAGGTCACGAGCATCACGACCGAAGGCGAGACGCCGCGACTCCTGAGCCTTCGGAACGACACCTACGAGTTTACCGGAGGAGCCCACGGTATTGGCCTGACCAAAGCGCTGCTTTGGGATCGAAAGCTTAACAAACAGATCGATTTCAACGCGTTATTCCGCCCCGGATCTGGCGTCCTGGCCAGCCTCAAGACCCCTTTTTGCAAGGCTCTCGACGCCGAGCGGAAATCGCGCCGTCAGGGTGAGGAATTGGGTGGCGAATTCGATCAATGCCCGCAATTTTCCGAGCTGAGAATCCTACCCTCAGATTCAAAGCGCAAGGGCCGGTTCAATCAACTGTTAATCGTCGCCGATCCCTATGTGGCGGGTCCCTATGTCGAAGGGCAATATGAGATTAGCCTGCCGGCCAACGCCGGGCTCATCGCAAAGCTGAGGCCGGAGTATCGGGCTTCATTCGGGTCTTAGCGGCAATAGTCCGGGACTGGTGCGGTCTGGCCGGGCGCGCGCCTTCGCCACACGCCATCGCTCAGCATGTAAGCTTCGCCCACGCCGACCCGCGCGAGCAGCTGGCACCCCGCCGTTATCCCCACATCCTGCGGAGACGCTCCACGCCTCGCGGCAAGATTGCTGTAAAGTCTGCGACGCTGGATGTTGATTGTCGCGACCTGGCTGCGCACCGCGGCCGATATCGGTGCAGCCACGCCGAGATAGCCATCGAACCGCTCCCCGACTGACCCCGCAGAGCGCGCGGCGTTCACGGCTGGCGTCTGTGCCAAAGCCGGTGCTGCGAACGCCAGAGCCGCCGGTAGGAGCCACCTCTTCATTTCGGCGGCTGTTGCTGCTGTGGGAATGCCTGCGGATTTTCCTGGATCAGCTGCTCGACATCGCGTTGCAGCCGCACCACCACCTCCTGCCGGATCGTCACATTGAGATTGACTTCAATCGGCTTCTCGGGGGTCTTGACCGAGATGCAGCTCGACAGCGGGATCGCAGCGAGCGCAACGCCTGCGGCAATGGGGATCTTGCGCCTATGGGTCATCTTTGCCTCTCATTGGCAGGGGTTGGGGTGACGGTCTCTCGGACCGGGGTTTGCGACTGTTGCTGCACGTCCTCGACGCGGCGCACTTCAGTGACGATTCCCGGAACCTCCTCAAGCGGACGGGGGAGCACGGTGTCGATCTGCTGACGCGGGTCACGGTACGATTTTGCCGTCTGAATCAATGAGCGGAATGGCCCACGGATGGAGATGTTGAAGCGGAACGGCACATTCCGGAATGCGCCCTGGATCATGCGCGATACGCCGCTTCTGCCGGCGAGGCCGAGCTGCTCGATGGTCAGGCGGGTTGCGAACTCGCCGGCGAGGTCGCCGTCGAGGCGTATGATCATCGAGCGGAAGCGAAGCTCCTTCAGCGCGTCGAACGCCAAATTGCCCAACATTCCAAGGTTCGCGCGATTGACGACGCCAACATAAGACAAAGTCCCTCCGGACGACCGCGAATCGAGCCGTCCGCCGACAATCCGTCCGCCCGATTCGTCGAAAATCATCGGAAGCACGCCGTCGAACGTGCCAGTCGCCGCGAGCTCTTTGAAGCCGAGGGTATCGACGAACGCCTTTGCATCGAGCCCAACGAGCTCGAACGTCAAGCGTTTGGCCGTCGGACGTCCGAAATTAAGGACAGTCTCGTGGAGGATCAGCGTGCCACCCATGAACGGCCATTCGCCGCGCTCGATCTTCACCAGCTGATTGGGCAGCAGCTGGTAGTGAATGACCCCGTTGTCGACGAGAATTCCGGGGTTGATCGACCGAGCAGTCAGGATCTGGCCCGGCGGCGTGGTGAGGTTGAGCAGGTCATTGAAGTGAATGGTCCCGCTCAGGCCCTCCGCGGGTCCGAAAGGCGCTGCGAGATCGAGGTTCGCAGTCGAAAAATCGCCGGTGGAGGTAACTTTGCCGCTGGAAGTCCAATCAATTCGTCCGTGTCCGGTAATGGTGCCATTGACGAGCGCGATCACTCCCTCAGTCAGCCGCGTGATCTGGTCGGGCTGGAAATTCGGCCCGAATGTGAGTCCAGGCACGTCGAGCATCGCATGGCCCGCGCCGCTCGACAGTCGGTGCTCGATGGTGACATCGGTCACGAGCACGCCGTTCGCAGGATGGCGCAGCGCTCCAGTCGCGCGGACGGAGTCGCCGGCCATCGTCAAGCGCACATTATCGCTTTTGAGGGAATAGAATTTCGGATCGGGATCGCGGTCGGATAGAGTCAGGGCGCTCGTCACGTTGAGATCGCCGTTGTGCACGAGCCACGCTCCGGTCGCGTCGCTCAACAACAACGGCACATTGCCGATGGTTGACTTGGCGCCGCTGAAATTACCGCGCGCCCCAGCTCCAACGAATGTGCCTGTGAGGCGTGCCGCATCGAACACGATCGGCGAATCCGCCCGACCGATCCGCATGCCCGGTCTGTTGAACGCGAATTGCTTCCCGACAATCTGACCGCCCTTCGCGGCAACGTGGAGTGGAGACTTACCGAGACTGCCGTTCAGCACCGGCCCCGCAAAGCGTGCGCTCGCGAGCAGCGGACCACTCGCGCTTTTCGACACGATCGCCTGCCCGATGGGGCAAATCGGAAGCCGCGTCGGCCCTAGCTGAAGCGCGTTCATCTGCAGATAATTGAAGCTCACCACCGCACAGGTCGTGCCGAAGGCAAAACTTCCGCCGCGACCAATCCGCCCAGTGATCGGAAGCCTAAACGCTGTCACGCGGCCGTCGGGAAACGGGCCATCGAGCTGCGCCAGCGTTGTGAGTGCCGTAGAGCCCCCCGGGCCGGGTCCGAAGCGGATAGGAGTGATGGCCAACCGAGTCTGTCCCACGGTATACGGTGCGATCTGCGCCACCCCGCTCATCGGTGCGCCGGGGCGCTGTTGCCTCAGCGAGACGCGCCCGCTGGGAAGACCTCCGCCGCCCATTTGGATGTCGCCGTCGATGCGCAGCACGTTGGCGGGCCAATAATAGGTCACTCCCGTGCCTTCCGAGACCCGCGCACGAGCGCCACTCGGACCCTGGATGTCGGCGCCGTCTATGCGCACGGCTCCTCCGCCGGGAAAGTTCACCAGCCGAATCGTGCCGTCGACGTTGAAGCTGCGCGCCGTCCGGCTGATCGAATTGCCGATGTTGCCGGCGATTGGACCGATGGGAGTCTTGGCCGCGGCTGCGAGCGGCTCTGTAACGCCCGCGATCA
This sequence comes from Pseudomonadota bacterium, assembly GCA_046731515.1. Lineage (GTDB taxonomy): Bacteria > Pseudomonadota > Alphaproteobacteria > Sphingomonadales > Sphingomonadaceae > Sphingomicrobium. The sequence goes on along the minus strand of JBKPLG010000138.1, from coordinate 5,379 downwards.
TGGACGGATCGAGCGCAGCGCTGGTCGCGCCAAAGTTGCCCACCATGGCAAACGTGCCGGAGCGAAGGCCAAGGTGGTAAGCGCCCCTTAGCCTCGTCCGATCGGCATAGATCGTGGCGAGCCGAGACCTCTGGGCAGAAAGCTGCACCATGCCGTCGACCCGCTGAAGCGAACCTTTGTAGGTCAGATCGCCGACAAAGTTCGCGAGACCGTTCGCTCCGGCGTTCAGCACCGAAATGGCCATGCGCCCGCCGCCATCAATGCTGGTGAAGGACTCATTGAAACTGGTCCTGGTGTCGAAGCGCGGTTCCGCGACTTCAAAACGGCTGGCGGGACAAGCAAAACGGCCCAACGTGACCGGGCCTTCCACTTGCGGGCGCCGGGCCACCACCGCGACTGCGACGTTCGCGCGGAGATTCATTGCCGCGCATCTACCGGGAACCAGTTGACGGCTGGCGATCGCGAGCCGTCCTTTAAACCCACCGCTGAGCTTGCCATTGCCTTGAGCGGCAATCCCGACTGGCCCGAAAGGCGTCGCGAGCGAGATGCTACTATCGGCGATGTCGAGGACGAATTCGGGAAGAGCGAACGGCTTTATGGTGGGCGGGGGCAGCAACCGGTCGATTTGCCCCCAACTGACCTTGCCATTCACGACCTTTCCGCGCAGCCGAACCCCACGCGCAACGATGCGGTAAACCTCGAAACTGCCGTCAAGCTTCAGGCGCACTTGAATCTGAGCGAAGCGCGCGACGATGTCCGGCCGCCTGGGATCGCCGATCATGAGATTGGTAACCTGTTGGGTCCTCAGGCCTACCCGATCCAGATGGTAGCTCGCATGCACTCCGCGCCGCTCGAACTCGCGTTTGAGGAAATGCGTCGCGATCGATCGCCTCTCGACCCACGCCACAGCGATGGCGACGAGCAAGGCCGCAATCAGTCCAAAACCGACGAAGGTCGCGACGCGGGCCCATGAGCGCCGGCGCACTCTGATCACTGCATGGCTTCCTTCATTCACGCCAGCGGCCGCTTCTCCACTCTGCCCTTCCGCCATGGGCCTTACTAACCCACGCACCGCTCGACCGTTCCAGCCGCGGCATGACCGCTTCCAAGCGGGCGGCAAGTGTGATTAGTGCGGCTCGCTCGGACAGTCGCACAAAAGGAGCGGCATGGACGAGCGCGTAACTTCGCCGGATGAAACGGATTCGAGCGGGCATCGCGCGCGGTTGCGCAAGCGGCTGCTTGAAGTTGGTCCCGCAGGTTTCCATGATTACGAGCTAATCGAATATCTGCTCGCGCTGACAATCCCGCGTGTCGATACGAAACCGCTTGCCAAGCGCCTTGTGCACGGTTTCGGCGGCATCGGACCGCTACTTTCGGCCAACGCTGACACTCTGCGCAACGAGGGATTGACCGATCCGACGATCGCCGCCCTGAAGATTGCCGAAGCGACGGCACTTCGACTCCTCGAAACGCGCGTCGAGGGTCGCCCCATTCTGTCGAGCTGGGAAGCGCTCGGTGACTATCTTCACGCAGCAATGGCGCATTCCCGTGTAGAGGAAGTCCGAATTCTGTTCCTCAATTCGAAAAACCTGCTGATCGCAAACGAAGCCCTGTGGCAGGGTTCCGTCGACGAAGCGTCTGTTCACGTACGGGAGGTGATCGCTCGCGCCATCGCGCTTGGCGCGACCGCGCTCATCATCGTCCACAATCATCCGAGCGGCGATCCGAGCCCCAGCCAGCAGGACATTCGACTGACTCGCGATCTCGTCGAGGCGGGCCGACATATGAAGGTGACCGTGCACGACCATGTGATCGTTGGTGCGCATGGCCGAACGAGCATGCGGGCAATGGGGTTGATCTAGCGGCGGCGGGTTCACCTTTCTGCCCTTCTCCACCCATTGCGGCCCTCCAGGAGCGCCGCTGAGCCGCCAGCGAAACAATTTGGGACGCCGCAAAAACAACAGCCTACAGTCCACTCAATCCACGGTTGAGGGGGCCGGCCACGTGCGTTCCTTGTTCAACTTCTCCCCGAGGGATATTGCGCTTGACCTCGGCACCGCGAACACGGTCGTTTACGTGCGCGGCAATGGAATCGTTCTCAATGAACCGTCCGTCGTCGCCATGGAGACCTCCAGCAAGGGCGTCCGGCGCGTACGTGCGGTCGGGGACGATGCCAAGCTGATGATGGGGAAAACGCCGCATAACGTCCAGACTATCCGTCCATTGCGCAGCGGGGTCGTAGCCGACCTCGAAGTTGCTGAGGACATGATCAAGCACTTCATCCGGAAGGCTCACGGCGGCCCCAGCCGCTTCTCACGCGGGCCGGAGGTCGTGATCTGCATTCCCTCGGGAGCGACACCGGTTGAAAGACGCGCGATCCGCCAGGCAGTGGCTAAGGCGGGTGCGGACACGGTGTCGCTTCTAGAAGAACCTATGGCGGCAGCGATCGGTGCCGGACTTCCGGTTGCTGAGCCCGTCGGCTCGGTTGTGGTCGACATCGGTGGCGGCACAACCGAGGTCGGCGTCATCTCGCTCCAAGGACTCACTTACTGCCGCTCGGCACGCGTCGGCGGCGACCGGATGGACGAAGCGATTATCTCTTACGTCCGCCGCAACTACAATTTGATGATCGGCGAAGGCACGGCTGAACGAGTTAAGCTGGAAATCGGCGTCGCAAGGCGTCCATCGGACGGGACAGGGCTGACCACCTATGTTCGGGGACGCGACGTCGGGCGCGGAGTCCCCGCCGAAATCTCACTGAATCAGGTTCAGATCGCCGAAGCACTGATGGAGCCTGTCAGCCACATTGTCGATCTCGTCCGGGCCGCGCTCGAGAACACACGTCCCGAAATCGCGGCCGATGTGATCGACCAGGGAGTCATGATGACGGGGGGCGGCTCACTGCTACGGGAAATCAGCGCGGTTCTGGCCGACGAGACAGGCCTGCCCGTCCACGTCGCCGATGATCCGTTGACATGCGTTGCACGCGGGGCGGGTCGGACTTTGGAGGACCATATCTACCGCGGAGCTTTGTCGGCCGCCTAACTCGCATCAAATGTCCGCTTTTCACCCATTACGGACACCGCAGGTTTGAGGCTTTGGGATGCATTCAGTCCTGGCGACGGTGCCAGCCGACCTCGCGCGCAGTCATCGCTAGAGCCATAGTCGGATTCACCTTCGGAGCATCGACATCATCCGTCCCCGGCTCGCGCCACGGGAACAACGTCCTAGCCTCCTCCGTCGTGCTTTCTTCGATCTCCCGCCCCTCGGACGAATAATACAGGTCCACACTACCACTCCACAGGTTTTGAAACGCCAACGGAGTCTCTGTGCCGTGTTTTTCTATTATCGCACGCCGTTAGCGTTAAGCCGAGGCGGATTGCTGGTGGATGGCTCACTTAACCCGCTTCAGGCTTTCTCCGGTTTCGACAATCACGAACGTGTTAGCGTCCACGCATTCGACGCGCTCGCCGGTACCGAGCTCCACACGCCGTGCCTTGCGCATGAAATTAAAGACCGGCCTGCGATCCTGATACTCATAGAGCATCAGCTGAGCGCCGCTTTCATCCTCGACGAGGATACTCCTTAGGAAGTTTCCCACTTGGTCGGCCTCCCTTGCGGTGACTCCACGAACTAAACTAACCTAAGTCGAGACTGCGGCAAACCTTTGATAGTTAACGAAAAATCAAGCATGCTCGCTCCGGATGAGCGCAATTAGGACGTCGGATTTCGACCCGTTGCGGACATCAAATTCGCGATCGCGGATTCCGATCTCGCGGCCCGGTTTGCCCGAAGCACCCATTTGAAGCATCGGAACGGCTCTGCTAGCCGCCTCGGCATGGTTCCCCGCTATTCGCGCCCTGAAATGACGGCCATCTGGTCGCCGGAAAACCGCTACCGGATCTGGTGGCAGATTGAAGTGTTCGCGGCCGAAGCAATGGGGAAAATCGGGATGATCCCGGCCGAGGACGCGCGGACGATCCGCGATGCCTACGACCGCGACGCGCTCGGCAAAATCGACATCGAGGCCATCGACAGGATCGAAGCGGTCACCAAACATGATGTCATCGCTTTCCTGACCTGGGCTGGAGAGAAGTTGGGACCCGAGCGGCGCTGGCTGCACCAGGGCATGACCAGCTCCGACGTACTCGACACGGCGCTTGCGGTGCAGCTGAAGCTGTCAGGGGATCTGCTGATCCGCGATATCGATGAACTCCTCGATGTCCTGAAGCGCCGCGCGTTCGAGCACAAATTGACGCCGACCATCGGCCGCAGTCATGGCATCCACGCAGAGCCGACCACTTTCGGGCTAAAGCTTGCACAAGCTTATGCTGAATTCGCGCGCAACCGGGAGCGGCTAGTTGCGGCGCGCGACGGTGTCGCGACTTGCGCGATTTCCGGCGCCGTCGGGACCTTCGCGAACATCCCGCCCCAGGTGGAAGAGCATGTCGCCGGCGAGCTGGGTCTCATCGCCGAGCCCGTCTCGACACAAGTGATTCCCCGCGACCGACACGCCCAATATTTCGCCACGCTCGGCGTGATCGCCTCCTCGATCGAGCGGCTGGCGATTGAGATACGTCATTTGCAGCGCACCGAAGTGCTTGAGGCGGAGGAATATTTTTCGCCCGGCCAGAAGGGCAGTTCGGCCATGCCTCACAAGCGCAATCCGGTGCTGACCGAGAACTTGACGGGCCTTGCGCGCATGGTTCGCGGTTACGTGACCCCGGCATTGGAGAATGTCGCGCTGTGGCATGAGCGGGACATTTCGCATTCTTCCGTGGAGCGATTCATCGGGCCCGATGCGACGATTACTCTGGATTTTGCGCTGGCGCGGGTGACGAGCGTCATTGACAAGCTCGTCGTCTATCCGGAGCGCATGCAGACGAACCTCAACCGCATGGGGGGCTTAGTTCACTCGCAACGGGTTCTGCTGGCGCTTACTCAGGCGGGACTCAGTCGCGAGGAATCCTATGCACTCGTTCAGAGCAACGCGATGAAAGTGTGGGAGTCGAATGGAGAGCTATCGTTGCTCGATCTGTTGAAGGCGGATCCGGAGATTTCGCAAAGGCTTTCGACTGGGCAACTCGACGCCCTCTTCGACCTCGATTATCACTTCAAACATATCGATGTGATTTTCGACCGGGTGTTCGGTACATCAAGCTAACTCCTTAACAAAATTAGTTTTTTAAGTGTAGAGGCGCGATTTTCAGCCATGGGCATAGTGGGTTTTGATTCCGGGGACCAATGAACGACGTTCAACAGCACCGCGTCGAGGTCGGCGCGAATCCGCAGCAGACCGAAGTGCAAATTCAGGCGCGCAGCTTTCTGCTCGAGTTGTCGCTCGACTGGATTGTCCTGCGTGCGTCCGAGAATGTGCAC
>JBKPLG010000137.1:0-18493 GCA_046731515.1 Pseudomonadota bacterium | reverse complement strand
GGTCCGAACTCCAGCTCCCCGGCCTCGTCGCACGCAAGGAGGAGAGGGCGCACGGCCCGTCTTCCCTTGTTGCCCGCCGGATGCCAACCCGGCGTGACATGCCTATGACAGCATTTTCAGTGACTCAGCGTCAAGAGTCCTTTCCGCAACACTTGCCATGCTCGTGACTCGATTTGCTCCCTCGCCGACCGGTCGGTTGCACCTTGGGCACGCATATAGCGCGGTCATTGGCCATGCGCAGACGCAGGAAAGCGGCGGAAAGTTCCTGCTGCGCCTCGAGGATCTGGACCAGACGCGCAGCCGGCCGGAATTCGTCGACGGAATTTACGAAGACCTTAATTGGCTCGGCCTCAAGTGGCACGAGCCGGTGCTCGTTCAGTCGCGGCGCAGCGCCGTTTACGAGGAAGCGCTCGAACATTTGCAGGCACAAGGCCTGGTCTACGCTTGTTTCTGCACCCGTGCCGACATCACAGCTGCCCTCGAAGCGCCGCATGGTGCGATCGCCCGTTATCCGGGCACTTGCCGGACGCTTCCTGACGATCCGGAGCGGCGCTCGGGGATGCCGCACTGCTGGCGGCTTGATTCCGTCAAGGCGCTGGAGATTGCCGGGTTTCCAATGTGGATGGAAATGCACGGCAAAAGCTTCACAACCGGACCCGACGACTTCGACGACTCCATCCTGGCGCGGAAGGACGCGCCCGCCGCCTACCACCTCGCATGCGTCGTCGACGATGCGACAAGCGGCGTGAGCCTCGTCATTCGGGCGGCTGACCTGCGATCATCCACCCCCATCCAGCGGCTCCTGCAGGAGCTGCTCCGCCTACCAGAGCCAACCTATCTCCATCACCATTTGGTCGCGCATTCGGACGGCCGCCGCCTCGCCAAGCGCGACAAGGCGCCGACGCTTGCAGCGATGCGCGGGGAGGGCGTCGACGGCCACCTTCTCGCTCGCGACCTTGCGGAAGGCCGCCTGCCCCTTGGTTTCACATTTCTGGACGCCTAAGGCGAGGCGATGCGGACCGCCCTGCTCATCTTGCTGGTGCTGGCTATGGGGGCGACGGCCTATGTGCTGATCCGCGGGGTTATCGCCATGGCCTCGGGAAAGGATCTGACCGGTCAGCAATCGCAGACATGGATGCGCCGCCGTGTCCTTTTCCAGGCGCTGGCGATCGTCATCGTCATCCTAATCCTGTTCGTCGCGGGCTCTTCGGGCCAATAGGGCGTCGCGTTTGGTCAGGCTCAACAAGATCTACACGCGAACGGGTGATGGCGGTAGCGCGGGCCTGGTCGATGGCAGTCGGGTCAGCAAGTCGAGCCTCCGCATGGCGGCCATCGGCGAAGTCGATGAGGCCAATGCGGCGATTGGAGTCGCAATCGCGACGCTCGTGCCTGGAGTGCTTTCCGAATATCTTTTAAGCGTTCAGAACGACTTGTTCGATCTCGGCGCGGACATTGCGACGCCGGGAGAGTTTGGGGCGGGCTTGAGAATTGTCGAAAGCCAGGTCGAGCGGCTCGAAACCGAGATTGACGCGATGAACGCAGGTCTTAAGCCGCTGCGGAGTTTCATCCTTCCAGGCGGCTCGCAAGCCGTGGCGAGCCTGCATTTGGCCCGAACGGTGGTCCGTCGCGCTGAGCGCGCGGCCGTCGCGCTGAACGTGAGCGAGCCGCTCAATCCGCGGCTTCTCTCCTATCTCAATCGGCTGTCGGACCTCCTGTTCGTCGCGGCGCGTTATGTCGCGGCGGTTGAGGGCGGCGATGTTCTCTGGCAGCCGGGCGCTACGCGGGACGAATAGCCGCAAGAATGGAACATTTGGCGAACTTCTGACTTTATCCGGTCTCTTCTTCGTGGCAGGGGACGGCCATGGCCAGGGCAGATTCGGAAACCGGGCCGAAGAAACTTAGCGAGAGGCTGTCTGCCACCCGCAGGCTGACGCTTGATCTCGCCGAGCCGCTGAGCGACGCCGACGCGGCCATCCAGCCGTTCCCCGACGCCTCGCCGGCGAAATGGCACTTGGCGCACACCACCTGGTTCTTCGAGACGTTCGTGCTGCGCGATCATGTCCGCGGCTACCAGGTCTTTGACGAGCGCTATGCCTTCCTCTTCAACAGCTATTACGAAGCAGAAGGTTCGCGGCACGCGCGCCCCCGCCGCGGAATGATCAGCCGTCCGTCGCTGGAAGAGGTGCGATCTTACCGCGCTTATGTCGACGAGGCTCTTGAGCGGATTCTGCCGTCGCTCCCAACGGCCGCGCTCGACCTGATCGAGCTCGGCATCAATCACGAACAACAGCATCAGGAGCTGTTCCTCACCGACATCCTTGCGACCTTTGCCGAAAATCCGATCGAACCCGCCTATGGCGAGCTGCCTGCGCCCGCCTGCTTCGCAGTCGAGCCCCTGACCTATCATCGGGGGCGCGAGGGGATCGTCGAAGTCGGGGCGACTGACTCTGATTTTGCGTTCGACAGCGAACGACCTCGGCATCGGGTGTTTCTTTGCGCTCACGAGCTCGCCGGTCGCCGCGTCACCAACAGCGAATGGCGCGAGTTCGTCAACGACGGCGGCTACCAGAACCCGGTTTTGTGGCTGTCGGATGGATGGGATTGGGTCCAACGCGAGGGGATTTCAGGCCCGCTCTATTGGCGCGAGGAAAGCACGGAGTTCACGCTTGGCGGACGGCGCGAAATCGATTGGGGGGCCCCGGTAGCGCATATCAGCCATTATGAAGCCGATGCATTCGCGCGCTGGGCCGGCGGACGGCTTCCAACCGAGGCCGAATGGGAAGATTTCGCAGCATCGGCGGACCCATCTCTTGGCAACCAGCTCGCCGAAGCGGCCGCAATTGTGCCCCGCCCCGGCGGCGGCATGTTCGGAGATGTCTGGGAATGGACGCAAAGTGCCTTCGCGCCCTATCCCGGCTTCGCTCCCGCCGACGGCGCGGTCGGCGAATATAACGGCAAGTTCATGAGCGGGCAGCTGGTGCTGAAGGGCGCAAGTTGCGCGACACCTCGCGGACACAGCCGCGCATCCTATCGCAACTTCTTCCCGCCGCATGCACGTTGGCAATTTACGGGGATGCGCCTTGCTCGCGACGCTTGATCAACAAACCCGCGCCTTCCGCGACGACGTGCTCACGGGTCTATCCGCCCCGGTGCCTGCCATTCCCGCGCGCTGGCTCTACGACCGGCGCGGGTCGGAGCTGTTCGACGACATCACTCGTCTGCCGTCTTACTATCCCACGCGAACCGAAACCGCGTTACTCCAAGACATCATGCCCGACGTCGCTGCGCGTGTGCCGCGCCGAACGGCCGTCGTCGAGTTTGGTGCAGGTTCAGCAACCAAGACTCCAATCCTGCTCGATGCCATCGCGCCTGCCGCTTATGTGCCCGTCGATATCTCGGGTGATTATCTCGAGCAGAGCGCGAGCGAGCTCCAGCAGCGCCTGCCCTGGCTCAGGGTTATTCCGGTCGTCGCAGATTTTGCGCGGTCCTTTGCCTTGCCCAAGGAAATCGAGAGCCTGCCCAAGCTCGGCTTCTTCCCTGGGTCGACCATAGGCAATTTCGTGCCTTGGAGCGCGACCGATCTGTTGCGCCAGTTCCGCGCCCTGCTCGGAGCCGGCGCTTATCTGCTGATCGGAATGGACCGGGTGAAGTCGGTCGAACGGCTGATCGCTGCTTACGATGATCCCCAGGGAGTCACCGCAGAGTTCGACCTCAATCTCCTTGTCCGGATCAATCGCGAGCTAGACGGAGACATCCCCCTCGACGCCTTCCGGCATGAAGCGCGGTGGAATGACATTCTTTCGCGCATAGAAATGCACCTCGTCGCGATGCGCGACGTCCAATTCCAGATCTCGGGTCAAAGTTTCCGTTTTGGGGCGGGAGAGACCATCCACACCGAGAACAGTCACAAATACGGACGCCGCGGAGGGCGGTTGCTGCTTCTCGCGGGCGGCTGGACCCCGGTCGCGGAATGGTCGGACTCTTCCGGAGACTTCGCCGAGATCCTCGCCGTCGCCGAACCCGAGCGTTTCGCCCCCTGATTGCCCGCTCGCTGCGGCGCGGCTAAGCGAGGCCCCATGCTTGCCGCCCTCGTCAGTATTGCCGACCTGCTGCTCAGCGTCGTCACCTGGATTATCATCGGCCAGGTCGTCCTCAGCTGGCTGCTCGCCTTCAACGTGCTCAACGTCCACTCCGGCGGCGTGCGTGCATTCGTCGTCGCTCTCGAACGGATCACAGCGCCGCTTTACCGCCCAATTCGCCGGCTCTTGCCGGACTTTGGCGGGATCGATTTCTCACCGTTAGTGGTCCTCATATTGATCCAGGTGATCAAGCGGCTGCTAGCGGGCGTCGTCACGCAATATTATTTCGGCGGATGACGGCAAAGCGGATCGATGGGAAAGCGGCTGCCCTAGCGATCCGGCAGAGGGTCGCTGCCGGTGTCACCGAGTTCGAGCGTCAGGTCGGACGCCCGCCAGGCCTCGCGACCGTGCTGGTGGGCGAGGATCAGGCCAGCGCCGTCTATGTCCGCTCAAAGAACCGTGCGACTGCCGAAACCGGCATGGCGAGCTTCGCTCACATCCTGCCCCACACGACTTTAGAAGGGGAGCTGCTCGACCTCATTGCCGACCTCAACACGGATGAGCGGGTCGATGGCATCCTTGTCCAGCTGCCGCTGCCGCGCCAGATCGATGCGGCGCAGGTGATCGCGAACATCGAGCCTTCCAAAGACGTCGACGGCTTCAACGTCATCAACGCTGGTTTGCTTGCGACAGGGTCCGCTGCGCTCGTACCTTGCACGCCGCTCGGTTGCCTGCATCTTCTGAAGTCCGAGTTGGGCAGTATCGAAGGGCTAAATGCGGTCGTGATCGGCCGTTCAAACATTGTCGGCAAGCCGATGGCCATGCTGCTGCTCGGCGAGAGCGCGACAGTGACGATCGCTCATTCACGCACTCGCGATCTTCCCGAAGTCGTGAGGCGCGCCGATATCCTCGTGGCGGCAGCCGGCAGGCCGGAGATGGTTCGAGGCGACTGGATCAAGCCCGGAGCGACTGTGATCGACGTCGGCATCAATCGAGTGTCCACGGACGACGGCAAGGACCGGCTCGTCGGCGACGTCGCCTATGATGAAGCGGCCGAGGTCGCCGGAGCGATTACACCCGTTCCCGGCGGCGTCGGTCCGATGACAATCGCCATGTTGATGCGCAATACATTGATCGCCGCGCACCGCCGCACCGGCCTTAAAGACCCGGAGGGATTATGATCGCCGCCTTTGTTCTCGCTGCCGCATCCGTTCCAACAGCGATCGAAGTCGAATATGCGTTTGCGCGCGATGCGCAGCGCATCGGCCAGTGGACCGCCTTCCGCAAGTATGCGGATCATGACGCAGTGATGTTCGATCCGCAGGCCGTTTGGGTGCGTGAGCTGCTGAAGGACAAGAAGGACCCACCCAAATCGGTGCGCTGGTGGCCGGCCCACAGCTGGATCTCCTGCGATGGGCGCACCGCCGTGAACACCGGCCCGTGGATCCGGCCGGACAAAAGTCACGGCTATTTTACGACGGTTTGGCAACGCGCCGGCGCTGAGTGGCGCTGGGTCTATGACGGCGGCGACAGCCTGAAAGGGCCGCTTCCGAAAGTGCCCAAGCCGCAGGTCCACCGCGCGACCTGCCGCGGAAAGGCGCCGGGTGCACCGGTCATTCCACCGCCGCCACTTACGCCCAAACAAGCTCGCACGACCCCGGAGGACAATGGCCGCGGCCAGTCGGCGGACAAGACGCTGGGGTGGGACTGGAAGGTCGAGAAGAGCGGCGCCCGTCGCTTCCGCGTCTTCCAGTGGAACGGCATGCGCTATGCTCAGGTCCTCTACAACGACGTCCCGGCGCCGTGATCGAGCTCTTCAGCTCGGCCTTGGTCACCTTTTTAGTGATCGTCGACCCGCCGGGCTGCGCACCCATCTTCGCCAGCCTCACTCGCGGCGCGACGGTCTCAGACCGCCGGTCGATGGCCATCCGCTCCTGCGTGATCGCCTGGGTGATCCTGATATTCTTCGCACTCCTCGGAAGACCGATGCTCGAGGCGCTCGGAATCAGCCTCGCGAGCTTCCGCATCGCGGGCGGAGTCCTATTATTCTACATCGCCGTCGAGATGGTCTTCGAGCGGCGCACGGAACGCCGGGAGCGCCGAGCCGATTCGATCGAGGGCACGCCCCGGGCTGAGGACATCAGCGTCTTCCCTATGGCGATGCCGATGATTGCCGGCCCCGGATCGATCGCGAGCGCGATGCTCTGGGTGTCGCGCGCCGAAACCCCGCTTCACATCGCTGTCGTCCTCGCGGCCATCACTGTGGTCATGCTGATGACACTTGTGACGTTGCTCGCGGCTGGTCCATTGCTTCGTCTGATCGGCGAAAAGGTCGAAAGCGTGATCACGCGGATCCTCGGCGTCATCCTGGCCGCGCTTGCGTCGCAATTCGTGATTGACGGACTAAAGCAAAGCTTCCCCAATCTCGCTTAGGCGGTCAGTCGCCACATTCTGAACGGCGAATCCTTGGGCAGTTCAACGGGTGCGAGCCATTTGGGGACCTGGCCGCGCTGAAGCTGTCCGTAAAAGCCTTTCGGCGTCTCCGACATAAAGATGGTCGTGGTCGAGCTGTACGGGCAGATCAGCAAATAATCGGATCGGTACTTGCGCATGATTGTATGGGCCTGCGCCTCGCTTCCGCGAAAGGCATTCATGACGTCAGCAATCTGCTCGCCGTTGCGATGATAAGGCCCGATCACGGAATCATGGTGTGTGACCGCTATCAGCCGCGGCCCCAGATCAACGAACGTGAACACCCGTCCCTTGGGCTGCAACGCAACTGGACGCAGCCCCCACATCGAGTTGCAGAGCCGGTTGGCGCGACCGATCGCTACCTGCTGCGGTGTCGTCTTCTCTTGAGGGATGAAGTCGACGATGAGCGGAACCGCCGCTCCAGCGCCAGCCAGCACGACCAGGACCGAACCAAGCACTCGCGCCGGGGACCATTTCGCTTTCCAGACTGTTGGGAACAGGAACCAGACCAGCGCCGCTGCTCCGACGGTTGCCATCATCTGCGCGGCGGGTCCGGTGCGGGTTTGCCAGAAAAGCAGGATCGTGGCGGCCAGCCCGGGTGCTGCGGCACCGACGATTCGGCGGATGAGGTCGGACTCGGCGCGCCGAATCCAAGCGAGGAGCCCCCAGCCGATCGCTCCCGTAACGGGCAATGCGAGGACCAGCGAGGCAATCCTCCAGCCGTGGCGATAAATGGGTCGAGCTTCGCGCACATGACTGAGCCAAAGCTCCTCCACCTCGGGGGAGACGCCCTCGAGACGATGAATGCAATGCGGCCAGGTCAATGCATGAAAAGCAGCCATCACTAGGGCCACCAACACGGCAAGCGCCAAGCGGCGTTTCCAATCAGCGGGCGAAAGCCAGTTGAGCGCAAACATGAGCCCGCCGCCGAGAAGGGCATCGGATAGCCATACCGGCGACAGCGCGTCGCATACCGGCGAACGGTTCGCATAGGACGTGAAGATCAGGAACGCCGCCGCAGTGCCGCCTCCCAACGAAACCGCATAGGCGCCAAGGCGCTCGCGCTCGTTCCGGTCGATCACCCAGAAGCCCACCATCGCCGCGGCAGCGATGGCAAAATAGATCATCATCTCGAGCCCGATGGCGAGCGAGAGGGCGGTTGCGAGCCCGAGAGTCACCCCACCACGCAGGCGCTTCGGATCTGCGATCGCTGCTACGCCAAGGCTGAGGAACGCGAGCTGCCAACCGTGGTGGTCGATGCGCTCCGGCATGAACATGCCGTTGGTTGAGCCGGCGAAGAAGACGGCAAGCAGTGCGAGCGGATAGGCGCGTGGGTTGATCAGGCGCCGTGCGGTCAATGCGACCGACCACATCAGAAGCAGATATGGCAGCATTGGCGCGATCGCGACGGCCCAGCGCTCGGCCGCCGCTCCGCCGAGGATCGGCCGAAGCGCCAGGATCAGCCCAGCGATCGGCAGGTCGACGAGGCGGGACCAATGGATGTTCGCTCCGACCGGGGGATTGAGCCGATACTGGCGAAGGTCGAACCAGCCCTGGCCATGAAGCAGGGCGCGGACCTGCATGATCCGCATGTTGTCGTCGGTGTCGCCGAGGTTGAAGAAGCGGATGTCGCTCCATCTCGAGAAGACGAACCATGCGCAAAATCCGAGCCAGACGAGGATGACCAGCGACTTCCAATGGCGCTCGATCAGCTCCGGCGCGCGCCGTTCCCACTCCTCGACCTTGCTTTGCAGCATTTTTCGGGCTGTAGCTGCTGAACTCGAAACGGCAAGCAGCCGGGGAATGGCCACCAGATTAAACGTCAGTAACGAAACCTTCGGTCAGCTGGTCCGCTTCGCAATCGTCGGCTTCTCCCTGGCGGGCGTCTACTCCGCGATTTACTGGTACCTAGCGACCTACGTCATGGCGCCTGTCCTGGCGGTCCTCATCGCATTCCTCGTCGCGGTAACGATCGGCTTCATCCTCCACAGCCGCTGGAGTTTCAGGGGCCACGGCAGGCGCGAAGACCGCCGGATGAAAATCAAATTCCTGCTCGTTCAGGGATCCGGCCTTCTGATGAATGAAGCCTTCACTTGGATTCTGACCGGCCCGCTTCACGGGCCGACCTGGTGGCCCCTCATTCCGGCAATCTTCGTCACGCCCTTGGCCACTTTCCTGCTCAATCGCCAATGGGTTTTCCGCTGATGGAGCGGATTGTGTATGAGACTATGGCGGACCTCGATAAGCGCCACTGGTGGTATCGCGCACGCCGCCCCGTCCTCGCGGCCCTCATTCGGCGGCTTGCCCGTCCCCCGCGAAATGCGAACATTCTCGAAATCGGCTGCGGCACCGGACACAATCTCGCGATGCTGGAGGAATTCGGTCACGTCGATGCGCTTGAGCTCGACGAAGAGGTGCGCTCGGTGGCGGAAAAGAGGCTTGGACGCCACGTAATGAGTTCGCCGCTTCCGGATTTGGTCGATGTGCCGGAGCATCATTACGATCTGATCGGAGCATTCGATGTTGTCGAGCACATCGACGACCACCGTGCGGCGCTTGCTTCGATTGCTTCGCGACTGAAGCCAGGCGGCAAGCTGGTGATGACCGTCCCCGCGCACCAATGGATGTGGTCCGCGCACGACGTCGTGAATCATCACAAGCGCCGCTATTCGAAGGGTGGCCTTAAGCGTCTGATTGCAACCTCGGCGCTCCGGCTCGACGCCATTGGCTATTTCAACAGTCTGCTGTTTCCCCTCGCGGTCGCCGAGCGGCTAACATCAAAGCTGCGCGGGAAAGACGAGGCGGATCTCACGCTTCCGCCCAGCCCGATCAACGCAACGCTTGAGAGCATCTTTGCGGCGGAACGTCATTTGGTTGGGCGCTTGCCTTTGCCTCCTGGTTTGTCATTATTCGCTGTGGCTTCGGCGATATAGCCTAGCCGCGCATCGCCGCGCTCTCCGCCCAGGACTTCCTGGACGATGTAAAGCGGACGCTGTTTCGCCTCGTTGTAAAGCCGCCCGATATATTCGCCCATCAGCGCGAGCACGAACATCTGGACAGCGCCCAGGATCACGACAACCAGCATGAGCGACGTCCAGCCCTGAATGCTCTCTCCGGCGAGCCAGGCATAAGCGATGTAGAGAATGAGGAGCACCGACCCGAGCGCGAGCCACAGCCCCGCATGGCTGGCCAGCTTGAGTGGTGCCGACGAGAAACCGGTCAGAGCATCGAACGCGAAACGTATCATCTTACCGAGCGGATATTTGGTCTCGCCGGCAAAGCGTTCGGCGCGATCGTAGGCGAAGGGTACCTGCCGGAACCCAATCCAGGCAACCATCCCTCGGATGAAGCGCGCCTGTTCGGGCATCGCGAGAAGCGCGTCGAGTGCGCGGCGGCTCATCAGCCGGAAATCGCCCGCATCGAGCGGAATATCAACTTCGGTTGCACGCGATAACAACCGATAAAAGCCATGAGCCGTCGCGCGTTTGAACGCGGTGTCGCCAGCGCGGCTCTTGCGCACGCCATAGACGACATCGGCGTCCTGCTCACGCATCGTAAGGAGCATGTCGGAAAGGAGTTCGGGCGGGTCCTGAAGATCCGCATCGATGATCAGCACATGCGCACCGCGACAGAGGTCTAATCCAGCCGTCAGCGCGAGCTGATGGCCATGGTTGCGGGACAGATTGATCGCGGTCACCCGCGGGTCATTCGCGGTAAGCCGCCGCATGATCGCCCAGCTCCCGTCGCGTGAACCATCATTGACCAGAACAATTTCATAGTTTTCGCCCGCGGCGTTCCGCGCTGCCTTCCCCAGGCGCTCGTAAAGCGTTTGGAGGCAGGCTTCTTCGTTGAAGCAAGGCACGACAATGGAAAGCGCGGTCATGGCTGCAACCGATAGAGGATCGAACCGGGTCCGCGCCAGACGGGTCGCATTCCCGCGATCAGAGCCGCGTCATGGGGCGGAACGTCGACCAGCCAGAGATAGTCGAAATCGCGGCGCGGGAGGCCGGCGAGCGACTGATCGATCGTGCGGTGCAACGGTTCATAGCAGCCGTTCGGTCGAACCAGCTGTGACGGGTCGGCAGAGTAATAGCCCGCGCGCATATATTTGAGGTCGAGAAGGTTGAGCCCCTCCATCAGCCATTGGTCGTTGGAGAAGCCGTCGCGGCGGACGATGACCATTGCCCCGAGGTGGCTGTTCCGAAGCAGCGGCCAGTAATCTCTGCACGGCATGCCGGTAAGCGTCACGACGCGAGCGCCGCGCTGCACGAGGTTGAGCGCGTCGAGCTTCGCCCGCTGGTCGTTGGCGGCGATCGCCAGGCTCGTCGTCGTCGCCCCAATCCGTCCCGCGTAGAAAAGCAGCCCGAGGCCGGCCAAGACTTGAGCCATTCGAGGGCTCGTCGCGCCCCGGAAGCGGATAGCGAGAAGGGCGACTGCAAAGAGGTAGGGCAGCAGACGCATGTCGGCATAAGCGGAACCGAAGATGATGCGCGGCAGAATGACGAAGGAGATTGCGAGCACGATCGCCGAGAATGCGAGGTTGCGGGAAAGGGTCAGCCTGGTGGTCACCAGCGCGTAGACAAACACCAATGCGGCGAGGACCACCGAGCCGATGTCGAACCAGCGCCAGCGATCCCGAAGCGCAGAGTAGATCCAGCGCCATTTCAGCTTCCATTCGAACCATGCCGTCGTCTGCCCGCCATGAGTCTCGCTTCGCCACACGAGCATAATCACGATCGGAAGCGCCATGACCGCGGTATGGAGCGCGGCTTCGAAGCCGGCTCGGAACCACGATCTTCCGCTGTCGTGAAGGCGCACCGCGTCCGCCGAGAAGCAGAGCAGCCCGAGCAGGCCCCACCCATAGGTGTGCGTGAAGAAGACGATCAACGAGATTGGGACGAAGAGCCAACTTCTGAGGCGCGTCCGTCCGAGACGGCTTAGTCGCAACCAAAGGCCGAATGCCAGGAAGGCCAGCGCCACCGAGAGCGCGAAATTGACGAACCCGAACAGGAACGGGAAGCCGTAGACGAACGGCAGCGCGAACAAAGCCGTCGGCGGTACGCGTCCATGCACCTCGCGCGCGACCCACAGAAAGCCCGCGACCGTCAGTGGCGGGATCGCCAAGACGATCAGCTTCACCGCCGGCTCCAGGCCGAACAGGCGACCGAACGGAATCACCAGCAAATCGACCCCGAGATTGCCGATGAACGCCCAATGGAAACCGTAATATTGCCTGAGCCAGGGCGAGTGGCCGATATCCAGCTCCACCCGATAGCGGCCCATGTGCCCGAACAGGTCAACCAGCGGCGGGATCGCCGGGTAAAGCAACGGCACCGCCGAGAGCGCGACAATCAGCGC
This sequence comes from Pseudomonadota bacterium, assembly GCA_046731515.1. Taxonomy (GTDB): domain Bacteria; phylum Pseudomonadota; class Alphaproteobacteria; order Sphingomonadales; family Sphingomonadaceae; genus Sphingomicrobium. The sequence continues at coordinate 6,584 of JBKPLG010000137.1, read as the reverse complement.
GAGAAACCACGGCTTTTCCCACCAACTTGCTGTTGCGGCGCCGGAAGGTGTTGCGTTGGTCGGAGCGTTAAGCATTCGGCCCCATTGAATGCGAAAACCGGAAGTGAAGCGCGCCGTTAGCAGGCAAATGGAGCGGATAGCTAGAAGGGTGATCTGTGCGGCATGCCGCAGAGAGGCTTCGAGGGAGCCGGGCGGCGCATGGCGCTGAACATTTTTGGTTAACGCTTTTCTCCTAGACCGTTCGATGAAGCGTCCGAAGGCGCACTTCTAGGAGGGGGAGCTCGCATCCATGACGATGCAGCCGGACAGTGCCTATTGGACCGAGCAGCTCGCCGCCGAACGCCGCCCGCGGCATACGCCGCTTTTACTCTACGGCATTCTTTGCTTCATTATCGGTCTCACCGCTTATTTGACCGGCGTCCTGCTCGTCTTCCCGCGCTATCTGCTTGGCCTCCACGAGCAATTGGACCCGGTCGCTCGATGGCTCGTCTGGTACAGCGGCATGCCGATCGTGCTCGGAATGGCCCTGTCGCTCGCCGACCTGCTTGTCTTCCTGAGCCGTAAGAAGCCAGCCGTGCCGGTACGGTACGATCCGGTCCGCAGGCGCAGAGTGACCGTGGCGCTCACCGCCTACAATGACGAAGACAGCATCGGCGAAGCAGTGAAGGACTTCCTGGCGCACCCGCTGGTCGAGCGCGTGATCGTCGTCAGCAACAACAGCGCCGACGCGACCTTCGAACGCGCCAAGGCCGCCGGGGCCATAACGTTCAACGAGAAGGCTCCGGGATACGGTCGCTGCGTCTATCGCTGCCTGCGAGAAGCCGTCCGTTTCGCTGACACGGATTATGTCGTGCTCTGCGAAGGGGACCGCACGTTCCGCGCCTATGACGTCGAAAAGCTGCTCGCCTACGCGCCCCATGCCGACATTGTGAACGGAACGCGGATCGTCGAGCCGCTCCGCCATTACGTCACGCAGCTCAGCACCTTCATGTACTATGGCAATTTATTCGTCGGGAAGCTGCTCGAAGCCAAACATCTCGGTCGAAGCACGATCACGGATGTCGGCACGACGTACAAGCTCTGCCGCCGCGATTCGCTGAAGAAGCTGCTTCCGCGCCTGGATCCTGCCGTCAATCTCGAGTTCAATGCGCACTTCCTGGACACGGCGCTTGAGCACGGCCAGGTGCTTCTCGAATGCCCGATCACCTTCCACCAGCGCGTGGGGGTCAGCAAGGGAGGCAACATCAACAACTGGCGCGGCTTCACCGTCGGCGCGCGCATGATCATGGGGCTTGTGTTCGGATGGAAGCGCCTCGCTTGATGGCAACGAGCGCTTTCACGTCGCCGTCATCGTCCGACACTCGCGGCATTGCCGGCCGCGTCGCCGTTGGAGTTCTGCTGGCCGCGCTCCTCTTTCGTGCAGGCCTTTTTATTCAGGCGGAGCTCGCCGCGATCCGCTTTCCCTGGGAGCTCGACTATGGCGAAGGCATCGTCTGGCAACAGATGCGATGGATTTTCACGGCCAAGGCATACGGGCCGATCGATCAATTCCCGGCAATCGTCTTTCACTATCCGCCGCTCTACCACGCTCTGACGTCGGTCGCTGCCGGCGCGCTCAGGACTGATGAGCTCGCAACGGGCCGGGCGATTTCCTTTGTCTGCACATTGGCCGCGGCCCTGGCTTCAGCGCTGATCGCCGGCATGCTTGTCGACGGCCGCTCCGACCGGCACGCACGACGCTGGGCCTTCTGTGTCGCGGGCTTGCTTCCCTTCACCTACGTGCCCGTCATCGTGTGGGCGCAGTTGATGCGCGTCGACATGCTGGCAGTGGCGCTCAGTCTCTTTGGGCTCGTCGCATCATTCAAGGCGCTCGAACGGCCGCGGCTGATCTATGTCGCATCCCTGCTATTCGTCTTGGCGGTCTACACAAAGCAGACGTCGATCGCGGCTCCCGCTGCCGTATTTTCGGTGCTGCTGGCAGTCCGGCCGAAGTTGGCTCTGCGAGGCATTGCCGCATGCACTGCACTGGGACTTTGTGTGCTTGCGATACTCAGCGGGCTGACCGACGGCGGCTTCTATCGGCACATCTTCCTCTACAATGTGAACCGCATGGACCCGAGCAGGCTCTGGTCGATCGCTTACGCGACCATCCTTCAAGGCGTCTATGTCGCGCTTGCATGTTTTGTCGTGGTGCGACGGGTCAGTGAGTTTCGCTCGCGCCGCCGGGCGCCCGGCGCTCTCGTGTCGGTCAACGTCGCCGACGCGCGCATGCTCATCGCGCTAGCCTATTTGGTCATCACCACCCCGATGATGCTGCTCATCGCCAAGACGGGTTCCAACATCAATTACTTCCTCGAATGGTTTTTCGCGGTCGGCATCTTCGCGGCCTTGGCAATCCAGGAGGGCGCGCTTGTGCGCTCCGCTGAGCTCAAAAAATTGTTCGCGATCGTCATTCCGCTGGTCCTGGCCGTACAGGCTGTCAGGTCCGGGACGTCGCCGTACGATACCGATGTTCATGGCATGCGCGCCAGGCAGCTCGAGTCCCTGTCGAAGGAGATCAAAGCCACCGACAAGCCCATCATTTCCGACGACATGGTGCTTCTGCTGCGAAGCGGTCGCACGGTTCTGTGGGAGCCCTCGATCTTCGCCGAGCTGGCCAGCAAGGGCCATTGGGACGAGCGGCCCTTCATTCAACGCATTCGTAAACGCGAATTCGCGTTTTTCATCACCTGGGGACAGCGTGGCCACCGTCGCTTTGATGAGCGCTACACCCCTGCCGTCGCCGACGCGATGGACGCGGCTTATCCGGTAAAGAAAGAAATCGCAGGGCTGATCGTCCACCGGCCGCGATAATCGCCGTTTCCCATGCGCGGTGCTTTTTTTCGTGCAGTTTGCCGGGCGCTCGTCGCCGAATTTACGCAGCGGTAGGTTCGAGGGTCTTCTTGCGGCTTGAGCTGCGCGGTTTCCTCGAAGCCGCCGGCCCTGTCGCGAGCTTGCGGTAACGCTGCTCCGCCTCGATCATATAATCCCGCGTGATCGGCAGCGCCCTGCGGTCGCGGATGTATTGCAGCTGGTAATTGCAGGCGGCGCCGCTCTCGAACATCACAATCCCGCCGGCGAGATAGAATTCCCACATGCGGAAGAAGCGGTCGTCGTACATCGCCTCGATTTCGGCCCGCGCCTTCCTCGCCCGGTCGAGCCAGTGACGGAGCGTCAGCCCATAATGCAGCCGAAGGTTTTCGACGTCGCTGGAGATCAGTCGGACGCCCTCGCTGGCTGCGGTCATCTGGCTCAGCGACGGCAGGTGGTAGCCGGGGAAAATCCATTTGTCGGTAAAGGGGTCGGGTCCTTTCGAGATCTCGCCGAGCTTGCCGATCGTGTGCAGCAGCATCACTCCGTCGGGCTTCAGGAGCTGGCGGCACTTGGCGAAGAATTCCTCGTAATGCCTTGCGCCGACATGCTCGAACATTCCGACCGAGACGATGCGGTCGAACGTGTCGTCGAGATGGCGATAATCGATCAGCTCGAACTTCACGCGGTCCGCGACACCGGCCGCGGCAGCGCGTTCGCGCGCGACCCTGAGCTGCCGCTCCGACAAAGTGACGCCGAGCACGTCGACGTCGGCGACCCTGCGCAGGTAAAGCGCCATTCCGCCCCAGCCGCAGCCGATGTCCAGCACGCGCTGTCCGGGTTCGAGCGCGAGCTTGGCGGCGATGTGCGCCTTCTTGTCCGCCTGCGCTTGCTCGAGGCTGTTGTTGGGGTCGGTAAAATAGGCGCAGCTATATTGCTTATCCTCGTCGAGGAAGAGCTCGTAGAGTTCATCCTTGAGGTCGTAATGGTGAGCGACGTTGCGCCGCGAGCGCACCGGGTTGTTGCGACGGAAGAAGCGGCGGATACCGTTCTTGCCCTTGCTTAGCGCCGCTCGGCCCTCGCCCTTGTCCTCCCAGCGGTTGGAGCCGACGATCATCTCCAGGAGCTCGAGGATCGTCCCATCCTCGATCACCAGCCTCCCGTCCATATAGGCCTCACCGACGCCGAGCCGCGGGTTCTTCACGATGTCGAACGCGACCTTGCGGTCCGTGAAGCGCACGGTGAGATGTTTGCCGCCGCCCGAGCCGATGGTCTGCGGGGCCTTGCCAGGCAGCAATAATGTGATGCTGCCCTTGGTCAGCAGCTTGTCGACGAGCCGGCCGATCAGCGACATGAATGCTCCCTTATGCGGCCGCGGCGCGCTTCCGCTTTCGCTCCGCCGCAGTTTTCAACTGGCCGCATGCCGCGTCAATATCGCGGCCTCGCGGAGTACGCACCGGGGCTGAGATGCCGCATTCGAAGACGATGTTCGAAAACGCCCTGATGCGTTCGTCGCTCGAACATTCGTAAGGCGCCCCTGGCCAGGGATTGAACGGAATCAGATTGACCTTGGCCGGCAGCTTGTATTTGCGGATCAGGCGAACAAGCCCGCGTGCGTCCTCATCGCTGTCGTTCTTGCCCTTCAGCATCACATATTCGAACGTGATTCGCCGGGCATTGTTCGCGCCCGGATAAGCCGCGCAGGCTTCAAGCAACTGCTCGATGCCATACTTGCGATTCAACGGCACGATCTCGTCGCGAACTTCCTTCGTCACCGCGTGCAGTGAAACGGCCAGATTGACTCCGATCTCCTCGCCGGCACGCGCCATCATGGGCACCACACCGCTGGTTGAAAGCGTGATCCGACGGCGCGACAGGCCAAGCCCGTCTCCGTCCATCACGATCTTCAGCGCGTCGCGGACATTCTCGAAATTGTACAGCGGCTCGCCCATGCCCATCATCACGATGTTGGTGAGCATTCGGCCCTCGGGCTGGCTTGGCCATTCGCCGAGCGCGTCTCGCGCGAGCATCACCTGGCCGACGATTTCCGCTGGTTCGAGGTTTCTCACCAGCTGCATTGTTCCAGTGGCGCAAAAGCGGCAATTTAGGGTGCAGCCGACCTGGCTCGACACACATAGGGTTCCGCGATCCGCGTCCGGGATGAACACCATCTCGAAATCGTGCCCGTCGTGGGTTCTCAGCAGCCACTTGCGGGTGCCGTCCGACGAGACTTGAGCCTCAACGACCTGCGGCCGCGAAATCGTGAATCGATCGGCAAACCAGGACCGTTGCGGCTTGGCGACGTCGCTCATCGCCGAAAAGTCGCTCACTCCCCGGTTGTAGATCCAATGCCAAATCTGTTTGGAGCGAAGCTTCGCCTGCCTCGGTTCGAGACCCGCCGTCTCCAACTCGGCGCGAATTTGCTCCTTCGCCAGGCCAACCAATTCGATTCGCCCATCGGCACGCGCAACCACCCGCCGCGGAACAGGCACGGGATCGATCGGGCCGGGAATCGGCATCAAAACTGTGTCGGCACTCATGGCGAGCGGCCTATCTAGTGAAGCTCAGCGCACTTTGCCAGCGGCGCGCAGCGCACAACGCGCCGCCGCCGAGTCAATCGCCGTCGGTGCTCCATCGAGGAGATAGGGGTCGACGAACCGGCTGCCGCCCTGGTCGCGGGCCTCGATACGCATTGCGCCCCCGTTACGCGCCGCAGCGATGATCGCTTGCTCTTGCAGTGGGCCGCGGCTCCACGCCCAATCGCCGCGCGCGACCAGCAGGAAAGGCTGGTCGCCAATCTTCAGGATCACGCTTGAGCCCGGGCGCGAAACCCGGCTGAGGCGCGCGTAAAATTCGCCCCAGCGCCGGTGATCCGGAGTGAAGGAGAAGCCGGCGAGCGCCTGGACCTTGTCTTTGGCCGCCAGCCGAAGCGCGCGTGTCGCCGCCTCGCACACGGAGCCGCGATCGATCGCCGCCCAAGCTCCCTTCGCGTAGAGGACGCTGTCGGCCGATGCCGTGCCGCTCCATGCCGATCCGGCGGCGAACAGGACATAAAGTCGTTTCACGGCCTCTTGGCTAGCGCGGTTCGCCGCGCTTCACCACCACTCGGGAATTGAGCGAAATGCGACGAAACTATCCAATCTTGTTGTTTAACATTCGTTATGCCATGTCCGCGCCAGCTCGGTACTGCGTGATTCGCCGTAAGGGGGGAAGCTGCCATGAACCGACCGAGCACATCTCAGCGTCAGATCAACGCCTAGGCGCCGTCCAGCCTTCAATGGCCCTAGCCGATGTTCTCAGCCGCGTCGCGGCCGAGCTCGCCTTGTTCGCGGGCATCGGCTTCCTGCTGATCGCGATCAACGACGTTCTGGTCGACTTCATCTATTTCGGCGAAGGGCTTGGCGGTCCCTGACCGTGTACAGCCGGTATCCGCGCTCCTTCGCGAGCCATTTCGTCTTCAAGAAAAATCCCGGTTTCATCGCCATCTTCGTCCCCGCCTGGGATGAATCCGCGGTCATCGCGTCAATGCTCAAGTCGACCCTCGATCGTCTCGATTATGACGATTACCGAGTCTTTGTCGGACATTATCGCAACGACCCTGCCACGGCGGCCGCAATTGGCAGTGTCGATGATCCGCGCGTAGAGCCCGTCCAAGTCGACGCCGACGGTCCAACGACCAAGGCGGACTGCCTCAACCATGTCTATGATGCGCTTATCGCTTATGAGCTCGATAC
>JBKPLG010000136.1:0-5252 GCA_046731515.1 Pseudomonadota bacterium | reverse complement strand
ATCCTAGAGAGACCGTATTCCTCGCCTTCACAGAGGATCGTCCGCAGCTCGTCGCGCCAGGCGTCGGCGTTAAGTCGGATATTGATGAAGCCCGGTCCAGCAATCTCGACCGAGGTCACCGGCGGAAACGCTTCCAATTTCGGCTTGATCGCCTCCGCCAGCTCACGTGGGTTGGTCCCGGCGGCTTTCGCAAGCACCATGGCGGCATTGGTCGCGAGATCTCCGTGCGCCGGATCGCGCGGCGACTCGACCGTCACGTTCTTGCGATCAATCTCAGCCGGCAACGCATTGTCAGCAACGAGATCGTCAAGCACTCCGTCTAGGAGCGCGGCATATTGGGCGTAGAGGCTCAATTTCGGATCAACTCTTTGGTGATTGGCGGGCGCGTCTAGCGCAGCATCTCCCGCACGTCACCTATGAGCGCCTTTGGCTCGGTTGTGGATCACCAGTACCCGATCAAGAGCCCGATGATCACAAAGAGGACGGCGATGATGAGTGTCGCTAGAGCGGCTGGAAGATATGGATCATCAAACACTCGCCTGCGCACGGTTTGTCTCCTGCGGAGTTCGCCAGCGAACGCGAGCAGATCAAAAATAAGCCGTGCGGGGGCGACCTAATGGAGGAAGCCACTCGCGCGGCGAAGCCCTTCCGCCCGCGCCCCCGAAGTTTCGGCCAATAGGGTTAACAAAACTCTAACGCCGCAGCTATGTCTCTACAGACAAACAGAAAAGTTTCGGAAGTGTCCGCTTTGACCAGCCCTTCGCCGTGGCCTTTTTTTGCTGAACTCCATTCGACCGTCTCGTATATGCGCCGCAGAATCGTAGGTGCTAAGACCGAGCGTTGGGACTCCAGGTAAAGTGACCGAGCGGCCATAGTTGGTCTCGATGTGTACGTTCCACTGATGAGTCAGCTAGCGCCTAAGGCGGATTCAAGCAGCTAGATCACGAGCGTCCAAAACTGCGATTGGCGACGCGCGCGCCAGATCTCGCACTTTGGTGCGTTCATTCGCACCCAAAACGAACTTTGATCAAAAGCGATTGGCGGGCAGGTTCACCGGACCGACGAGTTCCTCATGTCGTGCAATGGCGAAACGATCTGTCATTCCGGCGATGAAATCGCCGATGGTGCGCGGCTGCGGCAGCTCATGGCCGTCGGTCCGCCAGCTTTGCGGCAGAAGCAAAGGATCGTCGCGATAAGCGGTCGCCAGGTTTGAAACGACACGCTCGGCCTCCTCGCGAACCGCTGTGAGTTCCGGGGCTCCATACAGTCGGTCATAGAGAAAACGTTTGAGTTTCCGCTCCTCGGCAGCAAGCGCTTCGGAGAAACCTGCCAACGCATGACCGGCCGCGCGAACTTCCTGCAGGGTTTGTACGCCGCCTTCATGGATTCGCCGCTCGGTCTCGGCAATGACATCGACAACCATCGTGCCGATCATGTCGCGCACCAACGCGCGCTGCCACTTTTCCGGCCGGGACTGAGGGTGCCGCTCCTCGATCTTGGACCAGAGACGTCTGATCAGCGGCAGCTCCAGCAGCTCGTCGATGTCAAGAAGACCGGCGCGCAGGCCGTCATCAACGTCGTGATTGTCGTAAGCAATGTCGTCCGAAATTGCCGCGACCTGAGCTTCGAGGTTCGGCCACTTGTCGAGTTCCAGATCTCGCTCGCAGTTCGCTTCATCCATCGCCCACGTCGGCCGAGGGACTGGACCATTGTGCTTCGCTAGCCCCTCGAGCGCCTCCCAGCTGAGGTTCAGACCGTCGAAATCCGGATAGGGCGTTTCGAGGCGAGTGACGATGCGCAGGGTATGTGCATTGTGGTCGAAGCCGCCGACATCAGCCAGGGCATGATTCAAGGCATGTTCTCCGCCATGACCGAAGGGCGGATGGCCGAGGTCATGAGCCAAACAGAGAGCTTCGGTTAGGTCCTCATTCAGGCCGAGAGCGCGTGCAATCGTTCGTCCAATTTGCGCAACCTCGATGCTGTGGGTGAGGCGAACCCGGAAATGATCGCCATCGGGGGCGACAAATACCTGCGTCTTGTGGCGCAGACGTCGAAACGCGATTGAGTGAATGATCCTGTCACGGTCGCGTTGAAAGATGTCCCGCGGTCCCCGTGGACTTGAGCTTATTTCGGGATGGAGTCGGCCGCGAGAACTTGACGGCTGTGCAGCAATCGCCGCGGGAAGCTTCATTCAGTGGCGAGTGGCACAATCCTGTCCACCTGGGAATTGCTCCATTGGAACGCGTCTATGCCCACGGTTTCCAGATCCTCAGCGAAGATTTCGGCGTCTGACGAACCGCGGAATGGTCCGATCACGAGACGTGCTCGGTTAGGGCTACGAGCGACATAGCCGCGAATCCCCTCGAACAAGTCCCGGTTACGCGCCTTCATCCTGCGAAATTCACCCGGCAAAGCATCTGCATTGGTTCCGCTCGCAAGCTGCAGCCAGATCTTGTTGAAACCGGCCGGGGCAGCTTCGCGCTTCACCGATTGCGACGTCGGGCGCGAAGCGTAGGCCAGCTGCGTGGTCGATAACGTCTTAACGGCCACCGGCGGCGGAGGCGCGCGCAATAACTCGTCGACAGCGGTCAGCTGATCTGTGTTTCGCGTAAGGCCCGACACGGCGCTAGTCGACCGGCTCGCCTGAGGTGCCGCATAAGCGTAAGCAACGCCCCCCGCGTCCGGGAAAATGCCGAGGTTTACGGCGGCTGCTTTTTGCCCTGGCTGGAGACTCGGCAGGCGCTGCAGAAATGGAGAAACGCTCGCCCAGCTTCCCGGCATCGCGGCATCGATGGCAACCATGGCGCCAGCGGAATCACCGGTGAGGGCAAGGACAAAGGCTTTTATGCGACCGCAAGCCGCATCGCGTCGCGCCGTCAAAGGTGCAATCGCCTGCAACGCCCCCGCCCGATCGCCGCTGATGGCGAGGCTGAGCGCCAAGCGGCGACGCGCTTCGTCAGCGTCTGGTCCATTGAGCGCTGTCCGATAATCGGCTTGAGCCTTGCTTTGCTGACCCATCAGGTCATACGCAAGCCCACGATCAACGGCGAACGCCGAGACAGACGCTCCGAGCTGCTGCGCTCGACTGAAATAAGGCAGCGCCGCTTGAGGTTCGCCATTTCCGACCGACACGGCTCCCATTCCCGCTTGCGGGAGCGGGCTGCGCGGGTTCACCTCATCTGCTCGTGCAAAGAAGCCCGCCGCGGCTTGAGTGTCGCCCAGTGCAAGCGCGGAACGGCCGGCGCCAATCAAAGCCGTGAAATCGCTAGGATCGGAAGCAAGCGTGCGGACATAGCGAGCGAGCGCTCCAGCCGGGGTTTCGGCATAAGGCGAATAGCTGCCCTGGGCTGCGGCAGGCTCGCCAGTGAGCGTCGCCGCTCCACAGAACAGCAATGCGCCGATCACACGCACTGTAGTTAAAATCAGACCCCGCATCGCACCCCCCGTGTAGCAGTGAATCTTGCCGAAACCTTTCTTGCTAGGGGGTTTACGATGAACCGTGCCGGTGATCCGGTGAGGTGCCGCCAAATGCAGCGACTGTATTAGAATATAAATGAATGGGCAGCCCGGTGCGGGGACTGCCCGTTATTCGTCAAGGAGTCGGTCGTCTATTGATTGTTTTGGCGGTTGAGGAAGCGCGGGATTTCAATTGGTTCGGGCCGGTAATCTTCCTCGTCTTCGCTAATCTGCGCTTTAGGGGCGCCGCGAGCAATGTTCGACATCCGCTCGAACAAGGTGCCCCCCGCAGCTGCTTCGGACGGTTCCTCGGCATCTTCATTCTGCGGCGGAGCGATCGGTGGAGCGCCAACGGGCGTTGTCAGGATGTCGTCCGCGTCCAATAGCAACTCGTCGCCATCCTCTTCCGTGACGGCGGCATCGACGGACTCTTCCTCGTCATTGGCTTCGACCGGCGGGGGAGTGCGATTTGCCGCTGCCGGCGTAGCTGTGGTGGTTCTTGCGGGGAAGGTAAAAACCTTCGCCGGTGTCGGCTGAGCGGCGGCTTCGGCATCGATTCCGGTGGCCACGACGGACACGCGGATTTTGCCGCCCAGATCGTTGTTGAATGCTGAACCCCAGATAATGTTCGCATCGGGGTCGACCAGTTCCTTGATGTGGCTGGCCGCCTCGTCGACCTCCATCAGGCGCATGTCCTCGCCGCCGGTGATCGAGATGATCACGCCCTTGGCGCCCTTCATCGAAACGCCATCCAACAGCGGGTTCGAGATCGCCTTTTCGGCGGCTTCGATCGCACGGTTGTCGCCGTCGGCCTCACCGGTGCCCATCATCGCCTTGCCCATTTCGCTCATCACTGAACGAACGTCGGCGAAGTCGAGGTTGATGAGGCCGGGCATGACCATAAGGTCGGTAATTCCCCGGACCCCTTGTTGAAGCACCTCGTCGGCCATTTCGAACGCCTGCTTGAAGGTCGTTTCCGAATTGGCGAGCCGGAACAGGTTCTGGTTCGGGATTACGATCAAGGTATCGACGTGCTGCTGAAGCTCCTGGATTCCTGCATCCGCGGAACGTGCACGGCGCGCGCCTTCGAAGGCGAAGGGCTTAGTCACCACGCCAACCGTCAAGACACCCTTATCACGCGCCGCCTTGGCAATGACCGGAGCAGCGCCGGTTCCAGTTCCGCCCCCCATGCCTGCCGCGAGGAAGCACATGTGCGCGCCATCGAGCGCCTGGATGATCTCGTCGAGCGTTTCTTCGGCGGCCGCTCGGCCGATCTCCGGTCGCGATCCGGCGCCGAGCCCCTGCGTGATCTTGAGACCTAGCTGGATCCGCCGGTCAGCCACAGAAGCGTTGAGCGCTTGAGCGTCGGTGTTGGCGACGACGAAATCCACACCTTGCACGTCCGCTCGCATCATGTTGGCGATAGCGTTTCCGCCAGCGCCGCCGACTCCGATAACGCTGATCCGCGGGCGAAGCTCGTCAACTTCCGGCCGGATGAAATCGATGCTCATGACCCAAATCCCCCCTCAAGCGACAACGCGTTGAGCTACCGGGATGAATCATTGAATCATCAACCGTCGGAAGCCAAGCAAAAAAGTTAACGCCGACCACAAAACTGGGGATGACTGTCGCCCGAAAGACTCACTTCGTCGCACGCATTGCACATGTTGCGGTAACCGGTTTGTAATCCCTTCTGATGGAAAGTCGCGTGATGCGCCATACATGGTTGATCGCGCTGACGATCGTTCAGATCGGCTGCAATAGGGAGAGGGAGGCGACCAGCCGCGCCTCCATAA
>JBKPLG010000135.1:0-6209 GCA_046731515.1 Pseudomonadota bacterium | reverse complement strand
TGGCAACGCGACGGCCCGCAAAATCTATGTGTCGTTCGTCGCCAATGGTGTCGGTTACGAGCCAGATTGGAACACGGCGCTTCAACTTTTGAGCGAGGACGCGATTACGAATCGGGAGGCTGCCCAACAGCTTGAGCTTATCAAATCCATGGATCTTGCCGCTACCGGCGACCCAAAAACGGCAATCGCTCGAAACGAACTTAGCAGTAAACCTCTGGTCTGGACGGCCGAAACGTTGTTCAGTGCTGACGAATGTGCCTATTTGGTTGCTCAGGCACGCCCCGCTCTTCGCCCATCGGTGATCGTCGATCCTGTTACGCACCAAATGAGGCCTCACCCCATTCGCACGTCGGAAGGTGCAATCTTCCCCTGGGTCTCCGAAGACTTGGTGATGCACGCGCTCAACCGCCGAATCGCCGCTGCAAGCGGCACCGACGTTGCTTCAGGCGAGCCGCTTCAGATCCTTTGCTATCGGCCGGGCCAAGAATATCGCGCGCACATGGACGCCTTGCCGTCGGTCGACAATCAGCGCGTCTTCACCATGCTCGTCTATCTCAATGAGGATTATGAAGGCGGTGAAATCCTCTTTGTGAGAACAGGGCTCAAGTTCCGCGGTCGCATCGGTGACGGACTGTTATTCCGCAATGCCTTGCCGGATGGCGAGCCCGATGAAATGGCTCAACACGCAGGGCTTCCAGTCACTCGCGAAGAAAAGTTCATCGCCAGCCGATGGATTCGAGAACGTCCTTTGGTCCCTACCTAGGTCTTTTTTCCTTTAGCTCTCGATATGTAACGCCCTATGACGCTCCTTATGGGGAGAGGGGATAAAAAGGGGTGATCGGCGAATTTGGCGTCTACGCCGCAATCGCTGCGCTCGCGATCCTCTGGCTTGGCATTGCGGTGGCCGTGGCCCTTGCGGCTGCGCGCCGATTGCAACTTGCGGAGGACGTGTTGGGCGCGGCCCGCGCACAGGCTGCGTTGCTCGAGCTGACGCCCGCGCGCCCACTCGTCGTTCGTCCCGACGAAAAGGTCGAGGGCGATGCACAGCTAGTTCGCGACCTCGGCCTTCATTCTCCGCCCCGTCGTCTCATCGACCTGGTGGGCAATGACGCCGGGATCATGGCGGAAGACCTGGAGGCGCTGAGGCAGGACGTCGAGGGCGCCCGTGTGTCCGCGGGCCGTATATCCCGCAAAGTTCGGGCTAGCGCGTCGGGGCGCGTTTTCGACGTTCGCGGTGGTCCGGCGCCGACGCCCGAACCGCCCGGAACGCTTCTCCTCTGGTTCTTCGACACCAGCGCAAGCGAGGAGGATCGTGCAAAGCTCGCGTTGCGGCTGCGACAAACGGAAGGGGCGCTGGACTCGCTTACGCACCTGATCGAGGCAGCACCCTTTCCGATGTGGTATCGCGGGCCTGACCTGAAGCTTGGCCTGGTGAACAGCGCCTTTGTGGCTGCCGTCGAGGGTCGTGATGCCGCTGACGTCATCGCCAAGGAATCCGAGCTAATCGACGCCGAAGGAGAGCGCAGCGCCGTCGCTGCCGCCCGCGAGGCTCAGGAGAGCGACCGCGTTGTCTCTCGCATGCAGCCCGCCATCATTCGGGGCGAACGGCGCATGCTGAGGATCGTGAACGTCCCGCTGTCGACGGGGGCGGTGGCCGGCTTTGCGATTGACGTGCAGGACCTCGAAGACGCGCGCACGGAACTCGCACGCTACATTGAATCGCAGCGCGAACTTGCTGACCGAATGACGGCTGGAACAGCGCAATTTGATTCGGATCGAAACCTGAGCTTCTTCAACCGGCCGTTCGCCGCAATGGCGCAACTCGATCCTGATTGGCTGGCGGAAAGGCCGGAGTTCGATCGAGTCATCGAACATATGCGAGACAACCACCGCTTGCCCGAGACCCGCGATTTTCCCGTCTGGAAAGCGGAGCGGCGGAACTGGTTCAGCAGCCCGGATGAGGTCATCGAGGAAGAGTGGATGCTTCCCAATGGTGATCATCTGCGGGTTGTTGCACAACCCCTTCCAGACGGTGGGTTGAGGCTGATCCTGGAGGATCGGACAGAACAGCTTCGGCTCGCTTCCGCTCGGGACACCTTGCTTCGCGTTCGCGCAGCAACGTTCGACAATCTGTTCGAGGCAATCAGCGTGTTCGCCAGCGATGGGCGCCTTTACCTGTGGAATAGCCGCTTCCTCGAAGATTGGGAGCTCGACGAGGATTGGCTGTCTGAACATCCGCGCGTCGACGAGCTCGTTCCGGCGATGGCGCGCAAGCTGGTCAATCCGACAGCGGCCGCCCAGATCCGCGAGATGGTGCGGCAAACGACCGACGAGCGGCAATCGGCACAGGGGCGCGTTTCGATGACCGACGGCCGGCACTTTCAGTTCGCGGCTGTTCCCCTGCCGGACGGAAATGCCTTGTTCACAATGGTCGACGTCACGGACTCGACAAGAATCGAGGCGGCGCTCCGCGAACGCGCGACGGCCCTCGAAGAGGCGGATCGCGTGAAGACGGATTTCGTTGCTAACATGAGCTATGAGCTGCGCACTCCGCTCACCTCGATCGGCGGTTTCGCCGAAATGCTGTCGGCCGGCTACGCCGGAAAGCTCACGCCCACGGCAGCTGATTACGTCGACGCCATCCTCGAAGCGGTCGCGCGACTGTCGAAGCTGGTCGATGACGTCCTCGACCTGACGACCGGCGATACTCGGCCCGTCGCGCTCGAGCACGAACGCGTCGATGTCGGCGGGCTATGTCGTGCAGCGCTTGAGCGGGCTCGTTCGGAGGCGGATGCAAAAGCGCAGAGGCTTGACGCCGAGATCTCAGTGGAAGTGGGCTTCGTTTTCGGTGACGTGCGCCGACTGCGCGAATCCGTCGAACATGTGCTCGAGAATGCGATCGCTTACACCGACCGAAAAGGCCGGATTCAGCTGGTTGCGGATGGCGATGCGAACGAGGCCGTGATCAGGATCAGCGACAATGGGTCAGGGATCGCGCCCGAGGACCTTCCCCGTGTGTTCAATCGCTTTGCTCGCGTCGAGGAGGCGGGCGTTAGGGGCGAAGCGGCGCTGGGGCTGGGCTTGCCGCTCACACGTCAATTCGTCGAAGCGCATGGCGGCACGGTCGAACTCGAATCAAAAAAGGGCAGGGGAACGACGGTCATCCTCACAATCCCGCGCGGATCGCGATGACCCTCGAAGACGAAGATGCAACGGCACGGATCGGTGCTGAGCTAGCGGCGCTTGCGAGACCCGGCGAGGTGATCACGCTCAGCGGCCCACTCGGAGTCGGCAAGACAACGCTTGCCCGCGGATTCCTCGCGGCGCTGGGGCACAAAGACGAGGTTCCCAGCCCGAGCTTCGCGCTCGTCCAGCCATACGAGGATCTCAATCCACCCGTTTGGCATGTCGATCTTTACCGACTGAAAGATTCTTCCGAGTTGGAGGAGCTGGGATTGGACTCTGCGTCGGACGCCGTGCTCCTGGTCGAATGGCCCGAGCAAGCGGGAGAGAGTGCATGGGCGGGCGCACTCCGTCTGTCTTTCAACTTCGGGCCCAATGGCCACAGAATCTTGACAGCCGAGGTACCCCCGTCATGGGAGGGGCGATGGCCTCCAAAATGACCCCGCCGCGACATGCCCCTGAATTCCTTGCCTCTTGCGGGTGGCAGGGGGCCGAGATCGTTCCATTGGCCGGTGACGCTTCGTTTCGGCGTTACTTCCGGGTGATCGATGGAAACCGCAGTGCGGTATTGATGGACGCTCCGCCGCCTCATGAGGATCCACGACCGTTTGTCGCAGTGGCCGAATGGCTGGTTTCGGTGGGGCTTAGTGCGCCGCAAATCCTAGCACGCGACCTCGATAAGGGCCTTCTCTTGCTCGGGGACTTCGGCGACTGGCGCCTGCGCGAATTTCTTGACGACGATCCGGCGCGTGAGGTGGAGCTATATGAGCTCGCCACGGATGTTCTTATCCATCTCCACAAACACGCACCCATGCCCGGCCTTAAGGCCCATGGACTGGACCAATGGCTGGAGGAGCTTAAGCTCTTCACGGACTGGTATTGCCCGACTGTAGGAGCGGACGCGGACGTCGACGCTTATCAGGCTGCGTGGAAGGAGGTTCTCGAACCCATCGCCAAGGATGGGTTGAGCCCTGTCACCGTCCTGCGCGACTACCATGCTGAAAATATCATCCTCGTCGGAGAGCGCGAGGGCGTGGGACATTTCGGGCTGCTCGATTTCCAAGACGCGCTTGCGGGCCATCCGGCCTATGATCTTGCCTCAGTGCTCGAGGATGCGCGCCGCGATGTTTCGCCAGGCATCGAGCGGGCGATGATCGATCGTTATCTCGCTGCGACCGGCCAGAGTGAAGTGTTCGAACAGGCGTATTGGGGGCTCGCCGCACAGCGGAATACGCGGATTTTGGGGGTCTTCACGCGCCTCTGGAAACGCGACAACAAACCTCATTACCGACGCTTCCAACCGCGGATGTGGGATCTGCTCGAGCGCGACTTCGACCGGGGGCATCTGGAGCCTGTTCGTAAGTGGTTCGACGCAAATATCCGCCCTGAGCATCGGCGCGAGCCGTGGAAGCAGGCCGCGTGAGCCAAACCAAGCGAGCGTTGCGTTTGCGCGCCGAAGTTCCGGCGGACGTGCCGCATACGGCCATGATCATGGCGGCTGGTCTTGGCAAGCGGATGCGCCCTCTGACCGCAACCAAGCCCAAGCCGCTGATTGAAGTGAATGGCAAGGCGCTGCTCGATCACGTGCTGGAAAAGCTGCGCGAGGCCGGTGTCAGAAAAGTAGTGGTCAACGTCCACTATCTCGCGGACGCGCTCGAGGCGCACCTTGCAAGCCGCAACCATGGGCTCGAGGTGGTAATCTCGGACGAACGTGGTTTGCTGATGGAAACGGGCGGTGGGCTCATCAAGGCCTCGCCTCTCATCGATTGCGATCCGTTCCTGGCGCTGAACAGCGACAATCTGTGGATAGATGGCCCAGCCGACACCCTCAAACTTCTCGCATCCCATTGGGACGATACGAAAATGGACGTGCTGTTGCTGCTCGTGCCCCAGGCGCGCGCCCTCAATCACAAGGGGATGGGCGATTTCCACATGGACCGCCGGGGCAGGCTTCGGCGCCGTGACCGAAGTCATGTCGCGCCATTTGTCTTTACGGGAGTCCAGATGATCTCGAAGCGGCTCCTGCGCGATTCACCGGAAGGGCCCTTTTCTACGAACATCCTGTGGGACCGAGCGATTGAAGAAGGGCGCTGTTTCGGGGCCGTACACCAGGGTTTATGGTTCGATGTCGGAACACCCCAGTCGATCCAGAAAACCGAAACGGCTCTCGAGAATGTCTGACGGGCCGAGGCGGCCGTCCATCTTCACCATCCCGTCGCACCGCTCGTTCGCCGACGCGCTCGCAGCAGGGCTGATCCAGCGATTTGGCAAAGACGCGTTCGGACTTGCGCGAGGACGGATACTGCTCCCCAATAATCGCGCGGTGCGCGCGGTCACGGACGCATTCGTTCGCGCGAGCGGTAACGGCCTTCTGTTGCCTCGTCTCATCCCGGTAGGAGATCCGGAGCTCGATGAGCGAGCGAGCGGCTTGCTGGATCCGGTCGACGCGGGCGAGATGATTCCCCCGGCAATCGACTCAACCGAGCGGTTGCTCAAACTTGCATCAACGGTGCGTGTCGAGGGCACGGCCGAAAGCCTGCGGCTTGCGGCCGACCTCGCGCGGACGCTGGACGCGATGCTGGTGGAAGAGATCGATCCGTCCCGGCTTAGAGATGCGATCGCGGACACCACCGACCTTGCGACGCATTGGGAAAAGTCGCTCCAGAAGCTCCAGCTGATCTATGCGGAGTGGCCACAAATCCTCGCCGAGCAAGGCGCGATCGATTTGGCCGAGCGCCGGAACCGTCTCCTGCATCGTCTGGCTGAGCGCTGGAAGACGGAGCCGCCGCCGGGATTCACAGTGGCCGCAGGCATCACGACCGCGGCGCCAGCAGTGGCGGCGCTGCTGGCGCGCGTGGCCCGAATGTCGGAGGGCATGGTCGTATTGCCGGGCCTTTGGCTCGACGACCTTTTGCCGGCGATGGAGTGGGATGCGCTCGGACCAAACGAAGACGGCAGGGGTGAAGCCACCCATCCGCAGTTCCATCTGAAGCTTCTACTCGACAGGATGGGCATCGCCCGGGAAG
>JBKPLG010000134.1:0-16431 GCA_046731515.1 Pseudomonadota bacterium | reverse complement strand
AGGTCGCGCTACGAGCCGGGTGCCCGGTTACTGTGTCGGGCATGACCATCGACCGCCAATGCTCTTCAGGATTGATGGCAATCGCCACGGCCGCCAAGCAGATCATTAACGATCGGATGGATGTGGTTGCTGCCGGCGGGCAGGATAGCATCTCGCTGGTCCAGACGCCGGAAATGCGCATTGCGCCCGATCCGTCGCTGATGGCCATGCACAAGCATGTCTACATGCCCATGCTGCAAACCGCCGAGACCGTCGCCCAGCGTTACGGGATCAGTCGCGAGCGGCAAGACGAATATGCGCTGAAGAGCCAGCAGCGCACCGCAGTAGCCCAGGCTGCCGGGCGGTTCGACCAAGAGATCGTTCCCGTCACAACCACCATGACGATCAAGGACAAGGACACCGGTGAGGTCTCCGAAAGGGAAATCACGATCGCCAAGGATGAGGGAAATCGCGCGGACACTACGCTCGAAGGCCTGGCGGGTCTTAATCCAGTGCTGGGCCCCGACACGTCGATCACAGCCGGCAATGCCAGCCAGCTGTCCGACGGAAGCTCGGCCTCGATCCTGATGGAGGCGAAGGAAGCCGAGAGGCGCGGAGTTGCGCCGATGGGTCGTTATGTCGGCATGGCGGTCGCCGGCACCGAGCCAGACGAGATGGGCATCGGCCCGATCGATGCGGTGAACAAGCTGCTCAAGCGCTTCGATTTGAAGGTGGACGACATCGGTCTGTGGGAGTTGAACGAGGCCTTCGCGGTCCAGGTGCTGTACAGCGCCGAGCAGCTCGGCATCCCGGAGGACCTCATGAACGTCGATGGCGGGTCGATCTCGATTGGCCATCCATACGGCATGAGCGGGGCGCGGATGACGGGGCACGCCCTGATCGAGGGCAAACGCCGCGGAGTAAAGCACGTAGTCATTACCATGTGCGTCGGTGGCGGCATGGGCGCTGCGGGGCTGTTCGAGGTGCTATAATTCCGTCTTCGGAGTCCTTCGGAGGAAGTTCAATGCCGATTGCCTTCGCTGTCCTCATCGCGGTCGTGGTCCTGGTCCTGCTGCTGGTTACGTCGCTCAAGAGCTTCGGCATCAACCAGGAATATCAGCGAGGGGTGCTGTTCCGTCTCGGCCGTCTCGGGCCGATGAAAGGGCCGGGCTGGTACTGGCTGATCCCGTTCGTTGACCGCGTCGTCAGGGTCGACCAGCGCATCATCACCTATCAGCTCGAAACGCAGGAGACGATCACGCGCGACGGCGTGGCGGTAAGGGTGAACGCTGTTCTTTGGTTTCGCGCGGAATCTCCCATCCAGGTCGTGACCTCAGTCGAAAATTGGATCTCGGCCACGGTCCAGGCCGCAGAGACAGCACTACGCGATGCGATCGGACAGAGCGATCTCGACCACATGTTGAAGGACCGCGCATCGATCAACCAGCGGCTGCAGCAACTGCTCCGCGAAGCGTCGCTCAAATGGGGCGTTGAGATCGACTCCGTCGAAATCAAGGACGTCGACATCCCGGAACAGATGCAACGCGCGATCGCCAAGGAGGCAGAGGCCATCCGGGAAAAGCGGGCGCGCATCGTCCGGGCGGAGGGCGAGCAGGAGGCGGCAACCAAGCTCTCACAGGCTGCCGAGGTGATCAGCAACGCGCCGGGCGCGCTCGAGCTGAGGCGCATGCAAACCTTTGCCGAGATCGGTGTCGAGCATAACACCACGATCGTCGCGATGATGCCGGTTGAGCTTCTTCAGGCGGCGCGCAAGATTGCGGGCATGCCGGAAGCCAAGGAAGATTGACAGCAAAGTGTCCGCCGTCGAACTGATTGCGCTGGCTTCGACGGTCAGCCTCCTCGCCGGCTGGCGGCTCTACCTCGTCACATTTGCGGTGGGCATTGCGATGAAGTTCGGCTGGGTGGCGCTTCCCGAGCAGCTGCATGCGCTCGACGTTCTCGCCAACAACTGGATCATCGGGATCGCCGCACTCGGCGCACTCGCCGAATTCTTCGCCGACAAGATCGCCTGGGTCGACAGCTTGTGGGACGCCATCCATTCGGTCGTTCGGCCGGTCGGCGGAGCGTTGCTGTCGATGGCGATCATCGATGGGGGCGATCCTGCGTGGCAGGTCGGCAGCTTCCTGCTCGGCGGAGGTGCGGCCTTGCTCGCGCATGCGGGCAAGGCGGGTGCGCGAGCCTTGATCAACGCGAGTCCGGAGCCACTCTCCAACGTCATCGTGTCGACTGGAGAAGATGTCGCGACCGGCGGCCTACTCGCGCTCGCAATTGCTTATCCTGTCGCCGCGGCGGCCATTGCGCTGGCGCTGGTGGGACTGTCGTTGTGGCTCGTGATTGCGGCTCGACGGACGCTTCGCCGCTTCCTTGAACCCAAACGTCCGCAAGCGGGTTAAGCGTTTCGAACAGGGAGGCAAGACAATGCCCGAATCCAATCGTCCGCTGGTCGAGCGCATAGCCCGAGTGCTCGCGGGCGCGAAGCTCAGCAGCAATGCCGAGGGCAGCAATCCGTCGGCTGGCGACGAAGTCGATCGGACGTGGCGCGAGCATTTGGATCAGGCGGTTGCCGTGCTCCACACCGCGCGCGAACCGGACGAAACGATGGCGATGGTGGGCGACACCGAAATGTGGCGTAACATGGTCGAAGCGGCAATCGCGCAGCGCCTCGGTTGA
Organism: Pseudomonadota bacterium; assembly: GCA_046731515.1. Taxonomy (GTDB): domain Bacteria; phylum Pseudomonadota; class Alphaproteobacteria; order Sphingomonadales; family Sphingomonadaceae; genus Sphingomicrobium. Next base: position 13,761 of record JBKPLG010000134.1, on the reverse strand, counting down.
GTCCGCGCGACGCCAGCAGTGAGGGCAAGACCCAGGCGGAGCCGCGCTGGACGCTGGTCGCCTGCATTCTCGCCTCCAGCCTTTCGTTCGTCGAAGGCTCGGTCCTCAATGTGGCCCTGCCGGCGATCCGCGCGAGCTATGGCGCCGGAGCAGCCGAGGTGCAGTGGGTGGTCAACGCCTATCTGCTTCCCCTGTCGGCACTGTTGCTGCTCGGCGGAGCGCTCGGCGACCATTTCGGGCGAAGGCGGTTGCTGGTCGTCGGCACAAGCCTGTTCGCCATCGCCTCGTTGCTGTGCGCGCTCGCGCCGAGCCTGCCGATTCTGCTAGCCGCCCGAGCGGCGCAAGGCGTCGGCGCGGCGCTGCTGCTACCGAATAGCCTTGCTCTCCTGAACGCAGCTTTCTCGGGCGAAAAACGCGGGCGGGCCGTCGGAATCTGGGCGGCTGCCGGAGCCGCGGCCGCCGCGGTCGCGCCGCTGCTTGGCGGCTGGCTGGTCGACACGGCGGGCTGGCCGACGATCTTCTACATCAACCTTCCGCTTGCCGCCGGGGCAATTCTGCTGGCGGTGAAATTCGTCGCCGAAAGCCGCGATCCCGGCGCTGGCCGAACGGACTATGCAGGAGCGTTGCTCGCGACGGCCGGCCTTGGCGGAGTCACCTATGCGCTTACCTTATGGTCGGCGTCCGGCCGGTTCACGAGTCAGGCGTGGATCGCACTCGGCGCCGGAATCGTTCTCCTGGCGGCGTTCTTATGGGTCGAGCTCCATCGCAGGAACCGCGCGATGCTGCCCATCGCGCTCTTTGAAAACCTCTGTTTCTCCGGGCTCAACCTGCTCACCTTGCTGCTCTACGGCGCGTTCGGCGCGGCGATGCTGCTCATCCCGTTCGTTTTGATCAGCGCTGGCGGCTATTCGCCGGTCGAGGCCGGCCTCGCCCTGCTTCCCCTGCCGATATTGATGACGGCAGCGTCGCCGACGATGGGCAGCTTAGCCGCACGGATCGGCCCGCGCCTTCCCTTGACGGTCGGTCCTGTGGTCGTCGCTGCGGGATTGATCCTCGCGCGCATGATCGGGGAGCACAGCAGCTATTGGACCGGTCCCTTCCCCGCGATCGCCGTGATGGCGCTGGGAATGACCATCGCCGTCGCTCCGCTGACTTCGTCCGTGCTGGGCTCGGTCGAGGAACAGCATGTCGCCATGGCATCGGGATTAAACAGCGCCGTGGCGCGTCTCGGTGGCTTGATCGCCACCGCGCTGCTCGGCTCCGTCCTGGGGAAGCAAGGCGCTGAGATGTTCCCCGATTTCCACGCGGCGATGTTCGTTTCAGGCGGTGTGGCCGCCCTCGCCAGTATCGTCGCGCTGACCATGTTGCCGGGCGTCAAGATGAAGAAAACCTAGCTGGGTTGCACGCCTAACAGCCGTAAGAAAAATCTGCTAAGCGCCAGCTCGCTAATCCGATCCATGGAGGTTGCGATGCAGGGGATCGCACGGCCGCTTGCGCTGGTCCTGGTGGCAGGAGGGCTGATGAGCGTCAGCCCGGCGCCCGCCGAGCCCGAATTCTCTCCCGAATTGCTGGCACTGCTCGATCCAACGGCAGCGGTAACGAAGCTATGCGGCGGTAAGGGGGCAAGTTCGATGCGAGCGATGCTCACGACCGCGGCTGCGGTTGTGCAGCAGAACGAAGTCGCTGCGGTGCCGCTCTATGATGGCCTCGGCAAAGTTCACTTGCCAATCACCACCTCCAATCCGCTAGCGCAGCGCTACTTCAACCAGGGGCTGAGCTTCGCTTACGGCTTCAATCATGCAGGAGCGATCGCAGCGTTCCGCGAGGCCCAGCGGCTCGATCCGAATTGTGCCATGTGCTTTTGGGGAGAAGCCTTCTCCCATGGCCCCAATATCAACGCGCCAATGGACCCGGCGATGAACGCGCGGACGGTCGGACTCGCCCGCTATGCCGCCTGGCTGGCGCGGAAAGGCACACCTGAGGAACAGGTGCTGACCGCGGCGATGGTTAAGCGCTATTCGCCCGATCCCACTGCCGACCGGGCGGCCCTCGACGCCGCATATGCGGACGCGATGCTCGCGGCGGCCAAGGCGCATCCCGCGAACGACGATATCGCTCTGCTTGCTGCGGAAGCGGCGATGGACACTCGGCCATGGGATTATTGGACGGCGGACAAGAAGCCGCAACCGCGGCTCGGTGAGGCTGTGCAGCTGGTCGAGGCGGTCTATGCGCGCAATCCCGATCATCCGCAGGCGGCGCACCTCTACATCCATCTGATGGAGAACGGGCCCGAGCCGAAACGGGCCGAGGCGGCAGCAGACCGTCTCGCGACCCCCCTCTCCCCCGATGCGGGCCATCTCGTGCACATGCCGGCGCACATTTACTATCGGGTCGGGCGCTGGAAGGACTCGATGCGAGTCAACGTTGACGCTGCTCGTGCAGACGAGGCGTGGATCAAGGTCACTGGCGACAAAGGCATGGTCCGCTACGGCTATTATCCGCACAACGTCCACTTCATCGTGACGTCGGCGCAGATGGGGGGCGACATGCGGACCGCAATCCGCGAAGCGCAAAAGCTTTCGTCCATTCTGGATCCGAAGACCAGCACACAGATTGGCTGGATTCAGGCGGTCAACGCTGCACCTTATTTCGCGGCGGTGCAGTTTGCGACGCCAGCGCAGATTTTGGCGATGCGAGCGCCTGATGCGCGACTGCCCTACCCCACTGCCATGCGTCATTACGCACGGGCGATTGCCTATGCGAACCTCCGCAACCGCACCGGATTCGATCGCGAACTGCGCAAGCTCAATGCGCTACGCGAGTCCGGCGACTTCAAGCTGATGATCGATCAGGGCGTTCCGGCAAAGGACCTGCTGTCGCTTGCTGAAACCGTCGCTCGAGCCCGCTGGGCCTATTCCGGCAGCGATTATGCAAAGGCGGCGCAACTCTATCGCGATGCGATCGGGATCGAGGACAAGATCACCTACATGGAGCCGCCCTGGTGGTACTATCCGGTGCATCAGTCGCTCGGAGCCGCGCTCTATCGCGCCGGCCGGTACGATGAGGCTCGCGACGCGTTCACGACCGCGCTTGCCCATTCGCCTAACAACGGCTGGGCGCTCTACGGGCTTGCGGAGAGCGAACGCGCGCAGGGGCGGAAGCTGCAGGCCGCCGCAGCCGACGAGGCGCTGAAGCGCGCGTGGATGGGCGATCCGCGCTGGCTCAGGATGGACCGGATCTAAAAGCGGACGAGGAAGTCCGCGATCCGGTACCACAAGTCGGTGTGAGCAAGCAGTGGACGCGAAAGCTGTATGGCCATCGTCGCTCCAAAGCCCCACCAATAGGCGGGATGAACGCGGCCTTCGCTGCGCCAATCTCGAACCATCGCGGCGACGATCAAGAGGGCGACCATGAATCCGGGCGCCATTGTGCGCTCAATCGGAAGCGGCGGGCCGAGCCCGGGATGCATTCCAGGACCTCCACCTGTCGCGGCGAGGAAAAAGAAACGAGCGACTGCGGCCTGCAGAATGCCTGCAGTTGCGACCAGCATGAGTCGCTTGTGCCACTCTGGCCGGCGAACATTGACGATTGCCGCCACCACGAGCCCTGCGAACAGCGTGACCGCGGTAAAGGGCACAATCGAGAAGGCGCGCGCTGTGTCGCCGTATCCTTCCTGCAGCCGTGACTGCAGTCCCTCTATTCCTACCGCCATCCCCGTGAACAGCATCGCGGTTGCGAGCGAAATGCCGAATAGTCCCCATGCGCGGTGCGTCCTTAGCCGTCGGTTGGCAACGAGCAGCGCTTGCGAGAGGAAGAACAAGGTCCAGAGCGAGAACAGCAGGCCGTGCAGGTGCAGCAGCGGCGAGCCGGTAAAAGTGCCGCGCGAGATCTGCAGCCAATAGGTCTCGAAGAATCCGCCGAACGCTATGGCGACGAAAACTCCCGCCATCGTGACGTAAAATTTGCTGACAGTAGCCCGTTGAGCCGGAGCGGCGACTGTGGCCATTGCGTTCTCCCCCCGCGACGTCGCGCCGACGACTCGCGAGTAGCGCAAAAACGCCGCCTAGTCGTTGGCGGCGGAAATATAACGGTTGATGACTGTACCGAGCAGCGTCATCGGCACATTGCCACCCTTGACCAGCGCGTCATCGAAGGTCCGCAGGTCGAAGCGTGGGCCGAGCGCAGAGCGCGCCTTGTCGCGCAGCCGCAGGATTTCGAGGTGTCCAATCTTGTACCCGCAGGCCTGGCCCGGCATCGCGCAATAACGGTCGACCTCACCCGTCACCGAGCCGCGATCGTCGCCGTTGGTCGTCACGAACCAGTCGATCGCCTGGTCCCGGGTCCAGTGCTTGGCGTGAAGTCCCGTATCGACAACCAGCCGGCAGGCGCGGAAGCTCGACGACTGCAAGTAGCCGAGCTGCCCCATCGGATCGTCGGCATATACTCCGAGCTCGTCCGCGAGCTGCTCCGCGTAGAGCGCCCAACCCTCGCTATACGCATTGAACGCGAGCATCGAGCGGATGAGGGGCATGCGATTGGCATATTCGCCTTGCCAGACATGACCCGGAATGCCTTCGTGATAGGTCAGGGTGGGAAGCGTGAATTTCGGCCATTCCGCCGTATCGCGAAGGTTGATGTAATATTGGCCGGGCACCTTCCCGTCGATCGAGCCGGCCGCCGCGTAGCCGCCAGGGGCGCCGGCCTCGATTGCCGGGGGAACTCGCTTGATGATCAGCTTGCCCGGAACCAGCGTCGCGAAACCGTTCGGCAAGCGGGTACGGATGTCGGCTACGCGTCCATTCAAATAACCGAGTAGCTGTTCGCGCCCGGCCGCGGTGTTCGGGAACAGCTGCTTGGGATCCTTGCCAAGCGCGGCCATACGTTCGCCCACCGTTCCGCCCGTCAAGCCATTCTTGCGCATGATCTCGTCCATGCGCGCCTGGATCGCCTTCACTTGGTCGAGTCCGAGCTGGTGCATCTCTTCGGGCGTGCGCTTGGTTGTGGTGCCGGCCTTCAATGCCCAACGGTAATAAGCGTCGCCGTCCTTGAAATGCCATACGCCGGCGTCCGAGGTCGCAACCGCACGATGCTTTTTCAGCTCGTCGAGCTGCCGATCAAGCGCCGGTCGCACCCTTTCGGCCACGGACTGCTTCACGCGATCGATGATCTTCGCGTCCAGGCCAGCATTGGCGACCGATTTCTGCAGTGCGGTGACGACTCCCGATTGGTCGGGCTGCTCTGCCGCACCTCCTCCAATGATTTTGAGCGTGTTGTCGAGCGTGAAATCCGGCGCGACAATGCCCGCGGCGCGGTCGCGCGCCAAACGTTCGGTCTCCCCGTCGAGGTCGAGAGCATAAGCATCGACCCGGTCGGCATAAGCAACGGCCTCCTCTTCAGTGGCGACGGTGTGTCGGCTGTTCAAGAAATCGGGGAAATCGATGAATGCGCCGCCAAGCTGGTTCACGACATAAGGCGTGTTGCGGTAGCCGAGGTTGGGATCGAGCACGAGGGCGTCACCGAACGGGAATTGAAAGCCTTCGACGGCGAGCTCGTGACCGGCGAGCGCAACCGCCGCGTCGAGGTTCGCAGGAACTCCGAGGTCTGTGAGATCGATTGCCTTGAGGCTAGCGAGGCGATGGCGCGCGGCGTCGGCCCGCGCTGCGACGCCCGACAGAGTGCGGTCGGTGAATTGGTGGTTGAGCGGCTCTTTATCCCCCGTGGCGATCCCAAGGATGGTCGCATTCTCCGGATATTCGGAGAGCATCTGGTCGGCCATGCCCTGAAGATGCCTGGCGAGGTCGCTGCTGCCTTGTCCCGCCGAACGGTTCGAAACCTTGCAGCCCGCGAGTAATCCGGCCGCAGCTGCCGTTCCGAGGAATTCACGCCTGCCAAAATTCATTGTCACTGGCCGCTCCATCGCTTTCGCCGGCACCGCTATAACCGGTGGAAATCAGGCGAACAGCGGCTTTCGGCAAAAGCCGCCTAATCGTTGGCGACGATGAACTTTTCGACAATGGGCGCGATCTTTTCCCGCCACTTGCGACCGTTGAAGATGCCGTAGTGGCCGACATCTTTGGCGAGGTAATATTTCTTCTTCGAGTCCGGCACTCGGGCAGCAATGTCGAGCGCCGCACGAGTCTGACCAATCCCGGAAATGTCGTCTCGCTCGCCTTCGATCGCGAGCAACGCGGTATCGTGGATCGCTTTGGGATCGACGAACCGGCCGCGGTGCTCCATTTCCCCGTTCGGAAGCAAATGCTTCTGGAAAACGACGTCGACCGTCTGAAGGTAAAATTCGGCGGTCATGTCGCAGACAGAGCGATATTCGTCGTAGAACTTGCGGGTTGCGTCCGCGCCCTCCTCGTCACCGACAACGAGATGCTTGAACATCTCCCAGTGGCTGATGAGGTGCGAGCCGAGGTTCATTGTCATGAAGCCGGCAAGCTGTAGGAAGCCCGGATAGACCTTCCGACCCGCGCCTGGATAAATCATCGGCACGGTCGCTATTACGTTCTTCTCGAACCAACCGAACGGCCGCTGCGTCGCGAGTGTGTTAATTGCGGTCGGCGCCTTGCGCGTATCGATTGGGCCGCCCATCATCGTCAAAGTCTTGGGCCGGAATCGGTTCTTGTCCGCGCACATGAGTGCCGTCGCAGCGAATGCGGGCACCGCCGGCTGACAGACGGCGAGCAAGTGCGGCCGCTCGCCGGTCTTCATCCCGATCAGCTCGAGAAACTCGACCAGATAATCGATGTAATCGTCGAGATCGAAGCTGCCGACTTTCGGCGGAACCAGCTTCGCGTCGCGCCAGTCGGTGATGTACACGTCGAACTTCGGCAAAAGGCGCTCGACGGTACCGCGCAGGAGCGTTGCATAGTGGCCTGACATCGGGGCAACGATCAGCAGATGCGGCCCTTCGTCATGCCCCTCGCGGTAGAAATGCTTGAGCTGCCCGAATGGCTTGTCGAGCAGAATCTCTTCGTGGACCGGCACCTCCTTCCCGGCGATGTGGGTCGATTCGATACCAAACTCTGGCTTTCCGCGCGGCGCCGAGGCATGGGCGAAGACCTCGAGGCTTGCCGCGACGAGCGGTCCCATAGAGCTGTAAGCCCATGGATTGGACGGATTATTGAGCCAACCGGCCCCTAGTCCTGCAAGCTTGCTCGCACCTGCGAGAAAAGAGCGCTGAACTTCATAGGCGTCGTAAAGCATCGAACCTCATCTGCGCGCTCTCAGTCACTGCAGATGTGGCGGGCAATTTACACTCTTGCAAGCCCATGTTGCGGTGCGAAAGCCGCAGTGCGCAATAAGATGTGGAAAACAACTGAAGACGGTGTGCCGTCAGGCGACTTATAGTCGACGGTCTCTAGGTCCGCGCATAACACTTGAGTGGCTTGTGGCTGCCGACTGTCCACGTCGCATCATCGCCTCGCCCACGCAGCTTGTACTTGGATTTGGTGTACAAAAATCCATCGGCGGTCTTGGCCTGGCTCAAAGTGATGGACTTGCCTCCTTTCGGAGTCACCGTGGCTTTGCTGCCCTTGAAGAGGACTGTCAGCGATTGTCCCTTGCTGCACTTGTACTTAGCTTTGATCGTGCGGCTGCTTGCGCTTTGGGCAGGGCTGGCGCCAACCATCCCTGCCGTCAAAAAGGAGGCGAGGATCAGCGGTAGCAAGGTCGCCTTCATTTCGTTTCTCCCCAATTTCGCAAGGCGCGTTTCATGGTTGGCTGCGCCCCAAGCAACCGGACGTCAATTGAAATGTCCCCTTTCAACGCAATTCGGCGGGACCTTCGCTCATTTATGCTTCGGCTTAAGCTGTTGAATGGAGGTCGCAATCTCGAGCGTCCTAAGATGAGACGCGATGAGCCCCTTTTTCGCCCGTGACCATTGCAAAGGCCTCTGCATCGTGTGAGACCCCGCGGCGCGCGCGACAGCAGATCCAACATCTGCCGGCCGTATGAGGGGGCAAAGATAGACCCGAGCTACACTTTGTCCGGCCTGCTCGTGGGCGTCCTCGTCGGCTTCACCGGTGTCGGCGGCGGTTCGCTGATGGCGCCGATCATGATCCTTTTTCTCGGCGTCGCACCAATTACGGCGGTGGGAACGGACCTGTGGTTTGCCGCGATTACCAAGCTCGTCGGCGGCTCCATCCACCACTCGCGGGGCAACGCCGACACGCGCATCGTGAAGTGGCTATGCATCGGAAGCATCCCCCTGGCGACTGCAACATTGTTCGCGTTGAGCCTGTCTCATCGGGATCAGATCAAGCAGGGACTGGTAACCGAAGCGCTTGGAGCGGTGATCATTCTCACTGCCGTCGCGACCCTCTGCCGCAAGTCACTGCATCAGTATGGAGAACGTCTGCGGCGCAATCGTAAGGTTAAGTTCAAGCGATTCCAGGTGCCGCTTACAGTCACGGCAGGGGCATTTCTGGGTGTTCTCGTGACCCTGACGTCAGTTGGGGCGGGCGCGTTGTGCGCGACCATATTGATCTTTCTCTATCCGCTTCGGCTGGACATGCGGAAGGTGGTCGGAACCGACATCTTACATGCAATCCCGCTCACCTTCGTCGCAGGCATCGGTCACCTGTGGCTCGGCAATGTCGATGGAAATTTGCTGGTTTCTCTGCTTAGCGGATCGATCCCGGGGATCATCATCGGGTCGAGTCTGGTGCATCGTGTCAACGAACGCTTCATTCAGATCGCTCTCGCGATGGTTTTGATTGTGGTCGGGTCAAAGCTCGTGCTCAGCTGAATCGCCCATTGCGGACATCCGATGAACACGGCACGATGGTGGAGATGGCGCGATATTTAAAGAAGTCAGTCGTTGTCGAAGCCGTGCAATGGTTTAAGCACGGAGATCATCCGGCCGTCATTGCCGAATCGGCGGCCGATGGCTTTGGCTATGTCGATACTCCCGAGGGTCGCCTCAGGGTGGAGCCGGGAGACTGGATTATCACCGGCATTGCTGGTGAACATTATCCCTGCAAGCCGGACATCTTCGAACAACTCTATACACTGGCCGATTGATCGGAAGCGGCGACTATTGCGTCCTGCCGAGCGCATCTTCTAGGGGGCAGCCGTCTCAGGATTTCTTGAAACTGACGCGGGAGTTTTGAATGCATAGGTTAAGCGTAGTGGCGTTTGTGATCGGTTCTATGGCGTCGGGCACGGTTTTTGCCGAAGGCTCTCAGCAGCAACCCAACAAAAAAGATCCCAACGAGGTCGTTTGCGAGCGGCAGGAGGAGACGGGTAGTCGTCTTTCCAGCGTGCGAGTGTGCAAGACGCGAGCACAATGGGCTGAAGATCGTCGTTTGACACGCCAGGAGATCGAGCAGGTGCAAACCCAGCGAGGGTGCCAAGACACCAACCATTGCTGATGAAAGGCAGTTCGCTTTGGACTTAAAACCGCCCGTCGCACAAAAGCGACGTCTTACGGTGCGGGAATCGCTCGCCGGTTCCCACCGCCGGATACCGCTGATACGAGCCTCGGGAACACAGCGGCAAAGGCATCGTTGTCACGCCGAAATTGTGTGAAGGGAGAAGAGAATGAGACGGATTGCGCTTATAATCGTGGCTACAGTCGCGGTTTCGGCATGCGCAACAACGCCTAAGACGCAAACCTGCCCCGACGGATCGGTGATCGCGGCGACTGAGCCATGTCCGCCGCCGCCTCCTCCGCCGCCGCCGCCGCCTCCGCCGCCGGTGACGTGCCCGGATGGATCGACGGTCCCGGCAGGCGCGAGCTGTCCGGTCCCGCCACCGCCCCCGCCGCCGCCGCCAGTGCGCCGCTCCGGCGAACGCGGATAATCTTGACGGCCGGCGCTCCGGCGCCGGCCGAAACTTGCAGCGTCTCGCGCCGGCAAGTCGATCGCGTCACTGGTGATTGCGAAAAGGAGGAGCGCGGGCCCGGTCTGGTGAACCCGCACTCCTCCAAGCGAAGGAACGCATGAGACCTGTCGTGTAGCAGGGGTGCCTCCGGTCGCGTAGATATCGAAAGTGATCCTACCGAAAGTTAGGATGACCGAACCAATTCGCGCCGCCTTTTTCGGGATTATTGTCGGTACCGCCTCGGTTGCACTAACATCCTTGCGTGAGCAGAGGGCTGCAGCTGGCTTCAGGACGAGTCATCGCGCTTGGGCGATTGCTACTCGCGACCCTGTTCTTGATGGCCATGTCGGTCGGCGTGTCCGAGCCCATACACTATCCGGTACAAACCTACGCGCTGCTGCTCACCTACCTTGTCTTCGCCGTCCTTCTCGTCCTCCTCACCTGGAACAGCTGGTGGCTGGACGCGTATCTCGCCGGGCCGGCACACGCGATCGACATCGCGATGTTCACGATCATTGTGTACTTGACACGGGGCGACACCAGTCCCTTCGCCACTTTCTTCATCTTTGTCCTGCTGTCGGCCGCGATCCGCTGGGGGTGGCGGGCGACGGCGCTGACGGCGATCCTGCTAACCTTGCTGTACCTTGTCGCCGGGCTCGTCACTGCCGCATCGTATAGCGAGTTCCAGCTCTACCCGTTCATCACGCGAACCGGCCACCTGGTCATCTTTTCGCTCATCCTCATCTGGTTCGGTGTGAACCAATGGCGGGCGCGGCTACCTGGAACCGCCGAGAAGCTTTTCACCGAACCGTCGGTCGACGATTCCCCGCTCGAGACCGGCTTGCGCGCGGCAATGGCCGGCGCGGGCTCGTCTACGGGCGCCTTTGTCTGGTCGAAACGACAGGACGGGCGCGCCAAGACGCTCGTCATCGGCGAGGATGGAGCGGCCGTCCTCTCGAAATTCGAGGGTCATGCCGCTTCATCGGCTTCGACTCCGTTCCTGTACGATCTTCCCAAGAGGCGCGCGCTCAGGCGCGACGAAGAGACCAATTTGCGCTCCTTTGATCCAAGCGACGAGATCGACCCCGACACCGCTTCGGCTCTTCATTTGGGTGAAGGATTGGCCATCCCGGTTTCAACTCCGACGGGAAAGGGACAATTGTACCTCGAACATATTCGGGGTTTGTCCACAGATCACCTCGAGCTCGGGGCCCAGATCAGAGCCGCGGTCGCAACGCATGTTCAGCGGCACGCGCTGCTGAAAGCGGTGCAAGAGAGTGCGGAATCCCGCTCGCGCCTGACCGTGGCGCGGGACCTTCACGACAGTGTCGTCCAGTTCCTCGCCGGCGCGGCCTTTCGGCTCGAAGCAATGAAACGGTCGGAAGCATCGGGCCGCGACCTCGCACCCGACCTTAACGAGCTCAAACAGCTCATGCTGCAGGAGCAGGGCGAGCTTCGGACCTTCATCACCGCACTTCGCACCGAATCGCAGATGGATCTCGCGGAATTGGCAAGAGATCTCCAGTCATTGGCTGACCGGCTGTCGCGCCAGTGGAACGTGCAATGCACCTTCTCGGCGCAGGCGCATGAAGTGAAGCTTCCGACGCGACTACATCTTGATGCCCAACAGCTCGTTCGCGAGGCGGTCGCAAATGCCGTACGCCATGCCGGAGCGAAGAATGTGAGCGTCCGACTCGCCGCGAAGGGCGATGAAATGCAACTCGATTTCATCAACGATGGCGCGCCTTATCCGCAGACCGAAGATGGACGCCAAATGCCCGCGTCGCTACAGGAGCGGGTCGCAGCCGCGGGCGGCGCCATTGAGTTGTCGAGCGGCATGGGGGTGACCAAGATTTCGATCTCCCTTCCGACGGCTCGGAACGCGTTATGATCCGGATCCTGCTGGCAGACGATCATCCGATGATCCGCAACGCGATCGAGGCGCTATTGCGCGACACAGACTATGAGGTCACCGGGACGACTGGCACCGGAGAAGACACGTTGTCCGAAGTCGGACGGCTTGGGCCCGATATCCTACTTCTTGACTTGCAGATGCCCGGCGGAGGCGGAATGGACGTCATCCGCAGCGTCAAAGCGCAAGACTCGGGACCAAAAATCATTGTGCTCACGGCCGCGATCGACGATGCCTCATTGATGGAAACCCGCTCGCTGGGCGTGCCGGGAATGCTCCTGAAAAGCTCCGATCCTGCTTTTCTGATCGAATGCCTCGATCGCGTCCGCTCTGGCGGTAACTGGATCGACCCCGAATTGAATGCGCGCGTACAGGAGCTGACCCAAACATTCGGTGGGCGGCGGCGAACGCCTCTGGCACCGCGCGAACGGCAGCTGATCCGATTTGTCCGTCAAGGTCTGCGCAATCGCGAGATCGGGCAAAAACTTGGAGTCACCGAGGGGACGGTGAAGGTTTACCTGCACGCGGTGTTTGAGAAACTCGGAGTCAGCACTCGAACCGAGCTGGCAGTACGCGCGGATGAATTCCTCGCCGAGAGCTACTCGCGCCACTAGATCTCGAGTCGAGCGCCGCGTTGGGAAGCTGAACGAGCTGAGCTACCGCCGACAGACCTCAAGGTTACCGCCCGAGGAGAGGCGCGTGGACCAAAATTCGGTCGACGTGCTGATTATGACTCCCTGCTCCCCGCATCGCCTTAACTGAAAGCGGACCTTGCGCGCCCGAAAATCGAGCGAGATCCGGCGAAAAGTTTCAAGCAGATCGGTTCCCAGCAGCAAGGCAGGTTCCTGGGAGAGGCCAAACAGCCTGAATGGCGCAACGTCCGCGAAAGCGATGGGGACGTCGCGAAGAGTTACCGAACCGAGCTTAAGCTCGCCAATACGCGCGAGCTGCAATTCCATCGTCACTCCGGTGACGCCGGTCACAGGAATCGTCAGGAACTTGCGCCGATTTCCACGGATGAGCTTGTCGCGCAGGGCTAGATTGCCGATCGTAATCTCGGATCCGGTATCGATGACCGCCTCGACCGGCAAGCCGGCGGCTGTGACCTCGGTCAGGATGAGTTGGCCGCGCCGGCGACGCGCCGTGATCACGATGGATCCGTCCATGAATTTCGCCGGTTGCCGCGGGTCTTCGGCTTTGATCACGCGTTTCTCGAAATCCATCATCAGGCGCTGGTTCACGAGCGCGTCGATTCCGATCATCCCCTGGCCGCCCAGATCCTCTTCCCGCAATGCAGGAAGCTCCAGCGTCTTGATTGTGCTTTGTCCGAGCGACAGCTCATCGACCAGGACGCGATCGACGTCGGCGCTGCCGGTCATCCCGTGCAATCTTACCGGTGTGCCGATCGGCAGTTGCAAGTCGCGCGCAATGCGCATGCCGACAACCGAACTGTCGGCGCCGCTGTCGACCAGAAAGCGATACGGGCCGCGGCCGTTAAGCTGCACTTCGACGGTCATGCGTGTGTTGATCTTGCGGGCCTTGATATCTTCGCCGCCAATGAGGAGCTGATCGTCAATTACCGCCGGAGGCAGCGGGGGCTGCTCCCGGATCGGGGCTGGGCGCGGCTTTTGGATCTTGGGAGCTTGCGCGGCGCCCGCTTCACCTCCGGCGAGCGCGGAGATTGTCAGACCAATTGCCAGAACCAGGCTGAAGCGAGGTCTACGCATCGCTTCTTACTCCTAAACTTGAGCCTCTCCGCATACCCCCGACAACGTCCGCTTTCCACGCAAAGTAGACAGATGGTCCCGATATTCGACGTGCGTATGTGCCGAAAAGCGCGAAAGGCTCGCGAGCGTTAGGGCATGTAAGCATTTGAGGGTGCGCACTCACACTGCTAACTCACCTTTCTCATGGCCCACACTCCGAACCGCCCGCCGGGTCGATCGCTGAAGAACCTGCGGATGGTGTGGGGCTTCGCACTGCGCTACCCGGGCCATATCGCGCTTGCAGCATTAGCC
>JBKPLG010000133.1:0-28875 GCA_046731515.1 Pseudomonadota bacterium | reverse complement strand
CTCGTGGGCTCGGAGATGTGTATAAGAGACAGCTCATGGAAGGTCATTTTTCGCAGCACAGGGCCGCCGACCTCGCGTGCGTGGCGAAGCATTCCGCCGAAATCCAGGCCGCCCGAGCCGGTCGTCGCCACCGGAGCGCCGTCGATTGCGCTCGAAATTTCGACGATTCCGTCGCCTGCGACCCAGCGATCGCGCTCATAATTGAGAAGTTGAGGGGTTTTCATGCGTTCATTCCGTGAGGGAGGAGCGCCCTTCGACAAGCTCAGGGCAGGCTTAAGTTCACTAAAGTCACGCGGTTAGGCGCCATTTTCGGGGCTTTACGAGGGACGAGTGCCAATAGGGTCTTACTCCGGGGAACGCCACCGCCATGGGCAGCGAGCGTGTCAGATGAAATCCTACATTGGAAGGCTCGGCGCGCCTGCCTAGAGGAGGTTGCGAGCGAGCGTGAGGAAACGGCGATGATTCCACCAGTACGGCCAATCTCGATCGACGATATCGAGCAGGCGCGCGAGCGCATCCGCGAAACAGTGCTGAGGACGCCGCTGGTGACGTTCGATGACGGCATCTACCTCAAGCTCGAAAACCTCCAGCCGACCAACGCCTACAAGATCCGCGGCGCGAGCAATGCGGTCGCCAAACTATCGGACGATGACCGCGCGAGGGGCGTCTGGACGATCAGCGCCGGCAATGCGGGGCAGGGAGTCGCCTATGCCGCGCGACAATATGGCGTGCCGTGCACCGTGGTAACAATCGAAACCGCGCCGCAGACCAAGCTCGATCGGATGCGCGCACTCGGCGCGGAGATCGTTCCGATATCCTACGAGAGGGCGTGGGTCGCGGCGGAGTCGCATGAATTCCCCGGCCTCGACGCCACTTTCGTCCACCCATTCGACAATCACGACTTCATCGCCGGTCACGGCACGATGGGCCTGGAAATCCTCGAGGATTGCCCGGACGTGCAGACCGTCATCTGCGCCATCGGCGGCGGCGGGCTGATTACTGGAGTGGCGAGTGCGATCAAGGCGCGCAAGACCGACGCAAAGGTGCTGGGAGCTGAACCCGAAACCGCGGCGCCTTACGCTCTGTCGCTGCGCGAAGGCGGACCACGCAAATTTACCGACTGGGAAGCGTCTTTTGTCGATGGAGCGGGAGGGAAGAGCGTCACCGAGCGGATGTGGGAGCGGATGCGGCCCGTCACTGACGGGACGATCACGGTCACGCTCGATCAGACGCGGGATGCGATGCGCCTGATCGCGGAGAAGACGCGAACGATTGCGGAAGGCGCCGGAGCGTTGGCGCTAGCCGCTGCCCTGACAGGTGACGCTGGCGACGGGCCGATCGTCTGCGTCGTCTCCGGCGGCAATATCGACCTCGATAAATTTGCCGATCTTGTGACGAATTGAGCTGGGGACGTAAGAGGGGCTGACGCTTCTTGCGAGGATATAGACGCAGGGCAGCTTTTCCATCGCACTGCCTAAGAACAAGGCGGGTCCCGGCTCAAGGCCGGGATGACGATGATGCGACTCGGTTGCTAGAGGCGCGAGGCCCTCCAGCCTTGCCATGCGGCCTCATAGCCACGGGCGTACCTAGCTGATAGGCCGCGGCGATGGACTTCAGCCTTGACCCGCAGGAGACCGAATGGCGTGACCGGGTTCGCGCGTTCATTCAGCAGCACCTGCGGCATCGAGCGAATGACTATGAAGCGCAGCAGCGCGAAGGCGGACGCTGGAAGGTCCTGCCTCTCATCGAGGAGCTGAAGGCGAAGGCTCGCGCCGAAGGACTCTGGAACCTGTTCATGCCGCCTTCGCACGGCGCGGAGCCGGTTGACCACAGCTTCGAATTCGAAGGGCCCGCGCTCAGCAATCTTCAATATGCCTTCTGCGCTGAAGAAATGGGGCGAATCCCATGGGCGTCGGAAGTGTTCAACTGCTCGGCGCCTGACACCGGCAACATGGAGGTGCTGCACCGTTACGGAACGCGCGAGCAGAAGGAGCAGTGGCTCAAGCCCCTGATGGACGGCGAGATCCGCTCGGCCTTTCTGATGACCGAGCCGGACGTCGCCTCGTCCGACGCCACCAACATCAAATGCCGTATCGAGAAGCGCGGCAACTCCGGGGCAGGCGATTATGTCATCAACGGGCGCAAATGGTGGTCGAGCGGCGCCGGCGACCCTCGCTGCAAAGTCGCGATCCTAATGGGAAAGACGGATCCCGACGCGGAGCTGCACAAGCAACAGTCGATGATCCTCGTTCCGCTCGATGCGCCGGGCTTGAGGGTGACCCGGCATCTCCCCGTATTCGGCTACGACGATGCGCCGCATGGGCATATGGAGATCGAGCTCGACGACGTTCGCGTGCCGTCCTCGAACATTCTGCTCGGCGAGGGCAGGGGCTTCGAGATTGCGCAAGGCCGGCTCGGACCGGGACGAATCCACCATTGCATGCGGACGATCGGGGCGGCGGAGGAAGCGCTCGATGCGATGGTGAAGCGGCTGATGTCCCGCACGGCCTTCGGCAAGACGATCGCCGAGCAGGGCGTGTGGGAAGAACGGATCGCCGACGCCCGCATCAACATCGAGATGACGCGCCTTCTATGCCTCAAGGCCGCGGACATGATGGACCGCTCCGGAAACAAGGCCGCGCAAGGCGAGATCGCGATGATCAAGGTCGCTGCGCCGCTGATGGCGCTCAAGGTGATCGACGACGCGATTCAGGCGTTCGGCGGTGCTGGAGTTTCGGAAGATGCCGGGCTGGCGCGCGCCTATGCGTCGATCCGGACGCTGCGGCTTGCCGATGGACCTGACGAGGTTCACCGCCGGGCGATCGCAAAGCTTGAGTTCAAGAAGCATCAATGAGTGAATTGCAGATCGACGAGGAAACGCTCGGCGATTGGCTGGAGGCGAATGTCGAAGGGTTTCAGCCGCCGTTCGAGCTAATGAAATTCCCGTCGGGCCAGTCCAATCCGACTTACAGGATTGCCGCGGCCTCCGGCGATTTCGTCCTCCGCCGTAAACCATTCGGTCAGCTTCTGCCGTCGGCGCATGCGGTCGACCGTGAATATCGCTTGCTCTCGGCCTTGCATCCGCTCGCCTTTCCCGTGCCAAAACCGCTCGCCTTGTGCGACGACCCGCAAGTCATCGGTGCGGTCTTCTATGTGATGGAAGTGGCAAAGGGTCGTCCCTACGCGAACGGCGCCTTGCCCGAGTTCGACCCGTTGACGCGACGCCATATGTACGAGCAGCTGATCGATACTCTCGCCGATCTTCACACGATCGATCCGGTCGCGGCGGATCTCGTCGATTTCGGCAAGCCCGGCAATTATTTCGAGCGGCAGATCGCGCGCTGGACGCGCCAATATCGCGACTCCCAGACCGACTATGTTCCCGAGATGGAGCGGCTGATTGCCTTCCTTCCCGAAACGCTACCCGAGCAATCGCGCACTTCGATCGTCCATGGCGACTATCGCATCGACAATGTCGTGTTCGACGGTGACGGAACGCTCACCGCAGTCCTCGATTGGGAGCTTGCAACACTCGGCGATCCGCTCGCCGATTTCTCTTACCTTGCAATGCAGTGGGCACTCCCCGCGGACGGTGGTGCCGGGCTGGGCAGCCTCGATCTCGCCGCTCTTGGCATCCCCGCACTGGATGAAATCGTCGAACGTTATTCGGAGCACTCAGGAGTGCCGGTGGCGGCGAAGCTGGAGTGGTACTTCGCCTACAATTTGTTTCGCCTCGCCGGGATCATTCAGGGCATCAAAAAACGCGTGATCGACGGCACCGCATCCCACGCCAATGCGCAGGAGATTGCGGCGCGAGTGCCAATGCTCGCTTCTGCAGCCTGGGAATTTGCCCGGAAAGCCGGCGCTTAAAGCCGGCCCATCAGCAGCAAAATCACGATCACGATTACGATCAGGCCCAGGATTCCCGAAGGCCCATATCCCCAGCCGCTGCTGTAACCCCAGCGGGGCAGGGCGCCAATCAGGAGCAGGACAAGCAGGATGATCAGGATGGTGCCAAGCACGGCGTGCCTCCATTCTGGTTATTGGGACCGCGTAACGAACAGCGCGGAGGAGGGTTGCAGGGCCCTATCGCCCGACGAACTTCGGCTGCCGTTTCTCCAGGAAGGCCGCGACGCCCTCCCGATAGTCCTCGCTGAAACCCAGGCGACGCATCGCATCGCGCTGGTGATGCAATTCCTGATCGAGCGTGTGGGCCCAGCTTTCCCGGATCATCTGCTTGATCGCCGCGAGACCCAGCGGCGGCAATGCGGCGAGCTTTTCCGCGATGGCGTCGACTTCGCTGTCGAGCATCTCATCGTCGACGGCTTTCCAGATCAGCCCCCATTCTTCGGCTTTGTCGGCCGGGAGCGGCTCGCCGGTGAGCGCAAGTCCCAGCGCGCGCGCCTGGCCCACGAGGCGCGGAAGCACCCATGTGCCGCCGCTGTCCGGAATCAACCCGATCGCCGAGAAGCTTTGGATGAACTTCGCCGACCGGGCGGCCACAACGATGTCGCAGGCGAGCGCGATGTTCGCTCCGGCTCCCGCGGCCACCCCATTGACGCGCGCGATAATCGTTTGCGGAATCGAAGTCAGCTTGCGGATTAGAGGATTCCAGCAGGTTTCGACGGTTATCCCAAGATCGACCGGATGCCCGTCCGCCGAAACAGCACGGTCGTTGAGGTCCTGACCCGCGCAAAAGCCGCGGCCTGCACCGGTGAGGATGAGCACCCGCGCTTCGTCAAGATTGTCGAGCGCATCCTTGAGCTCGTTATGCATCGCCGCGGTGAAGCTATTCAGTCGGTCCGGGCGGTTGAGCGTGATCCGCGCGATCGGGCCGGGTTCGAAGAGGATGGTTTCGTAGTCGGGCATCGGCGTTTCCGTTCCGTGACCCTGAACTTTGATCAGGGCCCGTTTGAGGACTGATCCGCCCTACGAACAAAATGGATAGCGAAACAAGTTCAGCATGAGGAAAGTGGGGGATGACCTCAAGGCTAATACTCTCTCCGACGCAGGCACCATGATTTCCGAACAGCCGTAAAATTGAGCAGCCGCTAGCGCTCACGTTGCAAACCACGAATTGCAACTGACGGCAAACCCATCGGCCGCCCAGTGAGGATCGGGACAATCGCCAGTGGAAGCCTCTATCAGCTCTTAGCGAAAGATGTTGCCGACGGCAGTGAAGCTCTGCTCCTTAAGACATCCGATTACGCGGTCGTGGACACCGGTGTGCTTCGTTCCAACAAGCGTGCTCCAATGCCAAATCTCCCGCTGGTCAATATTGCGCGAAGATCGTGGACAAGGAGCGCGACGTTTACGGCTACTCCAGGGTGTTGGCAGAGGGGTGTTCGAGCCAATCACAAGATGAAGCGCTTGCTAAAGCCCAGTCAAATGCATTGACTTCCGGAGCGGACATTCAAGGCGTGGTCCACCTAATGCGCTGGTTCGCGGATGCCGATCATCGCGGTTATTACCAGCATATTTATGGCTGCTGTGGTGATTGTGATCAGTCTGGATATACAGTGTGGGCTGATGAAGTTGATTGGTACTACTGGAGCCATAATCTTTCCTCTGTCACGGGCAATTGGGCTCGTTGTAATGCGGTACGTTACAATAGCAGGACTAGTTTTGGGTGGAGCGCGGTTTATCATCTTCCTAATGCGTATGTCGGGAATGCCTATAATGATAACGTCGAAGGCGTGAAGGTCTTTTGGTATTAATAAGGAGTTCTTTTGGATATTCTTCTATACAGTTCCCAAAAGGATGATCTCCTTGTCGTGCAGACGGGGCTAGTGAAAATGATAAGAACATTCTTCGCGCGAGTAGCCTCTCGTGCGGAGCATTTTGGAGGGCGCTCATGCACTTTGACTGCCGAGCGCACATTGGCAGGTTGAACTCGGCGTGACACAAACGCGTGATGAACGCTGACGAACTCGCGTCGCGTGTGGCGCATCACATGCTCGCCGCCGAGGGCACCGGTCCAGCCTGGGGCCTCACCATCGAGGAAGCGCGCGAGGATTATGCGCGAGTCTCGATGATCGTCCGCGCCGACATGCTCAACGGTCATGGCCTCGCGCATGGCGGGATGATCTTCGGGCTTGCGGACAGCGCCTTCGCTTATGTCTGCAATGGCGCCAATCACGCGAGCGTTGCCGCGCAGGCGTCAATCGTCTTCCTCGACAAGGCCCATGAAGGCGAGACCTTGGTCGCCGAAGCGCAGGAGGTTGCGCGTGAGGGCCGCGCCGGAGTCACGCGCGTCGCCGTCCGAACCGCCGACGGCCGGGCCGTCGCTGAGTTCACCGGCTATTCGCGAACGCTGGGCGGGGCGGTGATCGAGGATTGATCGCGGCCGCCAGCCCGTCAGGCCGCTCTGCGTTTGAGGCGCAGCGCCTGCGCAATCAGAACGACTCCTGCAATGAAGGCGTAGATTGCAATGAGCCAGGCGGCCGACAGAATCGTTGCGGCGGGGCTTGGCAGGACCAGCGCGATGATTCCGACGCCAAGCAGAAGCGAGATCGCGCCAGACAAGCCTAATAGCCATTCGCCTTCGATCTCCTTGCGCAGGCGCACCGCCGCCATGACCTCGAAAAGGCCGGCGATGATCGACCAGACGGCCAGCATCAGGATCGACAGGAACGCATAGGTCGCGGTCGCGACAATCGGCATGAGCACAAAGAGAACGCCGATCAGGATCCCGGTCACTCCGCGAAAGACGAGCGCGCCCCAGCGTTCGCCGGCCCGAGCGCCCCGGACTCCGGCGATCAGCGATGCGACTCCATCGATGAAGAAATAAGCGGCGAAAACGAGGGTGAAGGCGAACAAGGCACTGAACGGACGATAGACCGCTATCAGGCCGAGAATCAGCGCGAGCACCCCACGCACCATGAACCAGCCCCAATTGTGCGTCGCGAGCCGCGATGCAGTCGATCCTTCGGCAGCAGTAGCCATTGCTTGTCCTCCCAGTTTTCCGCCGATCGTGCGGCTGGCGGAACAACCTAGCGCATTTCGTCTTGGTTCGGCAGCGCTCTGATTTGAACCTCGCCGCGCCAAGGGCTACATCCACGCCATGTATACGACCGAGTTACAGAAGAGCGCGAAGATCCAGAATCTTGAGGACCCAAAGCTCCTCGAGGCGTTCGAGGCGCGCGTCGCGGCCGATGAATTCATCGAGCCCAAGGACTGGATGCCCGAAGCCTACCGCCGCACGCTGACGCGGCAAATCAGCCAGCATGCCCACAGCGAGATCGTCGGCATGCTCCCCGAGGGCAATTGGATCACGCGCGCGCCGTCACTCCGCCGCAAGGCGATCCTCCTCGCCAAGGTGCAGGACGAAGCAGGGCACGGCCTCTACCTTTATTGCGCCGCGGAGACACTCGGGACGAGCCGCGAGCAGATGGTCGAGGCGCTGCATTCCGGCAAAGCCAAATATTCGACCATCTTCAACTATCCAACGCTGACCTGGGCCGACATTGGCGCCATCGGATGGCTGGTCGACGGCGCGGCAATCATGAATCAGGTGCCGCTGCAGCGCACGAGCTACGGACCTTATGCGCGGGCGATGATCCGAGTCTGCAAGGAAGAGAGCTTCCACCAGCGCCAGGGCTACGAAATCATGATCGCAATGGCCAATGGCACGACGGATCAGAAGCGGATGGCGCAGGACGCGCTCAATCGCTGGTGGTGGCCGTCGCTGATGATGTTCGGGCCGCCTGACGCCGACAGCCCGAACACGGCCCAATCGATGCGCTGGCGGATCAAGCGCGAGACCAATGACGAACTCCGGCAGAAGTTCGTCGACATCACCGCACCGCAAGCGGATTTCCTCGGCCTCACCATCCCCGATCCCGAGCTCAAGTGGAACGAGGAGAAGGGCGGCTACGACTTCGGCGAAGTCGACTGGGAGGAATTTTACGCGGTCGTCCGCGGCGAAGGTCCGACCGCCAAGGAGCGGATGAAGGCGCGGCGCGAGGCGTGGGAGAATGGCGCCTGGGTGCGTGATGCGGCAGCTGCGCATGAGGCGAAGCGGCGCGAGAGGAAGGCGGCTTAGAGTGCTTCGAGACGCCGCTTCGACAAGCTCAGCGGCTCCTCAGCATGAACGGATTCTGTTTACCGTTCATCCTGAGTAGGGACTGAGAAGCGAGCGCATCGAAGGCCCGTATCGAAGGATCTTGCATGAGTGACTGGCCGCTTTGGGAAGTTTTCGTCCGCGCCAAGGGCGGTCTTTCGCATCGCCATGTTGGCAGCGTTCATGCTCCTGACGCGGAGCTCGCGCTCGCCCACGCGCGCGACACCTACACTCGGCGCATGGAGGGGGTGAGCCTGTGGGTCGTGCCCTCGGCCGAGATCGTGGCCTCCGATCCTGAACAGGCGGGTGAGCTGTTTGAGCCGGCCGAGAACAAGATCTATCGTCACCCGACCTTCTACGACATCCCCGACGAGGTGAAGCACATATGAGCATCCTCCCCACGATTTCGTGGGGAGGATGTAATGGCAACTATTACGGTCGATCCCCGCACCGATTACCTCCTGAGCCTCGGTGACGACGCCCTGGTTCTCGGCCAGCGGCTTGGCGAGTGGTGCGGGCACGCGCCGGCGCTCGAGGTGGATCTCAGCATCGCGAATATCGCGCTCGACCTGATCGGCCAGGCCACTTACCTGCTCGGGGAAGCGGGAGATGCTGACCAACTCGCCTTTCACCGCGACGTTCTCGACTTTCGCAACTGCCTGCTCGTCGAGCAACCGAACGGCGATTTCGCGCAGACGATCGCTCGACAGCTGCTGTTTTCGACGTGGCAGCATCTGCTCTTTCAACGGTTGACGAAATCGTCCGACCGTTTTCTCGCCGAATTAGCCGCCAAGGCAGTGAAGGAAGTCGCTTACCATCGCGAGCTCGCATCCGAATGGACCATACGGCTCGGCGACGGGACCGAGGAGAGCACACGCCGCATGGTCGAAGGGCTCGACTGGTGCTGGCGTTTCATCCCCGAGCTGTTCGAGGTGGACGACGCTCTGCAGGCCGCAATCGACGGCGGCATTGCCCCCGACCCGCGCGAGTTCGAAGAGGAATATTGGACGGCAATCCGCGCTGTTCTCGCCGAGGCGCAGCTCGAAGCCCCTGCCGACCAGCGGCCGATTCTCGGCGGGCGCCGCGGCCACCACAGCGAGCATCTGGGACATTTGCTGGCCGTGATGCAGTTCCTGCCGCGCACCTATCCGCAAGCGAAGTGGTAGTCTAACTCGCGGGATATGGCCGAGCATTTCCATGCGCTGCGTGTCGCCGAAGTTGTGCCGGAAACGGATGAAGCGAATTCAATCCGCTTCGAAATCCCGCCCGAGTTGCGCGATCGGTTCACCTTCAAGGCCGGCCAGCATCTGACGCTTCGAGCGTCGATCAACGGCGAGGAAGTGCGCAGGAATTACTCCCTCTGCACCGCACCGGACGAGAATGACTTGCTGGTCACGGTGAAGCGCATTGGCGGCGGCCTCTTCTCCAATTGGGTTGGCGACCAATTGAAGGTCGGCGACGTAGTCGATGTGATGCCGCCGCACGGCAGCTTCACGACCGATTTCGACCCGCAAAACAAGCGCCACCTTGTCGGGATCGCGGGCGGCTCCGGAATCACTCCGGTCATGTCGCTCATCAAAAGCACTTTGAAATATGAGCCGCAGAGCCGATTCACCCTCCTTTACGGCAACCGTGACAGCTCATCCGTGATCTTCCTGGAGAGCCTTGCAGCGCTGAAGGACAAGCACCTCGGCCGGCTCGAAATTTATCATTTTCTCGACCAGGAAGAGCAGGACATCGACCTGTTCAACGGAATGCTCGACCGTGAGCGCTGCGAAGAGGCGATTGAGCATCTGGTCCGCGATTCAGCCGAAGTCGGCGGCTGGTTCATCTGCGGCCCCGGGCCGATGATGGACGCCGCGGAAGGGGCGTTGCTCGACCGTAATATCCCCAAGGAACGCATACATATCGAACGCTTCACCGCCGACCGTCCGCCAGAGGCAGTGACTCGCGAGATGGCCGAGCTTCAGACCAAGGCGGAGGGTGTCACCGTTTCGGTCACCCTCGATGGACGGACGCGCCGAGTGCCGTTCACCGCCGGCAACATCCTCGACAGCGCTCGAGCATCGGGCCTCCCCGCGCCCTTCGCCTGCAAGGCCGGAGTGTGCGCGACCTGCCGCGCCAAGGTTACGAAAGGCAAGGTCGAAATGGCGGCGCGCTACGGTTTGACCGATGAGGAAGTCGCCGCGGGCTACGTACTGACCTGTCAGTCGGTGCCGCTCGGGGACGGGGTTGCGGTGGATTACGACGCATAACTTAGCTAATCGCTTTCGCATGCTGACCCGTACCGACGCGAAGGCCCGCGGCCTGGCCGATCTACCGCCCGTTCAGAGCGATTCGCTGCTCGCCCTGATTGCCTTGGCGAACGCCGATCCGCGGCCGGACAAGATCGACGTCGGAGTCGGTGTTTTCCGCGACGGCGAGGGCAATACGCCGATCCTCAAGGTGATGAAGGAAGCCGAGAGGCGCCTGCTCGAAACCCAGACGAGCAAATCCTATCTCGGAAGCGCCGGCGACAAGCGCTTTGCCGAGCTGCTTCGCCCGATCCTGCTCGGCGAGCATGCCGACGATGAACGGATTGCGGGAGTCCAGACTCCGGGAGGATGCGGAGCGCTGCGCCTCGGTTTTGAGCTGATCGCAACGATCAATCCGGGCGCACGGGTGTTCCTGGGGACGCCGACCTGGCCGAACCATCCGCCGATCATCGAAGCCGTACGTTTGGAGGCGGTCGAATATCCTTATTACGAGCGCGGTCAGGCGGTGATCCGCTTCGATGAAATGCTCGAAGTGCTGTCGAGCGGATTGCCGGGCGACGTCGCGCTACTGCATGGCTGCTGCCACAATCCGACCGGTGCCGACCTCAGCGACGAGCAATGGCGGGAAGTGACTCGGGTGGTCGTTGATCGGGAGCTGATCCCGTTCATCGACATTGCATACCAGGGTTTCGCGCGCGGACTCGACGAGGATGCGGCTGGATTGCGCGGCATCCTGTCGGTTTGCGACGAGGTGATCATCGCGCAAAGCTGCGACAAGAATTTCAGCTGCTACCGCGATCGCGTCGGCTCATTGTTCGTCAAGACGGGCTCTGCGGAGGCTACGGCGAAGGCGATGGCGCACGTGTTCCAGCGCGCTCGCGAGATGTGGTCCATGCCTCCGGATCATGGCGCAGCGGCGGCCCACATCATCCTCGACGATCCGCAACTGCGCGCCGACTGGCTGATCGAGCTGGACGCAATGCGCGACCGGATCAATTCAGTGCGGCAAAGGATTGCGGCCGCAGATCCGCGGCTCGCCTTCATTGGCCGGCAGTTCGGAATGTTCTCGATGCTCCCGCTGAGCAAGGAGCAGGTTCTGGAGCTGCGTGAGCGTCACTCGATCTACATGGCCGACAGCGGCCGCTTCAACGTCGTTGGAATGGGCGACGGTCAGATCGATCGATTTATCGCCGCCG
Source organism: Pseudomonadota bacterium (assembly GCA_046731515.1). Lineage (GTDB taxonomy): Bacteria > Pseudomonadota > Alphaproteobacteria > Sphingomonadales > Sphingomonadaceae > Sphingomicrobium. The sequence goes on along the minus strand of JBKPLG010000133.1, from coordinate 17,362 downwards.
TGGTCGAGGCGATGGACGCCTGACCATGGCTGACCGCGACCCGGGCAAAGTGTCCGTAGAAGTGGATTGGCGTGAGGTCGCGAGAGTGGTCCTTACCAGCCGGGAGATGGACCGGATCGAGGAGCAGGAGCTCGTCCCGGCCAAGAAGGTGCTTTATCAATTTTCCGCCCGCGGCCACGACATGGCGCAAGTGCTGCTGGGTCTTCAGCTCAAAGATGGCGATGGCGTATTCGGCTATTATCGTTCGCGGCCGCTGCTGCTCTCGCTCGGAGTACCGCTCGCCGATGCGCTCGGCTCGGGGATGGGGCTCGCCGGGGGTTATTCGGACGGCCGCGATATCGGCGTCGTCTTCAACTACCCCAATCCGGGCGGCGCCCACGCTCTGCCGATGTGCGGCGGAGTGGGCGCGCAATATACGCCCGCGGCCGGGTGGGCACAGGCGATCGCTTACAAAGAGAAGTTTTTGGAAGAGGGGCCGGAAGACTCGATTTCCTTGGTGCTGGGAGGCGATGCGAGCGCCGCAACAGGTGGATTTTGGTCTGCGCTAACTATTGCCACTACGCAACAATTGCCGCTTTTAATTTACATCGAAGACAACGGCTACGGCATCTCGGTCCCTTCCGAATATCAAACGCCTGGCAAGGATATCGCGGCCAATCTCGCAAGCTTTTCCGGCCTGACCATCTTCAACGGAAACGGCACCGACCCACTCGAAGCGTCAAAACTGATCACGCAAGCAGTTGCGCATGTTCGGACCAAGCGTGCTCCCGCTTTGCTGCGCCTGACCGTGCCTCGGCTTGAGGGCCACAGCGCCCAGGACACCCAGACCTATAAGTCGGCAGAGGAGATAAAGGCCGAATGGACCCGCGATCCACTGCCGAGGCTCAAGTCTTATTGCGGGAAGCTCAAAATCGGCGACGAACAATGGGCCGATCTCGAGAGGGAAACTGCCTGGCAGGTGCAAGCTGCAGTCGCCGAGGCCGAAGCGCGCGGGGTCTCCTCACCCGAAGACGTCACCAGTAACGTTTTCCACGAGGGCGAGCTGCAGCAGGTCGGGGGCCTGTGGAACAGCGGCTACGAACCCCCGCCGGCGACGGACGAACCCGCGGGCTCCGGTCAGCGCATCAACATGGTCACCGCTATCCGCCGAGTGCTCGACCAAGAGCTTGAGTCCAACCCCCGGGTGCTCGTGTTCGGCGAAGACGTCGGACCCAAAGGCGGAGTTCATGCGGTGACGCTTGGCCTGCAGGAGAAATTTGGAGTCGGCCGAGTGTTCGACACCTCGCTCAACGAAGAAGGCATCGTCGGCCGCGCCGTCGGCATGGCCCTTGCCGGACTGATGCCGGTTCCTGAAATCCAGTTCCGCAAATATTCCGAGCCCGCGACCGAGCAAATCCACGATTGCGGAACGATGCGCTGGCGCACGAACAACCGGTTCGCGGCACCAATGGTGCTTCGCGTGCCCGGCGGCTTCTTCAAATGCGGCGACCCGTGGCACAGCATGACGAACGAAGTGGAGTTCGTGCACAATCCCGGCTGGAAGGTCGCCGTGCCGTCGAACGCCGAGGACGCCGTCGGGCTGCTCCGCGGTGCGTTACGCGGCAACGATCCGGTGCTGTTTTTCGAACATCGCGCGATGCTCGACGACTCGTGGGCGCGGCGGCCGTGGCCCGGTGACGACTATGTCCTCCCGTTCGGGCGAGCGAAGAAAACCCGTGAAGGCGACACAATCACAATCGTCACCTGGGGTGCGATGGTGCCGCGCTGCGAAGCGGCCGCGGAAGGCATTAGTGCCGACGTGATCGACCTGCGCACGCTTCAGCCGTGGGACCAGGAGACGGTGCTCGACAGCGTTCGGCGCACGCGGCGTTGCCTGATCGTGCACGAGGATTTGCGCACCGGCGGGTTTGGCGCGGAAATCGCAGCTGTGGTCGCGGACGAGGCTTTCCTGGATCTCGACGCTCCGATCGCGCGCATCACCATGCCGGACATTCCGAGCCCGCATCATCCAAAGCTCATGGAGTGGGCACTGCCCACCCCGGAACGCATTCGCGCCGAGATCGATCGGTTGGTGGGGTTCTGACGTTGATCGACGTCATCGTACCGGAGGAGCAGGAGGGCACCAAGGCGGTCGTTCGCGCGTGGCTCAAGCAGGTCGGCGATGCAGTCGCGGAAAACGATCCGCTGGTCGAGCTCGAAACGGACAAGGTGACGCAGGAAGTTCCGTCGCCGGCAGCGGGGGTGCTCAGTGAGATCGTGCTCGACACGGATGCCGATGCCGTTCCCGGGGCGGTTTTGGGGAGGATCAGCACGGACGAGGAGCAACCTACAACCGTTCGCCCTGAGCCTGTCGAAGGGCTGTCTTCCTCTACCGAGCAGAAAGAACAACGGCAGTCCCTCGACAAGCTCGGGACGAACGGCAGTGTGGAGACGAGACTTTCCCCCTCGGTCCGCCGAGCTTGTCAGCAGCACGGAATCGATCCCGCACGAATTCAGGGCACCGGCCGCGGTGGACGCATCACCCGGGAGGACGTCGATCGCGCGGTTGCCTCCGCAACTGTCGTCAGCGTCGGTGAGACTGCGACCGCTCAGCCGCGGCAATTCTCCGCGAACGACATCCCGCACGACCGAATGCGGCTTGCGATTGCCGAAAACATGGTCCGCGCGGTTTCCGAGGCGCCGCATGTTACCGCGGTCTTCGAGGCCGATTTCACCGCGATCGCGGCCCACAAGGCGGCGATGGCAGCGAAGGGCGGGAAGCTCAGTTACACGGCCTATATCGTCAAAGCCGCAGCCGATGCGATGGCGGCCGCCCCGGCCATCAACGGCCGTTGGGAAAAGGATCGCGTCGCAATCTCTCCGACGATCGATATCGGCGTGGGTACGGCGCTCGGCGAAAAGGGCCTGGTCGTCCCCGTCGTCAAAGACGTGGGGTCGCTGTCGCTCGAGCAGGTGGGGGCACGGCTGGACGATCTCACGCGCCGCGCGCGCGACGGCAAGCTCACTCCGAAGGACGTATCCGGCGGAAGCTTCACCATCTCCAACTACGGGGTTTCAGGTTCGCTGCTCGCCGCTCCGATCATCCTGCATCAGGGCCAGGCCGCAATCCTCGGCGTCGGCAAGCTTGAGAAGCGCGTCATCGTCCGCACGGTGAATGGCCGCGACGCGATGCTCATTCACCCAATGGCCTATGTAACGCTCACCATCGACCACCGCGTCGTCGATGGCCACCAGACCAACGCCTGGCTCACCCGCTTCGTCGAAATCCTCGAAAATTGGCCGGCCGCCTAAACCTCCAGCAGCGCGTAAGGCCGACCGAATAAAGGTTTCACCACGAACTGCGCGACGTTGTAGACCGGAATGCCGCGCGGGGTTTGGCCTTCATAAGTACCGTTGTGCGCATGTCCGTGAACCACGGCTTTCACGTGATCGAAGCGGTCGATGGCGTCGGCGAGGCGCGCCGACCCGAGATACTGGAAAATCTCCGTCGGCTCGCCCTCTAGCGTTTCAACGGTCGGCGAATAATGCAGCACTGCAACGCTTCGATCGGTGCGCAGCGAACGAAGGCCGTTCTCCAGCTTGCGCGCCTCGTTAAGCGCTTCGTCGACGAATGCCTTGATGATCGGTTCGCCGAAAGGCGCGAGTTCGCCACGGCCAAAGCCACCGAGAAAGCCTTTGACGCCCGCGAATCCGACGCCGTGGATCTCGGTCGCTTGCTCGCCGAGCACGATCATTCCAGCCTCGTGAAGTATTCTGGCGACTTCCTCCGGCTGACCGCACTCATAATCGTGATTGCCGAGAACCCCGAGGACTGGGATCGAGCAGGCGCGAATATCCTCGGCCAGGATTTGCGCTTCACTGGTCTTGCCGAAATTGGTGAGGTCGCCGCACAGGAGCAGGACGTCGGCGTGGTTCGAGACCTCGCTGAACAGCTCGCGATAGGGTGCGACGCTGTCCTCCATGACGTGGAGGTCGCCGATCGCCGCTACTCGCAATTTGCCGTCAGTCGTCGTCGCCATATTGCTCTTCAAGATTGCCGACGGCTTCAGAGAACCCCCATTGATCGACATCGATCGAATAATCGCGTGGCGAGAAGATTCGCCCGCGGCAGATCCTCTTGCCCGGAGGTTTGACCATCATCTGATCCTTCAAGCGGTCGAGCAGCTCTTCCATGAGCCAGCGCGGAACGCGATGCCGCTCGCTCGGATAGGCGAAACGAAAGTTGAGAAGCGCCATCAGCAGCACTTCCCAATAAAGTTCCATGTGCGAGAGGAGCATCCTCCAGTCGATCTTGTCGTGGCACTTGAGGATCATGTGCGCGACGTCCGCGCCGTCGTAGCGGTGATGGTCCTGGACGAAGATCTTCGACCATATGAACTGCGTCGGAGGCACCAACCGGACTTCTGCGCCGAACAGCACTGCTTTGGGGGCGTCGATGAACCAGTCGTCAGTCACGTGGGTCGTGACGGTCGGCATGTTGGTGATCACGTCCACGAACAGGTTGCCACGCGTGATCCGGTTGAGCCAGCGCTCGTCAACCGTCTCGACCGCGAAGCCATGATCGCGGAAGTGAGAGAGAATTCGCAGCGCGTCGCCGGCCTTTGCGAACACGTCGACGTCCTTTGTCGGACGGTCAATGCCGGTGTAGCTGGCGAGCGCGTAAGTACCCGAGACGAGGAACGGGATCTGCGATTTCGCCATCAGCTGAAGCACTTCCGAATAGAAGGCTTCGGCCGCCGGCGGCGGTCGGATCAGCGTGCCGTTCGTTTTGCTTGTCTGCTGGTCCACGCGGCCTCAACGGGAGGCGCTACGATGGAGTTCCTTGCGCGATCAGGGTCAACCCAAGTCAGAGACGATGAGGCTCCGGCGAAGAAGACCGCCGAAGCCCCCCATTTCGTCCGATGCGTCAGGCAAAGACCTGCTGAAGGCTTTGGACGTCCGTGCCTTCCTTCCATTGACGAAGCTCGACGTAGAGCGACGGCTGGATGGTTCCCAATGCCGTGTTGAACAGGGTGCTCAGGACGATGCTTCCGATGACGCTGCCGAGCGATAATCCAGTTGCTGCGCCGCCATATCCCGCAAGACCGATCATTCCGAGAATGATTGAGAGCACCCAATAGGCCGCAAAGACAACCAGCCCAAGCCCCAGGATCTTCCACTTGGCGCCCTTGGTAAGCGCATTGCTCCGCCGCAGCGCTTCGAACACTCCGACGCGTTCGACGACGAGCGCCGGAACCGCCACGGACCACATCAGGGCCAGGATCACACCCGGGACGACGAGCAGGAGCATGCCGAACATAATCCCGACGGCAGATATAATCCCCAGGCCGATGAGCGGAAGAACGACGCTAAGGCCGGTCGAGAGACTGTCACCCAAACTTACCTTGCCGCCTTCACTGGCGACGACGGTCGCTCGCGTCAGCGCGCCCTGAACGAGCACCGCTATGATCACACCAACGAGCGACGTAATGAGCGTAGCCGTCACCAAGGCAATTGTTGAAATGGCGCCGCTGGTGAAGGCTTCGGGCGAGCCAAGACCAATCTGGACGAACAAATAGGTCATGACCAACGCGGGAATCGCGCCGACAATCAGCGCGAGCCCGAGAATGACTCCAGGATTGGTGCGAACCGCCGCCAACGCACGTTCGAGCACGCGTCCGATGGACACGGTTCGATCTCCTGCGGCTGGTGCCGAAGTTGCCATAGTCTTTTCCCCCTTCGTTACGATTGCGAAATGCTGCGCGACGCGTTCGCGCCTGTCCAGCAGTTTGTGGTGTAATGACCCGCTGACCATCCCCTCCGCTCGAGGCCATGACTGAGCGGGCGCTTTTTCGCTGTCAGGATTTTCTAGCTATGCGCTCGCCCTGCCTCCCTTTAATTCCATGGATGAAATGAGGGGAGGAAGCGATCGACGGAGCGAGCGAAACCGCGGCACGCAATGCCGATCAGTTTGCGTCCGCCTACGAGGCGTTACGCGCTGACCCGTCGGTTCAGTTCAACCTGACGCCATCCACGCCGGAACCGGAGCCGCCCGCGTGGCTGAAGGCCTTGGGGAAATGGCTCGACCATTATGTGTTCGAGCCGATCGGGAAGTTTCTGAACTGGCTTGGAAGCTTCCTTCCTGATGCGTCCTATGCACGGATCTTTCTTTGGACCGTTCTCGGCCTGGCGGCGCTGGCACTTGCCTGGGCGATCTACAATCGCATCCGTTATGGCGAATGGCGGCTCAGGATGCCGCGGCTCGCGCCGGTCACTGACATTCCGGTCGAAGAGGAATGGGCTCCTGAGGAGGCGCCCGCTCGGTCATGGCTGGAAGAAGCCGACGCGCTGGCACGGGAAGGGCGCTACGCCGAAGCCGTTCATCACCTGCTGTTCCGTTCTATCGAAGACATCGCCAAGCGGCGTCCGAACGTCGTCCGGCCCGCTCTGACCAGCCGCGAGATCGGCGCGTCGCAGAGTATCCCTTCCCGAGCGCGCGAGCTGTTCACGGCAATCGCTCGGCTGGTCGAGCGCAGCTTGTTCGGCGGACGGCCAGTCGGTGAGAGCGACTGGCTGGCGGCGCGCGGCGCCTATTCCGATTTCGTTCTTGCCGGAGCGTGGCGCAAATGAGCGAGATCGTGATCGGTTCGCGAGGCCCGGCCGAAAGCGCGTTCAATCGCGGCACGATGCTGCTGATCGCGGCCATCGGGATGCTCGCCTTCATCGCCATGCTGGTGCTGGGTGCCTATGCGCCCGACCTTCGCTCAGGCCGCAACGGTGGCAGCCACGCGCTGTCCAATGCTGCGACGGGGTTCTCTGGATTGGTTCGCCTCGCCGAAGCGACCAGCCGGAATCCGCATATCGTCCGCTCGGTAAACGAGCTCGACAGCGAGGACCTGGCGGTCATCACTCCCGATCATGGCTGGACGGATCTCAGCGAAATTCTCGAGCAGCGCGGGCCGCGCGCGACTTTGATCGTCCTTCCCAAATGGGAAACGGGAGCGAGCGAGAAGAAGAGCGGCTGGGTCGAAGTCTCGGGACTGCTGCCGGCCGAAGATCCGGAGCGGACGCTTGCTCCCGACATACCGTTTAGAGTCGCACGGTCGAGGTCGCGGGGAGAACCGCTTCGGACGGTGCATCCCGCCGCGCCGCCGGAGCTGCAATTTCTCGCCCCGAGAGTCACTCAATCGATCTTCAGCGCCAAGCTGAAGCCCATCGTCACCGACGCCTCGGGCAGGATCGTGCTTGGCCAGGTCGGCGACCAGCCGCTCTATGTGCTGGCTGACCCCGACCTCATCAACAATCATGGAATGGGCGACGAGCGCCAGGCGAGGGCGGCGTTGGCAATGCTAGATTTACTGAACAGCACCGGGGCTACCTCGGTGTTATTCGATGTCACGACGAATGGGCTTGGCAGCTCGCGGAGCCCGCTGAGGCTTGCCTTCGACCCGCCGTTCCTGGCCGTAACCCTGACCATATTCGTGGCCATGCTCCTCGCGGGCATCCAGGCGCTCGTTCGTTTCGGTGCGCCGCGCCGGACGGAGCGAGCCATCGCCTTCGGCAAGGCGGCGCTGGTCGACAATAGTGCTGCGCTGATCCGTAAAGCCGGACGCGAAGCCGATTTGGGTCCGCGATACGTCGAGGTGATTCGCAAGCGCGCGGCTTCGATGTTCCGCTTGCCGACAACGCTTGCAACCGAGGCGCTCGATCAGCGCCTCGAATCGCTCAATCCGCGCCGCAGTTTCACCGGACTCGCGGCGGCGGCCAGTCACGCGCGCAGTCGCGACGAGCTGCTTATCAGCGCGCAATCCCTGCATCATTGGGTCGAGGAGGTTCAGGAGTGAAAGTCGACGAAGTTCAAAAGCTAGGCAACGCGATCAGAAAGGAGGCTGCGAAGGCGGTCGTCGGCCAGGACACGACGGTCGAGCTGATGCTTGTCGCCTTGTTTGCCGGCGGCCACATTCTCCTCGAAGGTCCTCCCGGAACGGCCAAGACCCTGCTCGCGCACAGCTTCGCGCAGGCGATCGGGCTGGATTTCGGACGAATCCAGTTCACGCCCGATCTGATGCCGGCGGACATCATCGGCGCGAACCTGTTCAACTTTCAAACGTCGAGCTTCACGCTGACGCGCGGCCCGATCTTTACCGAACTGCTGCTTGCCGACGAGATCAATCGCACACCGCCAAAGACCCAGGCGGCGCTCCTCGAAGCGATGCAAGAGCGGCAGGTCACGATCGACGGCCAGAGCCACGAGCTTGGTGACCGTTTCATGGTGGTCGCGACGCAAAATCCGATCGAGCAGCAGGGCGTCTATCCGCTTCCCGAGGCGCAACTCGACCGCTTCCTGTTCAAGCAGGCCGTCGCTTACCCATCGGTCGAGGAAGAACGAAAAATCATCGCGACTCACGGCGCAGAGAGGGAGGCGATGGACCCATCCGCCTGGGGCGTCGAGCGAGTCGCCGATACCAAGCAAATCGCCGCGATGCAGGGAGCGGTCGGCGACGTCCGGCTAATCGATGAAGTGATCGATTATATCGCCGCGCTGATCCGCGGCACGCGCGAGAATGCAGATCTTGAATCGGGTGCCTCCCCCCGCGCTGGAGCGATGCTCGCCGGAGCAGCCCGTGCGCGGGCAGCGATCGATGGGCGCGACTTCGTCATTCCGGACGACGTGAAAATGCTCGCTCCCGCCCTCCTGCGTCATCGAGTCATCCTGTCGCCGGCCGCGGAGATCAACGGGCGCAAGGTCGAGGAGATCGTCGGCACAATCATCGAAGCGATCGAGGCGCCGCGTTGATCTACCCGACCCGCGCCGCCGTGATTGCGACCGGTGCAGGAGTGCCGGTGGCGCTGGCGATCGCAGCGATCGCACCGGGGCGCTGGTTCCTGGCGCTCGCCTGGCCGCTGGCCATCATCCTCCTCTGCATCGCGGATGCTCTCCGAGCCGCCGGGTCGGCGACCGCTCGCGTCGATTTTCCGGGTCACGCTTATGTTGGTGAGATCCGCGACTGCACCGTCATGGTCGCGGTCGGCAGCAGGCCGCGCAGCGCGCATGTTGCGCTGCAGCCCTCACCGCTGGTCGGAATCGAGGATGACGGGCGCGTGCGCGTGCCGCTCAAGGAGGGCAGGGGCGCGGTGCTGATGCCGCTCGGAATGCTTCGTCGAGGCCTCGCCCGGTTCGAACAGCTGTGGCTGCGTTGGACGGGGCCTTTGGGCCTGACCTGGCGGCAAGGATTGATCGCCGTTGACGCTGCCTTCCCGATCCTTCCGGATCTTCGTCCCGTCCACGAGCGCGGCGCGCATATTTTTCAGCGTTACGCCCTTGAAGGATTGATCACCCAGCTCACGCGCGGCGAGGGATCGGACTTCGACGCACTTGTCGAATTTCGACCCGGAATGGATCGCCGTTCGATCGATTGGAAGCAATCCGCGCGGCACTCGAAGCTGCTTGCCAAGCAATATCGCACCGAGCGCAACAACCAGATCGTCTTCGCCATCGATAGCGGACGGCAGATGTGCGAGCCGGTCGCCGGCCTTCCGCGCGTCGATCGCTGCGTTTCGGCGATGCTGCTGACGGCCTGGATCGCGCTGAAACTCGGCGATCGTGTCGCGATCAACGCGTTCGATTCGCGCCCGCGGCTGTCGAGCGGACTGGTCTCGGGCGGCGGCGCGTTCAGTGAGCTGGAACGGATCGCCGCGAACATCGACTATAGCGGCGAGGAGACCAACTATACGTTCGCGCTGACCACGCTGTCGGCGAAGCTGACGCGTCGATCCATGATCATCCTGTTCACCGAATTCACGGACACGGTCTCGGCCGATTTCTTGCTTCGGGCGCTGCGCCGGCTGGTTGAAACCCACCTGGTGCTCGTGGTCGTGCTCCGCGACGAGGAGCTGGAGTCGATCGTCGATCGGGAGCCGGAAACTCCAGACGATGTCACCCGCGCCGTTACAGCTGCCGCATTGCTTAAGGAGCGGCGCGTAGTGGTCACCGGCCTCCAGCACCTTGGCGTGCACGTGATCGAGAGCGAGCACGACCGAGTGGGTGAGCGGCTGGTCCAGGGCTATCTCGATCTCAAGCGGAGGAACCTCTTGTGAATGCTCCGCTCGCCTCGGCCGTCGATCCGCCACTGGTCAACGCGACCCGCTTCCGTCAGGCGCACGCCGCCGACTGGGAGCGGCTGGACGAACTCGTCACGCGCATGGAAAAACGCTCGATCCGCGCGATGAGCGACGACGACTTGCTCGACCTTCCGGGGCTGTACCGAACCACTCTGTCCTCCTTGTCGGTCGCGCGAGACACGTCGCTCGATCGGGCGCTGATCACCTATCTCGAGCAACTCTGCACACGTGCCTACTTCCAGATCTACGGCGTGCAGACACCGCCGCGCCGACAGATCGCGCGTTTCTTCGCGAGCGCCTGGCCCGAGGCGGTTCGATCGCTTTGGCGCGAAACATTGTTCTGCGTTGCGCTCACGGTCGGCGCTGCGCTCGTTTCCTATTCCCTGATCCGAAGCGATCCGAGCTGGTTTTACAGCATGATTCCCGAGGGCCTGGCCGATGGACGTGATCCGGCTGCCTCGGCCGAATTCCTGCGTTCGACACTCTACAATGAGGCCGGAAAGGATGATTGGCTGGCTGTTTTCGCGACCTTTCTGTTCACTCACAACAGTCAGATCGCGATCTTTTCCTTTGCGCTCGGTTTTGCGTTTGCGGTGCCGACCGTTTTGCTCATCATCTACAACGGGCTGATGCTCGGCGCCTTTCTTGCTGTTTTCGCGGCCAAGGGATTGCTTCCCAATGTCGCAGCCTGGCTCATGATTCACGGCACGACGGAAATCTTCGCGATCTGCATTTCGGGCGCGGCCGGGATCCGGATCGGCATGGCCATCGCTTTTCCCGGCAGGCTTTCACGGATGGACGCTGCCGTACGTGCGGGCCGGACGGCGGCGACAGCAATGGCCGGGACCGTGATCATGCTGGCCGTTGCAGGCCTTCTCGAGGGGATCGGGCGCCAAACGATCCTCAACGACGGTTTTCGTGCACTGATCGGAGGTGCCGTCCTCGCCGGCTGGTTGGTCTACTTTTACGCCTGGCGTTCAAAGGCGACCGAATATGGCCACTGAGGCGCTTCCTCTTCGAAGCCTCAAGCGCGCCTTCATCACACCTGAAGGCGTCGATTTGCAGCTCGAACTCGGCTCCGCGGGAAGCAGGGCGGGCGCGTTCCTTATCGACTTCATTTTGATGAACTTGATCTTGGTCGCGGTGACCCTGGCCTTCGTGTTTCTGGCCGTGCCCGGGACCGGACAGTTCCTCCTCATTCTCTGGTTGATCGGCTTCTTCGTGCTGCGCAACGGCTGGTTCTCCTTGTTCGAGATGGGCAGTCGCGGGGCGACGCCGGGCAAGCGTCTGATGGGCCTGCGCGTAATCGCGCGGGATGGCGCGCGGCTGACCGGAGCGGCCGTCGTTGCTCGTAACGCCATGCGGGAAATCGAAATATTCCTCCCCTTGTCCTTCCTCGCAGAGCAGGCAGCCGAAGGCACGGCCGACACGTTCCTCGTCCTGTTCGCGCTAACCTGGAGTGGGATTTTCCTGTTCTTCCCACTGTTCAATCGCGATCGGTTGCGCGTCGGAGATCTGGTCGCCGGGACCTGGGTCGTGCGCACCGGCAAGGCCGCTCTCTCTGAGGATCTGGTTGGAAGCGCTCACCGACCGCGCAGGACTTTCCCCGAATCCGCGCTCAGCCTCTACGGCATTTACGAGCTGCAGACGCTCGAGGAGGTGCTACGCAATGAGCAACCCGATGCGATCGTGACCGTGGCCCGAACCATTCGCGAAAAGGCCGGTCTGCCCGACGACGGCGACGATTACGGTTTCTTGTCCGATTATTATGCGGCGCTCTGCGCGCGGTTGGAGGCGGGCCTGCTGGTTGGCCGCCGGCGGGAAAGCAAGTTCAGCGATGGATAGAAGGCATCACTTTTTCGCTCTGAGGCCGTTTTCGACCACCGCGGCCTTCACTAGCGTCTTGAACGCCTCGGCATCGAGGATCTCGCCCTCGCGAATGTCGATCGCTCGGCGCGTTCCTCCGTCGAGGCTGGAGTTGAAGAGCTTTTTCGGATCGTCGAGCGACGCGCCCCGCGCAAAGGTGAGCTTGATTTTATCCTTATAGGTTTCGCCCGTGCAGATGATCCCGCTATGCGACCAGGTCGGGACGCCCATCGGGTTAGAAGGCTTTCGCCATTTCACTTCCTCGACGACGGCCGGATCGGCCTCCTTGATGAGGCTGCGCACCCCGGCCAGCGTCGTTCCTCGCCAGTCGCCCATCGATTGAATCTTGGCGTCGATCAGGTCTGAATCGGTCATGCTGGTCTATGCTCCCAATTGCAGAGGTGAAAATGCGGCTGGCGCACCCGACAGGATTCGAACCTGTGGCCTTTGCCTTCGGAGGGCAACGCTCTATCCAGCTGAGCTACGGGTGCGTGGAAGCGGACTTAGCGACGGCGAATGTCAGCGGCAAGGCGCGAGGAACCTCTTCAGCTGGTCATGAACCGCGGCTCGCGCGGAGCCGACGATCATCCCGACATGGCCTGATGCAATGCCAACGACGTTTCCTTCGGGCGCTGTGACGGCTGGAGCAATGAGGTCGCGGTCGGCGGTTAGGTGAAGGCTCGGCATCGCGAGCTTGTCGGTGACGGTTCGGCCGCCGACCTGCCATTGCCCGGATCCTGTAACGTCGCGATTGAACAGGTCCTCGATCAACTCCCTGGCCGCGGGAAAGGGGAGGGGTTCACCTTCGTTTGCCCAGTCCTCGAGCGCAACGAAACGCTGCGCTTCGGCGCTAGCGGGATCGAGCCGACCGAACTTAGCGAATTTTCTCACCGTCCGCTGCGGATCCAGCGACCAAAACGCCGCTTGCAGGACTTCCATCGGCAACGCTCCGAGATTTCGCGCGGCTTTTTCCGAATGGCGCCACATCTTCAGCAAGCCCTCGCGTGAGGCGTCAGGGTATCCGGCAAATGTCCACGGTGAGGCGAGGGTAACCACCCGCTCGCACGGGATAAGATTCGCCGTGGCGATCACCATCGTCCCGCCAAGGCAGTAGCCGATGAGTGCCGCCGGTTCGCCGAGCTTGCGAAGGAGCGGCAAGAGAAGCTCCTCGATATGGCCGGCGACCGTCAGTCCGGAGCGGCCATGGGCGTCGCCCCAGTCTAAGAGAAGGGCGCGCCGGCCGATGTCGGCGATGGCGCTGGTCAGCGAAACCTCAGGGTCCAGGTCGAGCACTCGCGGCGGATTGATCAGCGACGGCACCAGCACAGCCGGAGGTCCGTTGCCGCCATGATCCCGAAGGCATACTCCGCTGGCCTCCGCGATCTCGGCCATCGGCGCAGGCCGCTCTGCACGCGGCGCATTCTCGTAGGCCTTCAGTCCAGCGAGCGCATCTCGCGCCAGCTGCGAGTCGTGCTGAGACACGTCGCGAAGAAGCTCGAGAAAGAGCGGGAGCGGCCGAGGCGCGTGTTGATGTTGCAGCGCACTATGCTCCGGTAGTAGGGCCGAGTTCGCGAGGAGTGTGGGAGCGATCCATGGCCAAGTCCACCGGTAAGGTGACGATCAAGAAGTACGCCAACCGGCGGCTCTATGACACCGAAAGCTCGACCTACATCACGCTCGACCGCCTGGCCCAAATGGTGCGCGAGGGCCGCGAATTCGAAGTCGTTGACGCTAAGACGGGCGACGACATCACGCGCCAGGTGCTGACTCAAATAATCGTGGAAGAAGAAGCACGCGGCGCAACCATGCTGCCGATCAACTTCCTCAAGCAGCTGATCGGTCTCTATGGCAATTCGATGCAGAACTTCGTTCCTCAATATCTGGAAGCCGCCATGGACTCCTTCCAGCGCAATCAAAGTGCAGTTCGCGATGCCTTCGGTGGCAACGTCTTTGCCGACATCGCCAAGCGCAACATGGAAATGTTTGAGGACGCCAGCCGCGCTTTCACCGGCAAGAAAGCGGGCGCCAAGGCGAGCGGCAGCGAAGTCGACGAGCTTAAGGCAGAGCTCGCGGCGCTCAAAGCCAAAGTCGATCGTCTGAGCCGCTAATTCGACATGAAGTTCACGATCGCTGCAGCGCTCGCGCTGATCGTCACCACGTCACTTCACGCCCAAGGCCCTGCACCCGCGCCGCCAGTCGATTTCAGTGTTGCCACGCCACTGCCGGGCACGTGGACTTATGCGGCGACAGCGGATGGAAGCGAAGCAAGTTTCGTCGATGCGAACTCCCGGCCGCAGCTATTCGTTCGCTGCGCGCGCGCCAGCCGTCAGGTCACGATCGCCAAGCCTGCGACCGCTGCGGCGCCCTTTCTCGACATCTGGACGAGCAGCCAAGTGCGGAATCTTCCGGCAAGCTACAATCCCGCGACGTATCGGCTTAGCGCAATTGTGACCGCTTTCGATCCCTTGCTCGACGCCATTGCGTTTAGTCGCGGGCGGTTTTCGGTGAGCGTGCAGGGCACTGCGGCGCTAATCGTACCAGCGTGGGAAGAACCGGCTCGGGTGGTCGAGGATTGTCGCGCCTGATCGCTGCCTGCGCGCGAAGGGCAAGATGATTGCCGAATGTTCACATCATTACAAGTCTTGCACTTGAACGCGCAAAGACTCATGTTCGGACTGGCTTCAACGCAGCGAAAGGAGGTGATCCGATGTCTCATGGTTCAGCAGGGAGGTCGGAGAGGGGTGTTCGCAGGCCCTAAGTGCTGACGAACGGCCACACCTTCGGCCGCTGACCATGTCGAAGGGCATCGCTGCTTTGACGCAGCGGTGCCCTTTAACATATCTGCGTTAACCGCAGGCGTGTGCCGATCGGGAACTGTTGCGACCTTAAAGTGTCTTTTGCACGGAGGGAGATAAAGCGATGGCCAAATCTACAAGAAGAACGTCTTCGAGATCGTCTTCCGGTTCAACTTCCAAATCCAAGAACAACACCGTCGACAAGCTAGCCAAGGCGGCAATGAGCAAGGAAATGCTCGCCGCCGGCCTCGCCGCCGCGGCTGCGGCGATCAGCGCGAGCCCCGCGGCACGCCGCAA
The DNA here is from genome assembly GCA_046731515.1 of Pseudomonadota bacterium. Classification (GTDB taxonomy): domain Bacteria; phylum Pseudomonadota; class Alphaproteobacteria; order Sphingomonadales; family Sphingomonadaceae; genus Sphingomicrobium. The sequence goes on along the minus strand of JBKPLG010000133.1, from coordinate 2,303 downwards.
GATCCGCGACGCCGGACTCGATGCGGCTGACACGGCTTCGCAAGCCGCAAGCAACATGATGGCGAGCGCAACCAAACTCGGATCCATCATCGCAGAAGCGGTCGCCGATGCCGCGCAGCGCGTGATGTCCGGCAAGTTCACTGCCGAAGGGACTGTAGAAACTGCAGCGAGCACGGGGGCCTCGCGCAGCAGTGCCCGCCGCTCGACTGGTGGGCGCAGAAGAAGCTCACGCGCGAAATCGAGTGCGGGCAAATCGCGGACGAGCGCAGCGAAATCGCGTACGACACGCGGGAAATCGTCCGGCGCCACGCCTACGCGCAGCAAGCCGGCCGCGAAACGCTCGACGGCGAAACGCTCCACGGCGAAGCGCTCGACGGCGAAAAGGTCGGCGGCCAAGCGCTCAACGGCTGCGGCGAAGCCGCGCAGCACCGCAAAGCGCAGCAGCGCAAAACGGAGCACGAGCTCGCGTTCGCGGAGCAAGCGTTCGCGCACGACTCGCGGCCGCGGAAGCAGCGGTGGGACCACAGGCGGTGGAGGAGGCGGCCCGAGCTAAACGCTCAGGCGGCGCGATCTTCGAACTGCAATCTCGCTAGCCGCGCATACAATCCTCCGCGGGCGGTCAGCGTTGCGTGCGTACCTTCTTCGACGATCTGCCCCTGGTCCATGACAACGATTCGGTTGGCGGCTCTCACGGTCGCGAGACGATGCGCAATGACGATCGTTGTGCGGTGCTCCAGCAAGCGATGCAGCGCATCCTGAACTAGCCGCTCGCTTTCCGCATCGAGAGCGGATGTTGCTTCATCGAGCAGAAGCAATGGGGCATCCCGCAGCAGTGCACGAGCAATGGCAATGCGCTGACGCTGGCCGCCCGAGAGACGCGCGCCACCTTCGCCCATGAAGGTGTCCAGCCCATCGGGAAGCGCGTGCAGGAAATCTTCGGCATTGGCGTCGCGCGCCGCCTGCCAGAGTTGCTCCTCGGTGGCGTCCCAATTCCCGTAGCGCAGATTATCTCGCGCGCTCGCGGCGAACATCAACGTCTCCTGGGGCACCATGGCGATGCGCTGACGGATATCGGCGGGGTCGGCCCGTTTGAGATCGACGCCGTCGAGCAGAACGCGTCCAGCCTGGGGGTCGTAGAAGCGTTCAGCGAGCTGGAATATCGTCGTTTTGCCTGCTCCAGAGGGGCCCACAACGGCGAGCCGTTCGCGCGGCTGCACCACCAGGCTGAAGTCGTTCAGCGCCGATGTCTCGCGCCGTGTCGGATATTGGAAAGTGACATGCTCGAAGATGAGCTCGCCGCTCGGCGGTTCCGGTAACTCGGCCGGATTTGCGGGCGCTCGGATCTCTGGCTCCGCGTCGAGCAACTCGCCCAGACGTTCCGATGCGCCCGCAGCGCGCAACAGGTCGCCGTAAACTTCGGACAAATTGCCGAACGCGCCGGCGAGCAGCCCGCCATACAATACGAACGCAGCGATCGTGCCGCCGCTCATCCGTCCGGCGGCGACCTCGATCGCTCCCTGCCAAATGATCATCGTGATCGCGCCCAGCAGGAGGAAGATCACTATTGCAGTCATGAGTGCACGCACCAAGATGCGCCGCTTTGCGGTAGCGAACACGCGTTCGACGGCCTCGGCGAAACGCGATTTCTCGCGCTCCTGCTGATTGAACGCCTGCACGATCTTCATTGCGCCGAGCACCTCGCTGCTCACCGCGCCGACATCGGCGATGCGATCCTGGCTACGCGTCGAGATGAGGCGCACTTGACGGCCCAGGATGGCGATAGGCGCCACGACCAATGCGGCGCCGAGCAGGATGAGAAGCGCAAGCTTGGCCGCGAGCGCGAACAGGATCACGACGCAGGCGATCGCAAGAACGGAATTGCGCAGCGCCACCGACACGGTGGTTCCGACGACCTGCTCGATGATCGTCGTATCGACTGTGATCCGCGAGGTTATTTCGGCCGGCCGGTTTTCCTCGAAGAAACCCGGCGACAGGCGCAGAAGGTTGCGGTGCACCGCGAGGCGGATGTCGGCGACCGTTCGCTCCCCGAGCCAGGACACGAAATAGTAACGAACAGCGGTCGCGATCGCCATGACTCCGACCAGCAGCAGCAAATATTCGAACCATCGGGCAATATCGTTCGTGCTGCCGGCGCCTTGGGCGAATCCCTTGTCGATGATCAGCTTGAAGGCGTAGGGCACGCCCGACGTCGCAGCTGCAGCGACAAGCAAGGCCAATGCTGCAACCGCGATATGGCCCGGGTAGCGCAGTGCGAAGCCCCACACCATCCGCAGGTTCTTCAG
>JBKPLG010000132.1:0-37542 GCA_046731515.1 Pseudomonadota bacterium | reverse complement strand
AGAATGGATTGAGAGCCGTGTTCCTCAACATGAATTTTCCGGCGGGCGGGGCGTGAGGGGCGTCGCAAGCTCTCCCTCTCCCCGGCGGGGAGAGGGCCGGGGTGAGGGGGGGCGACCTCTTCGGAAAAGCACGGTTCCCACTCACCCAACCGCCTACCCGCCTGGGAGAGGGCTATTCGTTGCGGTTTCGAGCGAGCAGCAGTTCCTGACGGAGTGCCTCGAGCACGCCGTCCGTGTTTTCCAGAACATCATTGTTCCAGAACCGGATGATACGATAGCCGAACGCTTCGATGATCTCGGTCCGCGCAGCGTCGGCAGCGGGCGTGTGTTGACCGCCGTCGAGTTCAATCGCCAAGTGCACGTCGCGGCAGGCGAAATCTGCAACGAAATTGCCGATCGGGAACTGACGCAGGAACTTGGCGCCCTCAAAACGGCGACCCCGCAGATAGTACCAGAGACGGTTTTCGGCATCAGTGCTGCGCTGGCGCAGCTTCCGCGCAACCGGCGTCAGGCGCTTCTTCGTCAATGCCGAAACCCCTCACCCCAACCCTCTCCCCGCCGGGGAGAGGGGGCTTGTTCGGCACGTTTCGGACCTAGCCGATCCTGTCCCCGAGGGGGAGAAGGGGTCAGCTCGGCATCGCGCCAGCGTAGGCAGATTAACCTACCGGCGGAAGCGCACACCCTCTCCCCGCCGGGGAGAGGGCAGGGTGAGGGGGTTCCACACCTTCGGATTTGCAGCTTCAATGCCTAAGCGGACCGACATTTCCTCGATCCTGATCATTGGCGCGGGGCCGATCGTCATCGGGCAGGCGGCGGAATTCGATTATTCGGGAAGCCAGGCGGTCAAGGCGCTGAAGGCCGAGGGTTATCGCGTCATCGTCGTCAATTCGAACCCGGCGACGATCATGACCGACCCGGAGCTTGCCGACGCGACCTATATCGAGCCAATCACTCCGAAAATCGTTGCCAAGATCCTGGAGAAGGAGCGGCCTGACGCGCTGCTTCCGACCATGGGCGGACAGACCGCGCTCAATACCGCGCTCGATCTCTACAAGGACGGGACTCTTGACCGCCTCGGGGTGCAGCTGATCGGCGCCAATGCCGAGGCGATCGAGAAGGCCGAGGATCGGCTAAAGTTCCGCGAGGCGATGGACCGCATCGGGCTGGAAAGCCCGCGGTCCGCAATTGCTCACAGCCTGGAAGAGGCGTTGAGCGTTCTCGAGCAAGTCGGGCTGCCGGCGATCATCCGGCCGAGCTTCACGCTCGGCGGGACGGGCGGAGGCATCGCCTACAACCGCGACGAGTTCGTGAAGATCGTCGCGGGCGGTCTCGAGGCTTCACCGACAACCGAAGTGCTGATCGAGGAATCGGTGCTCGGCTGGAAGGAATATGAGATGGAGGTGGTGCGCGACCGCGCCGACAACGCCATCATCATCTGCTCGATCGAGAATGTCGATCCGATGGGTGTGCACACAGGCGACAGCATCACTGTCGCGCCAGCGCTGACCCTGACCGACAAGGAATATCAGCGAATGCGCTCCGCTGCGATTGCCGTGCTCCGCGAAATTGGCGTTGAAACAGGCGGTTCGAACGTCCAGTTCGCAATCGATCCGAAGAGCGGCCGCATGGTCGTGATCGAGATGAACCCGCGCGTGTCGCGCTCGTCGGCACTGGCGTCGAAAGCGACCGGCTTCCCGATTGCCAAGGTCGCAGCCCGGTTGGCGGTCGGTTACACGCTCGACGAAATCGCCAACGACATCACCGGCGGAGCGACGCCCGCGAGCTTCGAGCCGACCATCGACTATGTCGTGACGAAGGTCCCACGCTTCGCGTTCGAGAAATTCCGCGGCGCGGACGCAATCCTGACGACGTCGATGAAATCCGTCGGCGAAGTCATGGCGATCGGGCGCAATTTCGCCGAGAGCCTGCAGAAAGCGCTGCGCGGGCTCGAAGTGGGGCTGACTGGGCTCGATCGCCATCGCGAGCTCGAACATGCCGATCCGGTGCGGATCGAGAGCCTGCTCGCCCGACCGACGCCCGACCGGCTGCTCGTCGCCGCAGAGGCTCTTCGCCAAGGTTTCACTGTCGAGCGGATCAACGAGATCGCCGGATTCGATCCCTGGTTCCTCGAACGATTGAAGGAAATCGTCGACTCCGAGGCTGACGTGCGGATGAACGGTCTTCCCAACGATGCGCGGGGCATGCGGAAACTGAAGGCCATGGGCTTTTCGGACGCTCGCCTTGCGCAACTGTCATTGCGTTCCGTCGGAATCGACCGGGAGATGAGCGAGGCCGTGGCCGCGGGCGGCTCAGGCACCGTCCACAGCGCGATTCGGGCGATGACCGGAGGAATAACGGAAGGCGAAGTCCGCGCACACCGGCTCAGGCTCGGGGTGCGCCCCGTATTCAAGCGGATCGACAGCTGCGCGGCCGAGTTCGACGCGGCGACGCCTTATCTTTATTCGACCTATGAGGCGCCGTTGTTCGGCGAGCCGGAGGACGAGGCGGAAGTCTCCAATCGCAAGAAGGTGATCATCCTCGGCGGCGGGCCGAACCGGATCGGGCAGGGAATCGAGTTCGATTATTGTTGCTGTCACGCGGCATTTGCGCTGGGCCGCGACGGCGCCGGGTTCGAGACGATCATGGTCAATTGCAACCCCGAGACGGTCTCGACCGACCCGGACACCTCCGATCGGCTCTATTTCGAACCCCTGACGGTGGAGGACGTGCTCGAAATCGTCCGTCGCGAACAGGAGCGAGGCGAGGTTCTGGGGGTGATCGTGCAACTTGGCGGTCAAACGCCGCTCAAGCTGGCCGCGGAGCTGCAGGCAGCGGGAGTACCGATCCTCGGTACGTCGCCCGAGAGCATCGATCTTGCCGAGGATCGGGAGCGATTCGCGAAGCTCGTCTCGGAGCTGAATCTGAAGCAGCCGGCGAACGGCATCGCCCGAAGCCGCGACGAGGCGCTGCGAGTGGCCGAGCGCATCGGCTATCCGGTGCTTTTAAGACCCTCCTACGTTCTCGGCGGCCGCGGGATGGAGGTGGTCGATGGGCCGCAGCAGCTTGAACACTACATAGCGACCGCGGTTCAGGTGTCGGGCCGCAGCCCGGTTCTGATCGACCGCTACCTGCGCGACGCAATCGAAGTCGATGTCGATGCCATCTCGGATGGCACCCGCGTCGCCGTGTGCGGCGTCCTCCAGCATATCGAGGAAGCGGGAGTGCATTCGGGCGACAGCGCCTGCGCCATTCCGCCGCACAGCCTATCGCGCAAGGTGATCGAGGAGATCGAGCGGCAGACGCGCGAATTGGCGCTGGCGCTTAAGGTCAAAGGCCTGATGAACGTCCAGTTCGCGGTGAAGGACCCCGGGTCAGAGGCAGGGGCAGGCGCCGAGGTTTATCTGATCGAGGTCAATCCGCGAGCGAGCCGGACTGTGCCCTTCGTCGCGAAGGCCATTGGGAAGCCAGTCGCCAAGATGGCGGCGCGAGTGATGGCGGGGGAGGATCTTGGCACTGTCGGCGATATCGCCCACGATCTGGACTATATCGCGGTCAAAGGTCCGGTATTTCCGTTCGCGCGCTTCCCCGGCACCGACCCGGTGCTCGGACCGGAAATGAAAAGTACCGGAGAAGTCATGGGAATCGATAGCGATTTCGATATCGCCTTTGCGAAAGCCCTGCTCGGGGCGGGAATGATCCTGCCGCAGGGCGGAACGGCTTTCGTTTCGGTCAAGGATGCGGACAAGGACAATATCATTCCGGCGGTGGAGAAGCTGGTTGAACTGGGTTTCAACATCATCGCCACCGGCGGTACGGCCGCGCATCTTGCATCGAAGGGGCTGCCGGTGGCCCAGGTCAACAAAGTCGCCCAGGGCCGGCCCCATATCGTGGACCGGCTGCTCGACGGAGATGTCGACCTTGTGTTCAACACGACGGAGGGATGGCAGTCGCTGAAGGATAGTCATTCGATCCGCGCGACTGCGCTGCACCGCAAAGTGCCCTATTTCACCACGGCCGCGGCGAGCCTCGCTGCTGCTCGGTCCATCGAGGCGGTGAGAGGGCACGCGCTTGAAGTCGCTTCGCTCCAATCCTATTATTCCGCTTCCTGAGAACCAGCCTCCGCTACAATCTGCCTGATCGGGCGGGCCGTGAGAGCCACGCTGAGGCAGAGCATTGAAAAGGGTATGAAATGGCGAGTGCCGACAAGGTGCCGATGCTCGAAGAAGGCCACCGCAAGCTCAACGATGAGCTGAAGCGTTTGCGCAATGAAGAACGCCCTGCGGTCGTCGAGGCGATCGAGGCGGCGCGCGCGCATGGCGACATCAGCGAGAATGCCGAATATCACGCGGCCAAGGAGCGGCAGGGTCAGGTCGAGGCGAGCATCGCCGACCTCGAGGACCGGCTCAGCCGGGCGATGGTTATCGACCCAACCAAATTGTCGGGCGACAAGGCTGTCTTCGGAGCAACCGTCACGCTTAAGGACGAAGACGGGAAAAAGGTGAAGTACCAGCTGGTCGGCCAGATCGAGGCGGACGCAAACGCCGGGCGGATCAGCTACAACTCTCCGCTCGGCCGCGCCTTGATCGGTCGTCAGGTCGGCGAGGAGGTAGAAGTCTCCACGCCTTCGGGCGACCGCTATTACGAGATCAAAAAGATCGAGTTCGTCTGAGCCTTATTGTGGCTCCGCAATATCGCACGGCGACCATCGCGATCTCTGTCCTGGTCGCGCTCGCGTGGCTCGTCGCCGCGGCCTTGAACGCATCCGATAAAGCGGCCCTGATCATGGGCTTCATACCGGCGCGTCTCAGCGGTCTTCCCGTGCCTTTTGGAGCGGTCCCGGCAATCCTGACGCCGCTCAGCTGCACGCTTGTCCACTCCGGTCTGATCCACCTCGGTTTCAACCTGCTTGTGTTCCTTTGGTGCGGCGCCGCGGTCGAGCGTGTGCTCGGGAAGACCGGCCTGATCGCGCTCTACATTATCGGCGCTTACACGGCTGCAATTGCCCAGTGGCTGCCCGATCCCATCAGCACGGTGCCGATGGTCGGTGCGAGCGGTGCGATCAGTGCAGTGATCGGTGCTTTTGCGCTGAGCTTCGGCCGGCCGCGGCATTTCACCTCGTCGCCCACGGTCAACCGTTGGATCAACGCCATCTGGCTGATGATTGCGTGGATCGTACTGCAGCTAATGATGGGCTGGCTCGGAAACGCCGGCGGTTTTCTGCTCGCCATACCAGCGCATGTCGGCGGTTTCGCGGCCGGTCTGGCACTGCAGCGCCCGCTGCTGTTGTGGCGCTATCGGAACGCCTGAACCTCGGTTCGGAATTGCGAAGAAATCAGGGCCGTGCCGCCTTTGGCCGGGCGATGCCCGGAATGCCGCCTTCGTCAGGCTCGAGCAAACGGTGGAGGTGGACGATTACATATTTCATTTCGGCATCGTCGACCGTGCGCTGGGCCTTGCCGCGCCAGGCATCCTCGGCGGCTGCGTAGCTGTCGTAAACGCCGACCAGGTCGATGCTCTTGAGATCGAACTCGAGGCCGCGCGGGTCCTTCACCCGTCCGCCAAACACCAAGTGCAGCTTGCTCATGAATCCCCCCGCTAGCAGGATTTAGCGGAGGTGAGAAAGCGCAAGCTCAGCTCTTGTTCCGGGCCGCGTCGAGCGCGGCCTTGCCCGAGGCGCGAGCGGCGTCGGTGACTCCCCGGAACAGCGACTGGATCGTCTCCTCGCCTTTCTCGCGCGTAAGCCCGAGCTCGTTCAGCCGCTCGCTCCCGGTTTCCTTACCCGCCTGATAGGCGGCTTTGGCCGACTGCCGAATCCGGCGCACGGTGGGCCGTACGAACTGCGCTTCGGTTCGTGTCCGCGGCAAAAGGGCCGCGATCAGCGCGCCGGCGGCGATCCCTCCGGCAAGGGCGATGAGCGGCGCTTCTCCCAACGTATCGACCGCTCGCTCGCGCGCACTGTCATAGGCCTCGATCGCTCGTTCGCGCGCCGAAGCCACGTAACCGCTTTCGTAATCCTCGTTCGCGGGGCTGTTGTCCTGCTCAATCATTCCACCGTCTCCGTTTTACTCTCTGTGGTCTTCGTTCGGCGCTGCTTGCGCGCCCTGCGCTTGTTCGATGCTCCACCAACCAGCTTGCCGGCGAGGTCCATCAGCGGCTCACGCGCAAGAAACATGGTAATTGCCGCCACAACGCCGGTAACAGCGAGCGGCCGTGCACGGACCGCGTCGACCGTTTCTTCGGCCAGCTCTGCGCCTTTCTCCCGCGCTGTCTCCCATGCTTCGCGCACCAGCGCGCGCGGGGCAAATTGGCGCTGCAGCTCGCCCAACGTGTCAAGAATTCGCTTGCGAGCAATCTCGACCTCGGCGCGTGCTGCGATGACGGAAGGCGCCTCCTCCTTCACAATTCCTCCCGGATCCTTGTCCAGCCGATCCAGAGCAGCGCTCCGGCAGCTCCTCCGAAGATCAGGAATGCAATGAAGCCCGCCGCCAGCGGTCCGATGAATGGTGCGAGTGCAAATGCCACTCCTATCGCCAAGACGGTCAGCGCCGACTGGGCAAAAAAGAGCGATGCCGCGATCAAAATCGAGGGGAGCTTGAGTGCGTCGACCTTTGCTTCGGCAACGGTCTTGGCGACTTTTAACTCTGCACGCGCATAGGCTTCGACATCATCGACGAGGCGGCCGAGAAGTTCGCCGATCTCTGGCTCTTCGTCCTTCTTCACCTGCGGAGGGTCGGCCGGCTTCAGCATCAGGCGTCATCGTCCTCTTCGTCCTCGTCCGGCGCAATCCCGCTCTTGATCAGCCGCGCGACAACGAACCCAACCACCGCGGCGCCGGCGAGTGCAATCCCGGGGCTGTTGCGCACGAAACTGCGAGTGTCCTCCAGCAGCTCGTCCGGATCCTTCTCGGCGATGGTGTTGGCGACATTCTCGATCGCTGAAGCGGCACGGCGAGCGTAATCGCCATATTCCGGCCCGAGCCGCTCCTCGATTCCGTCGGCTGTGTCGCCAACCATCTTTGAGACATTGGCGAGCGTTTCGGCTGTGCGCTCGAGGCCCTGACCGACAAGGCCGCGCGCGCGATCACCGGCTTCGCTCGCGAACTTTTCGCGTCCGCTGCGGAAGCGATCCGCAAGACTGCCTTCGGGGCTTCCCGTTCCGACAACAGACGGTTCGGCGCCTTTCGGTGCAGGAGTATCTTTTTCGGTCACGAGTGCAGTGTCCTCTATCGTCAATGTGTCCCCAGCTTCGCCGCGTTCCGATCCCGTGCGTTCCGTCGCGATGGCGCCGGTGTTCGTCGGCTCGGCGGCGCCTTCGATTACGGTGTCGGTTCCATCAGGTAGTGGGGGCGTCTTTTTGTCAGCCATGCCAGTTCCTCCTTTGCCCCTTTTAACCCGAACAACCGAACCTTCGTTCCGGGCCGTGGGGCCGAAAGTTGCACGCCCGAACGCGCGGCCTATACGCCCGGCCATACATCCGCATCCTTAGGCTTGCGCAAGAAGGAACGCCATGACCGCGATTGTCGACGTTCACGCCCGCCAGATCCTCGACAGTCGCGGAAATCCGACAGTGGAAGTGGACGTCACGCTCGAGGACGGGAGCATAGGCCGCGCCGCCGTGCCGTCGGGCGCATCCACTGGCGCGCATGAAGCGGTCGAGCTCCGAGATGGGGACAAAAGTCGCTGGGGCGGCAAGGGCGTCGAAGGCGCGGTCCGTTCGGTCAATGGCGAAATCGCGCAAGAGATCGTCGGCATGGAGGCTGAGGACCAGGCGGACCTCGATGCGGCGATGATTACGCTCGATGGGACCGAGAATAAGGGGCGGCTCGGAGCGAACGCCATCCTAGGCGTGAGCCTGGCAACGGCGAAAGCGGCCGCGGATGCATTGGGACTTCCTCTCTATCGCTACGTCGGCGGGGTAGAGGCGAACCTCCTGCCGGTACCGATGATGAACATCTTGAACGGCGGGGTGCATGCGGACAACGGCATCGATTTCCAGGAATTCATGGTGATGCCGGTCGGCGTCGATAGTTTTGGTGAAGCGCTGCGCTGCGGCGCAGAGATCTTTCACGCCTTGAAGAGCGCGCTGCACGATGCCGGCCTTTCTACAGCGGTCGGCGATGAGGGCGGTTTCGCGCCAAAGATCGACAATGCATGCGAAGCGCTCGACTTCATTTTGCGGGCGATCGAGAGCGCCGGCTACAAGCCCGGCAAGGATGTAGTCCTCGCACTGGATTGCGCGGCGTCCGAGTTCTTCAACGACGGCGCCTACCGCATGGAAGGCGAGGGGCGGACGCTCTCACCCGCCGAGATGGCAAATTTTCTGGCGGACCTGGCCTCGGCCTACCCGATTGCTTCGATCGAGGACGGGATGGCGGAGGATGACTGGCAGGGCTGGAAATTGGTGACCGAACAACTCGGCGATCGTGTCCAGCTGGTGGGCGATGACCTGTTCGTGACCAACGTCAAGCGGCTCGAAAAGGGGATTGCCGACGGCATAGCGAATTCGATCCTGATCAAGGTCAACCAGATCGGGACCCTGACTGAAACGATCAACGCAGCGCGGCTCGCGCAAACTTCCGGTTACACCTCCGTGATGTCACATCGCTCGGGAGAGACGGAAGATTCCACGATCGCCGACCTGGCGGTCGCGCTCTCCTGCGGGCAGATCAAAACGGGAAGCCTTGCGCGGTCGGATCGCACGGCGAAGTACAATCAGCTGCTAAGGATTGAAGAGAATCTCGGCACGAGCGCTCGTTATCCTGGCCGAACCGCGCTCAAGGCCTATAGAGCGGCCTGATCCCCAGAAGGTTACCGCACCTTCCACAGATTTATCATCGAAGTATCCACCAAATCATTCTTTTTACTTGCGTTCATGACTCCTTCGTGATTCCTTCAGTCCGTCATGGGGGTTCCGAACCGCTTTCTTGGGTTGATCCGCAAGGTTGCATTGCCTGCCTTGGCGGTAATCGTTGTCGGCACCTTTGCGGGGCATGCGATTGCCGGGCCCAATGGAATTCTCGCTTGGGGCGGCTATCATCGGGCGCTCAAAGAGCGACAGGCGGAACTCGTTCAGCTCGAGCAGCAGAAGGTGCAGCTGCGCCACCGGTCGGCCCTTCTCGATCCACGCAAGGCCGATCCGGACATGGCAGAAGAGCTCGTTCGGAAAGACCTTGGACTCGTGCGTCCCGACGAGGTGGTGATTCCGCTGGATTGAACGTGAGGAGTTTCGTCCTCGCACTTGCCGCATTCACTGTTGCATCATCTGCGGAAGCGCGACCACACAGCCTTCCCCCGGTCGAGCAATGCGACAAGGATGCGAGTTTCACCAAGTTTCGCGACGCGCTGAAGCAGGTGACCCAAAAGAAAGATCGCGAAGCACTGTTGCGTATGTTGTCGCCTCACGTCCTCGTGAATTTCGGAGGAGCGGAGGGTCCAGAGGCTTTCGCCGCTGAGTGGGATTTCGACCCGAATTCACACGGCATCTGGGACCAGCTTCGAACCATGCTCTGGATGGGCTGCGCCCGCGACGGAGGCGCACGCCTCATTCCGTCGCTCAGCCTTCAAATCGAACCTAGTGCCGACGATGATCTGTACGACATGCGGGTGGTTCTGCCCGGGGCGAAATTGTTCAAGCAGCGGGGCATTGAGGCTAGCGCCAACCTCATCGCGCCATGGACAGTCGTTACCGCGACGGACACGGCTGGCGACCTTTGGACTGGAGTCCGACTCCCCAACGGGGTGACGGGCTGGATTTCCGATGACGATCTCTACGAGCCCGCCGGCTATCGAATGGTTATCGAGAAGCTGCGCGGCAAGTGGATGATCACCGCGTTTGTCGCCGGAGACTGACCATTGCCGCGGTCCGTCGCGGCACCTATAGGCCCGCTCCATTCGACCGATCGATCCAGAGGATGCCGTGGCGCGTTCCGCCAAACCTGCCCCGACCAAATCGAAGGGCAAATTAACCGCTTCGTCCCAAGCCGAGCCGCGCATTGAGCGGCCGCGCAAGTCAGAGCGCTACAAGGCGGGCAAGGACGAGTTGCTCCAGCTCTATCGGGAGATGCTGCTGATCCGCCGGTTCGAGGAGCGAGCTGGGCAGCTCTACGGCCTCGGGCTGATCGGCGGCTTCTGTCACCTCTATATCGGCCAGGAAGCGGTCGCCGTTGGCCTTCAGTCGGCCATGACCGTCGGCAAGGACAGCGTCATCACCGGCTATCGCGACCATGGCCACATGCTCGCTTATGGCATCGATCCCAAGGTGATTATGGCTGAGCTCACAGGCCGGGAGGCAGGCATTTCGCACGGCAAGGGCGGCTCGATGCATATGTTCAGCGTCGAGCATGGCTTCTATGGCGGGCACGGGATCGTCGGTGCGCAGGTCTCGCTCGGCACCGGTCTCGCCTTCAAACACAAATATTCCGAGGACGGCGGAGTTTGCCTTACCTACATGGGCGATGGCGCGGTCAACCAGGGCCAGGTCTACGAATCTTTCAACATGGCCAAGTTGTGGAGCCTGCCGATCATCTACGCGATCGAGAACAACAAATATGCGATGGGGACGAGCATCGAGCGCTCGCACTCTGAGCCGCTGCTGTATCGAAGGGGGGAAAGCTTTCGCATCCCAGGGTTCCAGGTTGACGGAATGGACGTGCTGGCGGTTCGCGGTGCTGCGGAGGTGGCGCTCGAGTGGACGCGGGGCGGCAAGGGGCCGATCATCGTCGAGTTCAACACGTATCGCTATCGCGGCCATTCCATGTCCGATCCCGCGCGCTACCGGACGCGCGAGGAGGTGCAGGACGTGCGCGAGCACCGCGATCCGATAGATCATGCCGCGCGCGCGCTTGAAAAGCTCGGCGTGAGGGAAGAAGAACTCAAAGCCATCGACAAGGAAATCAAAGACATCGTCGTTGGCGCTGCCAAATTCGCTGAAGAGGCGCCCGAGCCTGAGCCCAGCGAGCTCTACACCGATGTTCTGGTGGGAACTTACTGATGGCGACGGAGCTCAAGATGCCCGCTTTGTCCCCGACAATGGAGGAGGGGACGCTGGCCAAATGGCTGGTCAAGGAAGGCGATGAGGTGAAGTCCGGCGACATCCTCGCCGAGATTGAGACCGACAAGGCGACGATGGAGTTCGAGGCCGTCGACGAGGGAACGATCGCCAAGATCCTGGTTCCCGAGGGCACCGACGGAGTGAAAGTCGGTCAGCCGATTGCACTGCTCGCAGCAGATGGCGAGCAAATCCCCTCTCCGGAGCAGGGAGAGGGGGGTGCAACCTCCTCGCAGACTCAAGAACCCTCACCCCAGCCCTCTCCCGACACGGGAGAGGGGGCTGGCGCCACCGAAGATTCCGAAGGGGTCGAGATCCCGGCTTCGCAGCAGGCGGAGGGAGCGCCGACGCCCCACGTCTTTGAGACGGCAGCGCGCGACCTGGTTGCTGACGTCGCGCACACCCGCGATGAGCCCGACGTTCCAGAAGGCACTCCGCTGGTCACGCTAACCGTGCGCGAAGCGCTGCGCGACGCCATGGCGGAAGAGATGCGCCGCGACGAACGGGTGTTCGTGATGGGCGAGGAGGTCGCCGAATATCAGGGCGCGTACAAGGTCACGCAGGACTTGCTGCAGGAGTTCGGACCGAAGCGCGTCGTCGATACGCCGATCACTGAATATGGCTTCGCCGGCGTCGGCACTGGCGCAGCAATGGGGGGCCTGCGGCCGGTGGTCGAATTCATGACCTTCAACTTTGCGATGCAGGCGATCGATCACATCATCAATTCCGCGGCGAAGACGAATTACATGTCGGGCGGACAAATGCGCTGCCCAATCGTCTTCCGCGGCCCCAACGGTGCGGCCGCTCGTGTCGGCGCCCAGCACAGCCAGAACTACGGCAGCTGGTATGCACATGTGCCTGGCCTGATCGTGATCTGCCCGTACAGCGCGGCTGACGCGAAGGGACTGCTAAAGGCCGCGATTCGGACGGACGACCCGGTCGTATTCCTCGAGAATGAGCTGATCTACGGCCAGCATTTCGACGTTCCGCAGCTCGACGACTACGTTGTGCCGATTGGCAAGGCGCGGATCGTCCGGCCCGGTAAAGATGTAACGATCGTCAGTTACTCGATCGGCGTCGGCGTGGCGCTCGAAGCCGCCCAGGAGCTGATGGGGCAGGGGATCAGCGCCGAGGTGATCGACCTCCGGACGCTGCGTCCATTGGATAAAGCCACTGTGCTGGAGAGCCTCAAGCGGACGAACCGCATGGTCGTCGTCGAGGAAGGCTGGCCGGTTTGCTCGATCAGCTCGGAGATCATCTCGATCTGCATGACCGAAGGCTTCGATGACCTAGACGCGCCGGTGCTGCGGGTGACCGATGTCGACGTCCCGCTCCCCTATGCCGCAAATCTCGAGAAATTGGCGCTGATCAAGGCGTCAGATGTTGTCGAGGCAGTGAAAGCGGTCACCTATCGCTGACGTAATGCTCGGCGCCGACCGGAGATTGGCGCTCAGCTACGTTCCCGCGCGTGACCGGGCGGCGCTCGAGGCGCTTTTCACGATCGACGCCGCCATGGGCGATGTCGTTCGCACAACGAGAGAACCGATGCTCGGTCCCGTCCGGCTTGCCTGGTGGCGGGAACGGCTCGAGGAGCTGGACGGCGGCGTTCCCGCCCCGGCCGAGCCGCGGTTGCAAACGGTGGAGAAGGAGCTCCTGCCGCGCGGTGTCACCGGTCGCGATTGCGCGGCACTGGAGGGCGGGTGGCTACGGCTGTTCGATCCATTTCCCTGGACGATCGAAACGAGCGAAGCGATCTGGTTCCGCGGCAATCTCCTGTTCGGCCTGGGTGCGCGCGTCATCGGGCAGGCCGACGAGCGCATTCAAGCCGCGGGAGGATTGTGGGCACTGATTGACGCCGCTCGGCACTGCAGCGACGCAGAGTCGCGCACCCTGCTGCTCGGCCAGGCGCAGACGTTCGCCCGCGGAATCGGCAGAGCGCGATTCCACTCCACGCTTCGACCGCTGTCCATGCTTGCGGCCCTTGCCGTTCGGGACTGCGAGCGCGGAGAACCGTTCGAGATGGAAGGCACGGGCGGACGCGCCGCAACCCTCCTGCGGCACCGGCTCAGCGGCCGTGTTCCACGGCTATAGTTGACAGACCGCGCTTCACTTTGGAGAGCATGGGCCGCCGAATCTCCGATGTACGGAGGTGCCCATGGCACGTTTCCTCGCCGGGGCAGCGGCCTGCTTCCTGCTTTTGACCGGTGCGTTTCTAATCTGGCAATCCCGCGCGCAGAGTCCGGCTCTTCCGAAGGCCCCGCCGCCTCGTCCCCCCGGCCCGATCATCACCAGCACACGGCTCGAAGCTCCGGAGGCCAGCGCGAAAAGCCGCGAGGAGAAACGTTTCAGCCGCGCCGACAAGGACAAAAACGGTAAGATCGAGTCCGAGGAGTTGCTGGGCGCCCGCCGCAAGGCGTTCGGGAAGCTCGACACCAATGGGAGTGGCACTTTGAGCTTCGAGGAATGGGCGGTGACAACCATCGACAAGTTCAAGGGCGCCGACCGCGACCGGTCGGGCTGGCTGACGCCGGCTGAGTACGCGACAACCGCCCGCCTCCGCCGAAACCAAAACCGAAATGCGCGTGCTAGCCGCGCATGCCCATCGGCCGGTCTTTCCAGATGCTTCGCTCTGCGGCGGGGCGAGCGCCGACCCGATCGAACCAACTCTTCAGATTACGGCAATCATCGGGAATAGGTTGCCCAACCTCACAGAGCTGATCGATGTAGCAATAGAGGCAGATGTCGGCGGCGGTGAAGCGGTCGCCCGCTAGCCACTCGCCTTCGATGAGTCCGTCGATCCACAGCATTCCATCACGCGCCCTGTCTTTCAGCCCGGCAGCGGCTTCGGGGAGGCAACGGAATCGGCTTTCGAATAGGCCCAACCCTTCGGAGTAATAGAATCCCCAAACCATCGGTACGCAGATGTTCAGTTCCACGCGGCGCCACCACATGCGCGTAACGGCTCGCTCCTCAGGGGTGCGGCCGATAAGGGCCGGCGACGGGAACAATTCCTCGATATACTCGCAAATGGCGGGGGTTTCAGAGATAATCGTCCCGTCCGATAGCTCGAGCGCGGGCAATTGCCCCGCCGGATTGAGCTTGAGATAGGCGGGCTCGCGATTCTCGGCGCCCAGGATGTCGATTTCGCGGCGCGGAACGTCCAACCCTTTTTCGAGCAGGAAGAAACGCAAGGTTCGCGGGTTCATTCCAAAGCTGTCGTAGATCTGGCTGAGCATCGAGCCCGGCGACGGCTCCGACGTCATGCGAGGGACAGTTTCAAGGGTTTCGTGGGATTGTTCCGGTGACATGGGCATGCTCCCCAAAGAGTGCACGCATGACTTGCCCGGATCGAACTGCTCCTCAGCTGTCCGAGTGCGAGCGCGCAGCACTTAGCACGAAACGACGGTCTCGACAGCAGGCTCGCTCAGGGAAGGACGAGGCAACTCCGCTTGCCATTGGCGGAGCGCCACTCGGGCGCGATCCGTATATTCTTTCTTCCGGTCGGCGCGCTTCAAGCGACCTTCTATCGGCGGCATCAAGCCAAAGTTGATGTTCATTGGCTGAAATGTTTCTGCGTTGGCCCCGCCGGTAATGTGGTTGAGAAGCGCTCCAAGCGCAGTTTCCGCAGGTGGCGGCGAGAGACGTTCGTTCCGCAGCTCCGCGATAGCGAAGCGGGCGGCAAGGAGTCCGACCGCAGCGCTTTCGACATAGCCTTCGCAACCGGTGATCTGGCCAGCGAAACGGATGTTCGGCTTTGACTTCAGCCGAAGCTCGCCATCCAACAGTCTCGGAGAATTAATGAAACTGTTGCGATGAATCCCGCCGAGACGCGCAAATTCGGCATTCTCCAGACCTGGAATTGTGCGAAAAATCCGAACCTGCTCGCCATGTTTCAGCTTGGTCTGGAAGCCGACCATGTTCCACAGCGTACCGAGGGCATTGTCCTGACGGAGCTGAACGACTGCATAAGGCCAGCGGCCCGTACGGGGATCGTCGAGACCCACCGCCTTCATCGGTCCGTGGCGAAGCGTCTCGAGCCCGCGATCGGCCATCACTTCGATCGGCATGCAGCCTTCGAAATATGGGGTGTCCTTCTCCCAATCCTTGAACTCGGCTTTTTCGCCATCGCGAAGTGCCTGAACGAACGCCTGATACTGCTCCCGGTCGAGCGGGCAGTTGATATAGTCCTTGCCGCCCTTGTCCCAACGGGCAGCCATCCAGGCGACGTCCATGTCGATGGCGTCGCGATGGACGATCGGTGCGATGGCGTCGAAGAAGGCGAGGGCGCCTTGTCCGGTTTCCGCAGCAATTGCCTCGGCGAGTTTCGATCCGGTCAGCGGCCCGGTGGCGATGATCGTCGAATGATCCGGCAAGGCGTCAATCCGTTCACGCACGATCATGATGTTCGGATGAGCGCCGATCATCCAACTGACTTCCGCAGCAAAGCCTTCGCGGTCGACGGCCAGGGCCGAACCTGCGGGCACGCGGTGCTTGTCCGCTGCACGCATGATCAAGGAATCCAACGACCGCATCTCCTGGTGGAGCAGGCCGACGGCATTATGGTCGGCATCGTCGGAGCGGAAGCTGTTGGAGCAGACCATTTCGGCAAGGCGATCGGTCTCATGTGCGGGCGTGATGTCGCCGCCGCCGCGCATTTCGCTTAATCTCACGCGAAACCCGGCTTCGGCGAGCTGCCAGGCGGCCTCCGATCCTGCAAGGCCTCCGCCGACGATGTGGATGTGGTGCTGCATCGCTTGGCCGATTAGAGCGGCTCGGCCACAGGAGGAAGTCTTATGCTTGACCATGTCGGTTTCGCAGTCGCCGACGCCCAGCGTTCGCGCCGCTTTTATGAGCGGGCCCTCGCGCCTCTTGGAATCACGCTGATTATGAGCGTTCCGCCCGAGAAAACCGAAGCCGGCGGAACGGCCCACGGGTTCGGATCGAACGGTAAGCCCTATTTCTGGATCGGCGATAATGAAGCGATCGGAGAGGGCACCCATGTCGCCTTCGAGGCCGAGAGTCGCGCCGAGGTGAACGCTTTTTACGAAGCCGCACTGGCAGCGGGCGGACGCGACAATGGACCGCCGGGCATCCGGGCCCATTATCATCCGAATTACTATGGAGCCTTCGTCTTCGATCCGGATGGGATCAACATCGAAGCCGTTTGCCATCATCCCGAATGACGATGCGCATCTTCACCATCGGTTACGAAGGCGCGACGGTCGCAGAGTTCATCGCGGCACTGAAGCAAGCCCGTGTGACTCGAGTCATTGACGTGCGCGCTCTCCCGCTGTCGCGACGACCGGGTTTCTCAAAGTCGCCGCTTAGAGCTGCGCTCGGCGAAGCGGGAATCGAATATGTTCACCTGAAGGCGTTGGGAACGCCGGCGGAAGGGCGCACAGCGGCGAGAGCCGGTCGGCATGCGGACTTAGAGCGCATCTATTCCGGCCAGCTCGAGCTTCCGGAGGCGATGGCGCAGTCGGCGCAGATGCTCGAGCTCGCGCTAGAGAAGCCAAGCGCTTTGCTGTGCATGGAGCGGGACCCCGCTGATTGTCACCGGACGTTGCTATTGAAGGCTATAGCTCCCGAGGCCGAGGCCGTTCACCTCTATCCCTGAACACCACCGCCGCGCCTTTTCTCAAGCGGATGGAAGCTCTGTCTGGGTCGCGCCGTCGAGCAGCGCCTCGATGTCGGGGATCGGTCGTCCGCTCATTTCCTTGTTCACGGTGCAGACGATCCGCTTCTGCACTTCCTTGTGCAAATTCTTCTTGAGGAACCCGAGAGCCTTGGGCGGTGCGACGATCGCCACCGCGTCAAAATCGCCCCTCAGCACTCGAGCCTTGAGCTCATCGGCGGCATCCTTGATCCAACGGTCCTCTTCCTGCTGATGGAAGTCAGCTTCCTCGTAAGTCGAGCGGCCAAAGCCGAAGCTCTGTTTCGTCGTCCCCGGCGCGTCAGTTTTGATCTCTCGATCCCTGCGCTGATAGCGTCGCGCGTCATGCGCCTCGGTCCTAAGGTCGATCTGATTCTCGTCTCCCTTATTTCGAAAGAACAGCATCTTGCGACCGTCGGCAACCAGGACCAGCGCATTGTGGGGAAGGGGCATGGGGACGTTTCCTCCTCGTGTATCTGTAAGGAGAACGCTGCCCCTTCCTATCATGTTTCCACAGCTTGTCGCAGCTGCTGAGCGATGAACCGAGCTTATTCGTCCGGCTCAGGATCGACGGACTTCTCGAGCTCGCTCTCGCCAATCGTGGCGCCTTCGTCAGGCGCAAGCTCGTCGCCGCCTTCGACCTCGATCTCTTCCTCCTCGGACTCTTCTATCTTGGCGACGCTGACGACATGCTCGTCTTCGGCGACCCGGAAGATAGTCACGCCCTGGGTGTTGCGGCCCATGATGCGGATGTCCCCGACGGTCGTGCGGATCATCTTTCCCTGGTCGGTGACCAGCATCAGCGCCTCGCCCTGGTGCGCCGGGAAAGAGGCAACGACCGACCCGTTGCGTTCCGAGGTATCGATGTTGGCGATGCCCTGGCCGCCGCGGTTAGTGCGACGATATTCATAGGCCGAGGAGCGCTTGCCGTAGCCGTTCTCGGTCACCGTCAGGATGAACTGCTCGCTCTCTTGAAGCTCAGTGAAACGCTCCGGCGGGA
The DNA here is from genome assembly GCA_046731515.1 of Pseudomonadota bacterium. Taxonomy (GTDB): domain Bacteria; phylum Pseudomonadota; class Alphaproteobacteria; order Sphingomonadales; family Sphingomonadaceae; genus Sphingomicrobium. Next base: position 19,843 of record JBKPLG010000132.1, on the reverse strand, counting down.
GCGTGCACTCGACATCCTCGCGCTCACGCCATGGCGGGCACTTCAAATAAGCCTCGCGCTCCTCCTGACTAGTGCCGATGCGGCGCAAGATCGACATTGAGATGACCTGGTCGCCGGGCTGGAGCCGGACCCCGCGTACGCCTTGCGAGTCGCGCGACTGAAATTCCCGAACGTCGGTCGATTTGAAACGAATGGCCTTGCCGTTGCGGGTTGCGAGCAGGACGTCGTCCTCCTCGGTAAGGAGCTCGACTCCGATCAGGCGGTCGTTGGGATCATTCTCTTCGCCGTCTTCACCGCCGAACCGCATCGCCTTTTTGCCGCCGGCGCGGATACTGGTGAACGCGTCCATGCTGTTGCGCCGGACCGTTCCGCGCGCGGTCGCGAACATGATGTGGAGTCCTCCCCATTCCGCTTCGTCCTCGGGGAGGGGCAGGACGGTCGAGATGGTCTCGCCCTCGGCCAGCGGAAGCAAATTGACCATCGGTCGACCCTTGGTGTTCGGGCCGCCCTCGGGCAGGCGCCAGACCTTCATCCGGTAGACTTGGCCAAGGTTCGAGAAGAACAGCACCGGATTGTGGGTCGAGGTAACGAACAGGTTGGTGACCGCATCCTCTTCCTTGGTGGCCATCCCAGCGCGGCCTTTGCCGCCGCGCTTCTGCTCGCGGAACACAGCAAGTGGAGTTCGCTTGATGTAGCCCTCCATGGTCACAGTCACGACCATCTCCTCGCGCTCGATCAGATCTTCGTCCTCGAAGCCTTCGGCAGCAGCGGTGAGCTCACTGACGCGCGGAGTCGCAAACTCTGCTTCGACTTCATCGAGCTCCTCGCGCATCACCGCATAAAGGCGGGCGCGATTGGCCAGGATTTCGAGCAATTCTCCAATGTTCTTAGCAAGGTCTTCCAGCTCGTTGCCGATCTCATCACGGCCGAGAGCGGTCAGGCGATGGAGCCTCAGTTCGAGGATCGCCTTAACCTGAGCGTCCGAGAGTTGATAAGTCTTGTCGCGCTTCTGCGGTTCGACGGCCTCAACCAGCGCGATGTACGGCCTGATCTCTTCCGTGGGCCACTTGCGGTCGAGCAGTTTCTCGCGGGCGACGGCAGGACTTGCGGAACTGCGGATCAACTTCACAACCTCGTCAAGGTTCGTGACCGCCACCACAAGGCCGAGCAGAAGATGGGCTCGCTCGCGGGCCTTCAAGAGCTCGAACTTTGAGCGGCGGATGATCACCTCCTCGCGGAAGCGGACAAAGCTCTCGATGATGTCGCGGAGCGTGAGCGTTTCCGGGCGGCCGCCGCGGATTGCCAGCATGTTCGCCGGGAAGCTGGACTGGGCCGGAGTATGCCGCCAGAGCTGGTTGAGAACCACCTCGGGCGTAGCGTCGCGCTTCAGGTCGATGACGATCCGTACGCCCCGGCGATTGGATTCGTCGCGGATGTCCGCGACGCCCTCGATCCGCTTGTCCTTGGCCGCCTCTGCGATTTTCTCGACCAATCCCGCCTTGCCGACCTGGTAAGGGATTTCGGTCAGAACGATCGAACGGCGGTCGCCGCGGCCTTCTTCGACCGTATGACGGGCGCGCATCAGGATCGAGCCGCGCCCGGTGGTATAGGCACTACGGATGCCCGATTGTCCGAGGATGAATGCGCCGGTCGGGAAGTCCGGACCCTTCACGTGCTCCATCAGCCCTTCCGAGCTGATTGCCGGATCGTCCATGTACGCGCGGCAGGCGGCGAGGACCTCGCCGAGATTATGAGGCGGTATGTTAGTGGCCATACCGACCGCAATTCCACCCGCGCCGTTGACCAAAAGGTTCGGAAAGCGCGCAGGCAAGACCTGCGGCTCGCGTTCCGAAGCGTCATAGTTCGGCTGAAAGTCAACGGTGTCCTTGTCGAAGTCGCCCAGGAGGAAATTGGCGACCTTGGCGAGACGGGCCTCGGTATATCGCATGGCCGCCGGCGGATCGGGGTCCATGGACCCGAAATTGCCTTGACCGTCGACCAACGGCACCCGCATCGACCAATCAGCCGTCATTCGTGCAAGCGCGTCGTAAATCGCAGCGTCGCCGTGCGGGTGGTATTTACCCATGACGTCACCGACGATGCGGCTCGATTTGCGATACGGCCGACCGGCAACATAGCCGGCTTCCTGGCACGCATAGAGGATCCGGCGATGAACCGGCTTCAGACCGTCGCGCACATCGGGTAGCGCGCGGCTGACGATCACGCTCATCGCATAATCGAGGTAGCTGGTCTTCATCTCCTCCACGATCGAGATCGGCGCCACGTCGTGGTCGCCGGGCGGAGGAATATTGTCGTCGTTACGGTCGTCGACCGGAGGTTCGGTGGCCAAGAAAGCTTCCTATGGTCAGGGGTGCACGCGAGGGATGCAGCAGAAGTGCCGCCCCCCATCGCTTATTTAGGCGCTTGAACCGTTCAAGGCCACCCCGCGCGCGTACGCGCGCGCGAGGATTTCACCGGTCCAATGCGGCTTTATTGCCTTTCGGTCACGGCACTTGGCGATCAGGTCGCTGGGGATTAAGGCGGCGCCGAATCTTTCCCAACCCTTTCAAGCTCCTGGCAGGAGATCAAATGATGAAACTCGTAACCACCGCGCTCGGACCCCTGCTCGCGCTTTCGGCCGCTTCCGTGTCGGCGCAATACGGTCAGCAGGGCGCCACCGCGCCGCCGCCGGCCCCGCGTGTCCCGACCCAGCAAGACCAACAGCAGCAACAGCAGCCGGCCGTGGAACAGCCTGCCAACGCAGTCAAACCCTCCAATAAGGCGGTGAAGGCGATTATCGAGCTGCAGAAAGCCGTCAACGCGAACGACACAGCCAACATCCCGGCGAAATTAGCGGCGGCTCAGGCTGTCGCCGAAACCAAGGAAGATCGCTACCTCATCGCGCAGATGCAGTTGAAGGCGGCGCTTGCTGCCAAAGACAATGCCGGCATGGCGGCAGCGATCGATGCCGTCGCCAAATCCGGTTATGCGAGCCCGGCCGATGTCGCTCACCTCTACATGGCCCTTGGCAGCACCTATTATAATGCCAAACAGCTCGATCAAGCGGCAGCGGCATTTGAGCGCGGCATCACCGTCAGTCCGAACGATGCCGATCTGCTCATTAATTTGGGCGAAACGCGCTTCGCCCAGGGGCGCAAGCAGGAAGCGATCACGATCTTCCAACGCGTGATCCAGGTGAGGACCGCGGCCGGGCAGAAGCCGGAAGAAGCGCTGTACAAACGAACCCTTTCCATCGCTTATGATGCGAAATTGCCTAACGCAGCCGACCTCGGCCGACAGTGGGTTGCGGCTTATCCATCGCCGCAGAGCTGGCGTGATGCAATCGCGGTCTATCGGAATACAACCAAGCCCGATGTGGAAGGAACGCTGGATCTGCTGCGGCTGATGCAAGCGACCGGCGCTCTGTCTCAGCCGGCGGATTATAACCTGTTCGCAACGGCGGCAGCGGACCAGCTCAACTTCAACGAAGCCCAGGCGGTGATCGATGCGGGGATCGCGGCCAAGCAAATCGACCCGAGCAGCACTTTGTTCAAGGAGACGATTGCCGGCCTCAAGGCCAAGCCGAAGGCGACCGCCGCAGACCTCGCCGAGGCAACGAAGACGGCGCAAAGCGGCATGGCATTGCTGCGCATCGGCGACCGCTACTATGCGATGGGCGACTACGCGAAGGCCGTCGAGCTATATCGCATGGCGGCGGGCAAGCCGGGCGTCGACAAGGAGGTCGCCAACCTGCACATCGGAATGGCTCTTGCTCGATCGGGCGACAAATCGGGCGCGACGGCCGCCCTCAACGCGGTGACCGGCTCACGGGCGGATATTGCAAAGTTCTGGCTGCTGTACGTCCAGCAGCAGGCGTAAGTGGCGCTTCGTCGTCGAATATGGGGGCGCCGACGCTTTGCTGGCGCCTCTTTTCTTACGCCCTGATGTCGTCCACGAGTCTGTCCCGTTTCGGGATGGTTCGGTTGTGCCGCTTTAGCGGCGACCGCCTCTCAGCATAGAGCCAATATCCAGTGCGTCTGGAGGATTCGGGTACTCGGTGCGTTTCGATGATCGCCTGCTCACGGTTCTGAACCAATCGGCCGGCGACCGCCACGATGTGGCGGTGCGCTGGAGGCAATTGGTCGACCTCGTCGCGCGCGCCGGCCCTAACAGCGTGAGCCCAGTCGTTACTCAGGCGCTGGACGTCATACGCTCGGAAGCCGTCAATGTGGACGAGCCATTGCGAGCTGCAGCGGCCCGTGCCGTTGCGGCGCTTCCGCTCCCGTTTGGGCTCCTCGAATGCTTCGCTGCCGACCGACTGTCGGTCTCGGCCCCCGTCCTCGCCGCCGCGAAGCTTGTTCCGACGCAATGGCACGAGCTGCTCCGTACCGTGGATGAGGAAACGCGGCGCTTCGTCGAAACGCTGCATCCGGAACTCGGATCACCGCCGGAGCCGGAGTTTACGGATACTTTGGTCGAGCAAAGACCGGCGCCAGCGCCGGATGATGTTCCGCCGGTAGCAACGGACGAGGTGCTCCCGACCCCTCCCTCGTCCCCGCCGGCCGCAGAAACGCCGCAGCACTATGTTGCGCCATCGCTCAGCGATGTTGTCGCCAGGATCGAACGGCGTCGCCGCACCCGCGAAAAGAAGTTGCCGGCACCGCCGGCGGCGCCGTCAAGCGTGGCCCAGGCTGGCGCCCCCGCGCTGTTCCGCTGGGAATGCAATCCGAGCGGCGACATTGCCTGGGTCGAAGGTGCTCCCCGCGGAGCTTTGATCGGTCGGTCGATCGCCAGGGCCCACGAGAATGGCGGCGAACGCGTCGACGAAGAGGTCGCTCGAGCATTTGCGATGCGCGCGCCATTCCGCGACCGCTCGATGAGCCTGCCCGGTGATGGGCTCGTCTCGGGGGAGTGGCGGATCAGCGGAGTTCCGGCATTTGAGCCGAACGACGGCCGTTTTGCCGGCTATCGGGGCATAGCCTTACGAGAAACCCCCGCCCCGGCAGCACCAGAATCGCCGGAAATCATCGCCGATCCCGATTCGCTTCGGGAGCTAGTCCACGAGATCAAGACGCCGCTCAATGCGATTATAGGTTTTGCCGAGATCATCGACGGCCAATATCTCGGTCCGGCCGATCGTCGCTATCGCGAGCGCGCCGCCGGTATCGTTGCGCAGGCACGCTTGCTGCTGAGTGCAATCGACGATCTCGATTTCGCGGCTAAAATCCACTCATCAGCCGGCGGCGCCGGTCGTCGCGTCGATCTCGGTGACCTACTTGAACGGATCGCGGGATCGTTGCGCGAGCTTGCCGATCAGCGCGGGGCTCTCATCGAGCTCGCCAAGGCTCCGCGGATGTCGTTAGCCGCGGTCGAGCCTGAGCTCGCCGACAGATTGATCTTCCGCTTGTGCGCGGCGGTGATCGATGAGGCCGATCGAGGCGAGCGCTTGCGGCTCTCACTCGATCAGGCTGCCGAGCAATGCAGCTTCTCCGTGAGCAAACCTTCGACACTTAAAAGCTTGTCTGACGCGCAGCTGTTCGATTCGTCCTCGGGCGATGGTTCGGGTTCGGCCGCTTTCTCACTGAGACTGGTGCGCGGTCTCGCGCGGATTGGTGGGGGTGATCTCGTGACGTCTCGCGCGGGACTGACATTGGTTTTCCCGCGCGCCTGACCTTGGCGGGGCGGCTAGTCGAGTCTATTTCAAATCAAGCCGGGGAGGGCCTGTAGCTCAACGGTAGAGCCGGCCGCTCATAACGGCTAGGTTGGGGGTTCGAATCCCTCCGGGCCCACCGGTTTTCGCCGCTTGCGGAGCTTCAGCCGGCAAGCTAGCGCCGGTTTGCCGCAATGGCGGGCTTGCCGGCCGCAGGCTTGCCCGAAGGCGGGGAGTAGCGCAGTCTGGTAGCGCATCTGCTTTGGGAGCAGAGGGTCGCAGGTTCGAATCCTGTCTCCCCGACCACTTTTTCCCTCTGAAGAAGGGCAGGGTGTCGCCAGATGGCAGAGAGGCGGAAAGTGCGGCCCCGTGTAATCTGCTGTGTATACGCCCCGCGAATTCGCAGAATTGCGCGCCTGACCAAGCTCTCAGCGTTTCAGGGCTAATGTCTGCAATGGGTGGAAAGCGGACATTTCGCTCATGCAACGCTGGGCACAAATTCTCCTAATCTGAGTTAGGTTGTCAGGCAGGCTAGCTATGGCACGTGCACTGATAGGTGAATATCCGGCAGTCAATGACCGCGAGCAAATGGGCCGGTTTCTTCGGTACGCGTTCCCGCTCAAACTCGGATCATTCCCCAAATTGCGGACCCCCAAAGACGACGAGCGCATCAGTAGTCCGTCGCGACACTGAGCGTCCGTGATGGGTGTAGAGACACCGCGTGCGAACATTTATTGAACTTTTCGATCTGACATAGGTTAGGGTTCAATCGCCACCGCGTCTTTGGGCTTCTTGGTGACTGAGAGATGCTTCGCGCTCCCGCCCTTTCCAGCGGGAGACATTCCATGCAACAGAATACTGGACCTCCGTCCAACGGCTCGCTCCTTGAGCCGATGCTCCGACGACTCGAGTATCACAATCAATTCGACGCCGAGGACCGTGCTGCGATCCTGGCACTGCCGTTCACATTAAAAACGGTTGAACGTCAGCATTATGTGGTGCGGGATCGGCAGCTCGCCACCCACTCGTGCGTACTCCTTGCCGGTACGGCGGTGCGCTCGAAGATCGTTGCCACCGGGCAACGTCAGATCGTCTCCATCCATATCAAGGGTGAGATCGTTGATCTGCAGAACTCGCTTTTGACGGTTGCGGACCACAGCGTTGAGATGCTCACCACGGGTCGGATCGCGATGATCCCCCGGGACGAGATCATGCGTGTCGCGTTCGAACGACCGGCCATTGGCAAGGCCATGTGGCTGGACACGTTGGTCGATGCGTCAATCTTCCGTGAATGGGTTGCCAATGTTGGAAGGCGGGACGCTCGTACCCGTATTGCGCACCTCCTTTGCGAGTTCGCGCTGCGGCTCAAGGTCGCCGGGCTGGGTGAGGAGGACGTCTACGAATTGCCAATGACCCAGGAGCAGATCGGCGATGCGACAGGCTTAACGTCGGTGCATGTTAACCGCACCCTCAGGGCACTTGAACGCGACGGTCTGATTGACCGCGTTCACTCTCGAACCGTTCACATCGGGGATTGGCGGAGATTGGCGGAGGTGGGCGACTTCGACAGCAATTACTTGCACCTGCATCGAGACGAACCCGCCCTCCATTGAGCGGCGCGCTTAGCGGATTATCGTAACGGCGTCGTCGAACAGCACCGTCTGCACGACGCCGCGCTCTTCGTCCTCAATGGTGATGCAGTGATGAAGCGTAATCGTGCCATCCTTCACGAGGCTTTCGGACATGAGCGCTCGTGCAGCTCGCACTGCGTGGTCACGGGCCGCTCCAGCGTGGGGTAGATCGGCGCCCTCGCTGTCCGGAGCATCCAAATCGTCCAGAACGTGGAAATAGTATCGAGACACGCATTTAAAATGCGTGAAACCCCAACGAGTTGCGCTTAAATTACGAATTCGGTTGCCAAATAGTGGTGGCTAATGTCCGCTTTGGATCGAAAGCAGACCTAAGGCATCACTGTCTGCGTTGGGTCGAAAGCAGACGCTGGAATGCCTAGATGCACAGTCCGCAGCAACCGCTCCTAGCTCAACTGGATAGAGCGCCGGGCTTCGAACCCGGAGGTTGGGGGTTCAAGTCCCTCGGAGCGGGCCACCTGAATGTCCGCCAATGGTTGGACAGCAGGCGGTTCGCTTCTGCGGAGCCAAGTAGCTTACGCCAAATGTGCAAAGCCCCCGGCCTTTCTGGGGAGGCCGGGGGCGATGAGCAGCAGTCGCGCAACGATCCGAATGGATTAGCCAGGCCAGACTATGACGTAATCCGGCTTTGTCCCGACAACGTCTTGCGGACTTTCCTTACCGGCATTCTCAGTAGAGCAGCCGCTTGGCTGGAGAGGCGCCGCCTCGGGAGGGCATCGCCATGCACACGGGTCACATCGCGGATGAAATGTCTGCTTTGGGTCGAAGCAGACATAAGCGGGACGCCAAAACCGCGCGCCTTTTCCAATTTCGGCGGATGGCTTAAACATGCCGCACTTCATTGCGGGGGCGGCAATGATCGGCGCCACTGACGTGTTTGTCTCCTATAAAGCGGAAGACCGGGCCCGGCTCCTGCCGCTGGTCGACGCGCTGGAGGCCGAAGGTTTCACGGTCTGGTGGGACACGCATATTGGCGGCGGCGCCCACTGGCGTGAAGACATCCAGGAACATCTTGATGCCGCAAAGTGCGTGATCGTCGCATGGACAAGACGGTCGGTCGGTCCGGGTGGTGATTTCGTTCGCGACGAAGCGAACCGTGCGCGAAAGCGCGGCGCCTATCTGCCGGTCCGCCTCGATGCCACCGAGCCCCCGCTCGGCTTCGGCGAAGTGCAGGCCATCTCGCTGAAGGGGTGGCATGGAGACCGGTCGGATGCGCGCTTTGGCGCGATAGCCGATGCGGTGCGGCGGCGGATTGCCGGCGAAGACATCGCCCATGTGATCCTGCCTCATGATCGACCCGGCGTCTCCCGCCGCACCTTGCTTGCCGGCGGTGCAACCGCGGTCGTCCTAGCAGGCGTGAGCAGCTGGCTGCTGTTCAAGCCGGCTCCGGCGAATGCCAAGCGCATCGCTGTTTTGCCATTCGCCAACCTGTCCGGCGATGAGACTCAGGCTTATTTCGCAGAAGGAATCGCGGAAGAACTCCGCTCGGCTCTGTCCCGGATCGGACTGCAGGTAATCGGCCGCAACTCCTGCGAGGCGGTCAAGAACTTCGACATCAAGGCGGCCGCGGCGAGGCTGGATGTCGCGAACATCCTGACCGGCAGCGTTCGCCGCTCACCAGAGACAATCCGCGTCAATGCGCAACTCGTCGGAGGTAACGACGGCGTGGAGCGTTGGGCGCAGGCGTACGACCGCGTGCCTGGAGACGCGATCAAAATCCAAACCGACATCGCCGAGAACGTCGCCCACGCGCTCAGCATCGCATTGGGACAGGCGGGCCGAACGGCGCTTATGCTCGGCGGCACTACGGACAGCATTGCACAGGACCTAATCCTGCGAAGCAGGAAGCTTGCTCGAGAGGCCGATAGTCTCGAGGCGGTCCGCAGAAGGATTGCCCTTGCGGACGCCGCGATCGCGCGGGACCCACGCTATGCGGACGCCTTTGTAGAGAAAGCGAATGCGCTCTCTTCTCTGGCAACCAATTATCCAGCAAGTCTAGTCGAGGTAAATAGCCAACTTGCGGAAGCGGATGCCGCGGCCCGAAGAGCGATAGCGCTCGAACCCAAGCTTGGCTCGGCATATGCCGCCCTGTCCCTGATTGAGTCGGGCCGTATAGACTTCAAAAGCCAATTGCGACACGTCCGACAGGCGCTTGCGCTTTCTCCGGAAGACGCCGAGGTGTTGGCATTGGCGTCACGCACATTCGCTTATCTTGCGAGCTCGCCGGAGAGACTGCAGCTCATTGACCGGGCCATCACGCTCGATCCACTCAATGGTCGTTTGTATCGCGTTAAATCTGAAGTGTTGTTGAGGTCGGTGCGGCGTTATCCGCAGGCAATTGAGGCCGGGCGAAAAGCATTGGAACTCGCGCCGGAAGTTCGCAATGCGCACATTTACATCGGCGATGCGCTCCTCTTGCTCGGTCAGCCCGGCAAGGCGAAAGCGGAATATGAGGCGCTGGGGGCCGACAATGGCTTCAGGTTGGCGCGTGAAGCGATTGTCGCCGCCCGGACGGGAGATGTCGCCGGAGCCAAACTGACCATGGCGCGACTGCGGCAAAAGGATGGCGAGTCTTACAGCTACCAATATGGGGAAATTTATGCTCAGCTCGGCGATAGAGACCGCGCCTTCGTCGAGCTCGACAATGCGCTCAAGGTGAAGGACGCGGGGCTTATCTATCTTAAGTCGGACGCGTTTCTCGATCCGATCCGCGATGATCCTAGGTACGCGGCCCTGATCACGAAATTGAACTTCCCCTGATGCCCACCCAAAGCGGATTTTAGGCGGCGTGCTTCGCTTGCCTAGCTCGTAGGCAAACGCCCTGTGTCGCCGCGATGAGCGCCACGCCGAGCGAAAGTCATTGCCGGGGTAGGCGGCAATGACAGCCGATCAAATCAACGCGCATCCGGTGCGGTGCGATAGGACATGAAGTGTGATAGAGCGCCCAGCCTTTCGAGGATGGAAGGAGGGTCTCATGAAAGCATCGAAATCGTATGTGTCGCTAGCGGCCGCGGCAGCGATTGTTGCGATCGGCGCCTGCAACAAGGCCGCCAAGACCGACAACGCCGCCGCGACGGACGGCAGTGCGTCGCTCGCCGAGTCCAATTCCACCGCCGAAGGAGATCCGGTCGCAAGCGCGGAATCCGCGGCTCCCGCCTCGATCGCACAAAATGCTTCGATCGTGACGGTCGGGGCCGATGGCAAAATGACCACGCTGCGAGAGGGCAGGAACGGGTGGACGTGCATGCCCGACGCTCCCGACACGCCGGGACCCGATCCGATGTGTATGGATGCCAATGCCGCCAAATGGGCTGCCGCATGGATCGGCCACCAATCGCCTCCCACCGGCACGACCGGAGTGATGTACATGCTCGAAGGCGGGACCGATGCGAGCAACACCGATCCCTATGCAAAGCAGCCGACCGCGGAAAATAATTGGATAAAGACCGGGCCGCACATCATGGTGGTCGGCTCCAAGGAGATCCTCGCCGGCCATCCGTCGGGCCCGAAACCGGATACATCGGTGCCTTATGTGATGTGGGCCGGCACGCCCTATGCTCACTTGATGATCCCTGTGAAACCGGCCAGCTAGAGCGCATTCGCGGGAGGCGCGTATAACCAGAGTCGGGGCCTAAAACGCCCGCATCCGTCCAATCAACAGCGGCTTGGCGAGTTGGCCTCAGCCAGCATTTTCACTGCTTATTCGTCGTGTCCTCGGTTTTGACGTCGCGGTTGACGTTGACGCTGACGTCGGTGTTCCCGACCTTATTTTCGATTTTTTCGCCAGTCGCCTTGACGTCATTGCTGATGTCGGCGGCGACATTTTCAGCAGTGTTGCCAATGTCCGCCGCGGCATTTTCGGCCACGTCCTGATTGTAGGTGACGCTGACCTCGTTGTCGCCCTTGCTGACCTGACAAGCACTCAGGGCCAAGAGCGGGAGAACAAGTGCGATGCGCATGGGATCACCTCCTTTTTCGCCCTCAACGCCGCTTGGCCCGTTTCGGCTCCGGCTTAATCGGGCCCGCAAGTACGGCCAGCATAGTTGTCCAGGCAGCGACATTCTGGCGCAGCCCATCGGGGTCGACCTTGTCGAGCGTGTCGTCCGGCGTGTGATGGATGTCGAAATAATAAGTGCCGTCCTGGCTAAGCCCAACCGCGGGCACGCCCGCATCGATCATCGGCTCGATGTCCGAACCGTCCGCAGTGTCGAGCTTGCCCGGGACGATGCCGAGCGGCGCGAGCGCGGCCTGCAGCGTCTTCGCTTCGACGTCACGCTCTTTGCCTAGCTTGGTGTTGATGCGCCACACGCGCCCTGTTCCGAAGTCGCTTTCGGCGATCGCATAATGCGGTTCGAGGTGCTTCGACTGATAGGAGCGTCCACCGAATAGCCCCGGCTCCTCAGCCCCGAACCACACGACGCGGATCGTACGCAATGGGCGCCCCTCGTCCATGATGCGCTTCGCCGCGGCGGCAGTAATGGCGATACCGGCAGCATCGTCGATCGCGCCCGTGCCCTGGTCCCAGCTGTCGAGATGCCCGGCGACCAGAACGGGCGGAAGGCTTGGGTCCCGCCCGGGTACTTCGGCGATGACGTTGCCTGATTGGCCGTGCCCGGTCTGCGAGACCAGTATGAGGCGCATCGTCACCGGCTTTCCACGCTTCAGAATACGCTGGAGCTGTTCTGCATCCGGCAGCGTCAGCGCGCCCGCGGGGATTGGTCTCGCTCCTTCGCCGAAGAGCTGAACGCCGGTGTGCGGATTACGATGGTAGTCGGTGCCGATCGAGCGGATGACGATCGCGGCAGCGCCTTTTTTGCTGGCGATGGTCGGCCCCTGCCGGCGAGGTCCGCCGAAGAAGCCGTAGCCCGATCCGTCCTGTGTTCGCGGCATGGCGTGGGAGACGAAGACGATCTTGCCGCGTACGGCCGCATCCGGCGCGGCTTGGAGGTCGTCAAGGCTGTCGAAGCCGATTACCTCACCGGTTATGCCTTCCGGCGGGGTCGAGGCGCTGTTGCCCAGCGCCGCGACCACCAGCCTCTGGGGGAAGGGCGCCAGGATCTGCGCCGACTCCGGCCCTCTGGTCCAGGTCGGCATATCAAACAGTTCCACCCGTACATTGGCGAAACCAAGCGCAGTGAGCTTCTTGACCGCCCAATCGCGAGCGCGAGCCTCGGCCTCGGTGCCCGCGAGCCGCTGACCGACCTCGGTCGTTAGGCCTTCGACGATATTATAAGCGATGTCGTCCTGCAGGGCGGCATCTCGCACAGCAGCGACGTGCGGGCTTACCGGTGGCAGGGCCTGTGGCGGCTGCTGGCCGACGGCTGGCGCAGCCGCTAGCAGAAATGTGGCGATGAGATAGGATTCCATGGATGCGGACCTAGAACAGCGGAAAGAATGAAGTCACCATTACGGTTCGATTAAATTTGCGCTGTCATCGATCAAAGGAGTCGCATCTGATTACCCTCAGGAGGTCGGAAGAGATCGGTCCTCAGGGGAAACTTCGCCTGCCGCAGGCCATATTTCTTGGCGGCGACGTCGAACCGAGTACGCAGAAGTTCTGCCCAGGGACCTTGGCCGCGCATTCGGCTGAAGAAGTTCGGATCGTTGTCCCGGCCGCCGCCGCGCAACGAGCGGATCGTCGCCATCACCTTGGACGCGCGGTCCGGATAGTGGGTCTCAAGCCAGGCGCGGAAAAGCGGCGCGACTTCATGTGGCAGGCGCACCGGCAGATAGAAGCCGCCGGGAGCACCGGCTTCGACCGCTGCCTCGACGATATGCTCAAGCTCATGGTCGGTGATTTGCGGGATCACCGGCGCGATCGCCACATAGCAGGGAACGCCGGCGTCGTTGAGCGCCTTGACTGCGGCGAGGCGCTTGCGCGGTTGTGGGGCGCGAGGCTCCAGCGTGCGCGCAATCTTCGGATCGAGTGTCGTTACGGAAATCGCGACCGAGGCGATGCGCAGATCCGCAGCCTGCTTTAGCAGATCGAGGTCGCGGAGCACCCGGTCGGACTTTGTCGTAATCGTGAAGGGATGATGCGTCTCCACCAGTAGCTCGACGAGAAAGCGGGTAATTCGCCAGCGCTCCTCGATCGGCTGGTAGGGATCGGTGTTCGTTCCCATCGCGATCGGCCGGCACTCGTAGCCGGGCCGGGACAGCGCGGCATGGAGCAGCTGGGCGGCTCTCGGTTTGACGAACAAGCGCGATTCGAAATCTACTCCGGGCGAAAGATCGTGAAAGGCGTGCGTTGGCCGCGCGAAGCAGTAGATGCAGCCGTGCTCGCACCCGCGGAAGGCGTTTACCGAGCGATCGAAGCCGATGTCTGGCGAACTATTGCGCGTCAGGATCGACTTGGGATGCTCGATCGTGACCGTGGTTCGGCGCTTGGGAACCCCGTCGAGCGCTTCGACCTGATCGAGCCATTCCCCCTCGACGATACGCTCCTTGAGGTTGAAGCGCGTAGGGGTGGGGTTGCGGGTCGCCCCGCGTCCGTCGCTCGACTCGATCGGCATAGGCGCATCCTATTCCGATGAGGAGAACAAAACAAGAACACTATTGTTCCTGTAGGTGAACTGCGAGGCGATCCAGGGCGAGCTCCCACTGGGCCGTCACCTTCGCCAGAAAGTCGCGGGCATGTTTGAGTTCGGCCTGCTCGAGGCGGAAGCGGACTTCCCGGCCGCTGCGGACCGAATGCACCAAACTGACCTCCTCAAGCACGTGGAGATGTTTGGTCATCGCTTGTCGGCTGATCCCAGAGCCGAACGTCAGCTCCTGAATCGAGCGCGCTTGCCCGTCGGACAGAAGCTCAATCAGCCTGATTCGCGTACGATCGCCAAGGGCGGCAAATAATGCCGCGGTGCGGTCAGGCGTTGCTTCGGGCTTCAGCATAGGTGCGAATATTGACCATCTGCTGCTCCCAGCCTCCCGAGTTCATTCGGAAGGCTTCGTCGCGACGGCTCGGTGGAAGGGCGTCGAAACCGCTTTCAACCACTTCGACATCAGTCCCGCCGTCTCGCTCGGTAAGGCTGAATTCGACCAGCGTCGTCGGCTCGTTCGAATAATCGACATTCGGATCGATCGCATAAGGGTGCCACCGCAAAGCCAATCGGAAAGGCGGATCGACGCTAACGACATCTGCATTCCATTTAATATGCTCATAGCCTGGATGAGTGATGTGGCCCGTGGACGGTTTTCCGGCTTCGAACGGCTGATCCAGTGCGACCTTGAACCACTCACCGAACTCGCGGTGATCGGAGATTGCTCTCCAAACGCGCTCGATCGGCGCCTTGATAAAGGTGGATTGGCGGATTTGATCAGTCATTTTCAGCAACCTCCTGGGTGCATCAGCCAATCGCATGTGACGTCACGAAATGCAACCGCTTGGTTGCGCAAAGCGGCGGCCTGAGGCTACCACCCGACGAAGTGTCGAGTTCATGTCATTTGTAACCGTCGATTCATCTGGCGGCCAGTTTGAGCCGCCACTGACGCGCGCAACAGGGGCTCACAAGCCAAAGGGAATTTCAACATGCGCAAGTATCTGATGGCAGCGACAATTCTCGCTCCAATGGCGACGCCGGCGTTCGCGGCGACCGACGGTCCCTATGTCGGGATCGAAGGCGGCGCCACATTTCCTCAGAGCAGCGATCTGGATGTCATCCTGAATCACGGCACGATAACCACCGACTACAACGACGGCTACAAGGTCAAATACAAGACCGGCTACGACATCGACGCGATCGCGGGCTATAAGCTGGGCTTCATCCGGCTCGAAGGCGAGGCAGGCTATAAGCGCGCTAAGGTCAAGAGCCTTGGAGTCAGCACGCCGCTGATTACCGACGTAGGAACCGCGGCGGGCACCCCCGTCACTGCTGCAGATTTCGCGGTCGGAAATCATATCGGCATCACAACCCTTATGGCCAATGCGTTGCTGGATGGCGATTTCGGCCGCGGATTCGGCGGTTATGTCGGCGGCGGCGCGGGCCACGCCTGGGCGTCCTTCTCCGGCGACAAGGACAACGCCTGGGCCTACCAGGGCCTTGCGGGTCTGCGCTACGCGGTCAGTCCCAACGTCGACGTCGGCATGAAGTACCGTTACTTCCACACCGGAAAGCTCGGGTTCGACGACGGGTTCACGGTGAACGCCGTGCCTTTCACGACAAGCGCGAAGGGCAATTACGATTCCCACAGTCTGCTTGCGAGCCTTGTCTATAACTTCAACTCGCGGGAAGCGGCTCCGCCGCCGATACCGGCTGCCGCACCGGCGCCGCCGCCGCCACCGCCTGCAGCCCCAGAGACGCAGACGTGTCCGGATGGATCGGTGATCCTCACAACCTCGACTTGCCCGGCTCCGCCGCCACCCCCGCCGGCGCCAACCGAGCGCGGCGAGCGCGGACGCTAACCCAAAGGCGCATAACCCCCCGCAAAGAGGGCAACTTCACTCCCGGGCCGGCCCCCCGCGCCCGGGAGCTTTTTTTGTCAGTGTGAAAGCCGTGTCATGCTGGTCGGGAACGTTGGCCAGCGATGTTGGGCCATCAGCTTCAGCGTAACCGTGTCTTCACGGTTAAGGCCCTGATAGACCCACATATTCCGGAGCACGGCAGGGACATAGTACCGCGTCTCCCAATAGGGGATGGATTCGATCCACAGCAGCGGATCGCCCTTGTCGTTGATCCCCGCCCAGCGCGCGACCGGCAGCGGACCGGCGTTATAGGAGGCGATTACTCGCGGAAGCTGTCCTGCGGTCGCCGACGACCCGCGCATCATTTCGAGGAAGCACTGGCCGAATTCGAGATTATAGGTCGGATCTGTAAGCGCCGCCCTGGAATAGGGAACGCCCCGGTTTCTCGAGAGCATCTGTGCAGTGTCGGGCAGGACCTGCATCAGGCCGACAGCGCCAGCGGTACTGATCGCGGCCCTGCGGAATGACGATTCCTGGACGATGTGGCCGTAGGCGAGGGCGGGATCGACGCGCCAGCCATTGAGCGGATTCCAGCGCGGATTGGGGTAGCGGTCGGCCGCGTCGGAGCGAGCGCCCCATTGACCATTGTTGGCGAGCCAGAGCTGCGCGGCCGGAAGATCGAGCTTTTTCGCGACCTGGATCAGCGCATGATGCTCCGAAGGCGTGCCGATCCGCGCCTGGTGGCGCAGCATCTCTTCAGCGAGGCTCACCTCGCCAATCCTTGCGAGCTCGGTCGCCCGTCTGACGTTCGCATATTGTTCGACCGGAGGGTCGAACCCGACATATGGGTCGGACGGAAGCTTGGTATCCATGCCAAGCGTTTCGCGGGCAATCAGGCCATAAAAGCTTTCCGGGCCTTCGGCAGTGTTCGCCGCCGCCCTGAGCAGCGGCTCTACCGACCGTGGCCGACGGCAAGCCTGCTCTGATCGCGCCGCCCAATAATAGCCGCCAGCCCGAAGCTCGCGCTGTTGCGCAAGCTGTACGACTTGCTGGAATGCGCGCGAAGCGGCCTCACAATCGCCAAGCCGCCACGAAGCGAGGCCCGATACCCAGGCCGCCTGTGACGCCCAATCGCCTCTGGAGCCTTGCCGCCACGTTTCGGCAACGCGCCGAGCGTCCATGTCGAGGCCGCGAATATAATAGATGAAAGCGACCCTTGTGCCGGCTTCTGCACGCGCTTCCACCGAAAGATACGGGGCCTGAGTGACGAGCAGAGCTTCCGCGCCTGCAGCGTCGTTCACCTTCACCAACGCATCGAGCGAGGCCCGCAACGTATCGGCTGCGGGCTCGCCCTGGACGGGCTTGGCGCGATAGCGAACCGGGGCCGAACCGAGCCTGTAGATCGGCTTTTCCAGAACGATTAGCGGAGGCGTGGTCGCCCCTCGGGTGAACGCCATGCGCGCGAGCTGGTCGGCCTGGGGAAGCTCGGGAGCCTCGACGATCAGCCCCTGAAGGGCGGCGAGGTCAACCGCGGGAGAACCCCTGGCGGTGTAGAGTTCGGCCCTAGCCACCGGCGTCAGCACGCTCCGCGGAAGAGCGGCAATTCCCGCGCGCGCCGATGCCCAATTCCCCGAATCGATGGCGTCGAAAACTCCTCGCCAGTCCTTCGGGATGGCGAAGACCGGAGCTGGCGGAGGAGCGATCTGAACCAACGGTTGTGTAGCCGGTGGAGCGGCAGGCTGTTGCGGCGGGAGTTGGGGGATAGTGGACGGCTGCGTTTTGGTCGAATCGGGATCTGCAAGCGGCGGTTGGGAGGGGATCGTCTGAGCGCTGTTTGGTCCCGACGAAGGTAACGGGGCCAGCGGGTCCTGAGACTGGGCAAACACGGGGGCAGCCAGAATCAATGTTCCGAACGCAAGCAAACCAGCCTTCAAGACTCATCCTCCATCAGAAGCAGAAGATCCCGCCATGCCAGCGACTTATCTAAGGGTCTATTAATCAGATGGCGGGGATGAAAGGTTGCAACGGTGCGCACACCCTCGATTTTGTGGACATGCCCGCGAGCCTGGACGAGCCGCTTGCCGAGCAGTGCAACGCATGGCCCGTCGCCGAACAGAAGAAGACGCTGCGGGTTCGCGAGGCGGATTTGTTCGCGAGCGATATCGGCACAAACCTGGCGCTCAGCTTCATTCATCCGTGCACCCGGCGCATGAATGCAGGAAAGCGAAGCGCTGTAGGCCTGATCGGCCGCGATGCCGATGGCCGCAAGCATGCGCTGGGCGAGAATCCAGGGGTCGCCGCCGATCGGCTGACCCGCGGCGGCATCTTCCAGAGCGGGAGCGTCCGCGAGGAGCATCACGGGAGCATTTTCGGGTCCGTGCGGAAGAACCCGTTTGGAGCCCGAGCCGGCGAGCGGAAGTTGAACGCTGTTGGCGAGCCATTGCTGAAGCCCGGCGAGCGTTTCGTGGCTCGGTTGCGTGATGTTGGCGTCCCGCACGGCTTCGGGGGACGGCCTGGAGCGTGGTTCCTGTGGCTTCAGCCAGTCGCGCGGCTGTTCCTGAACGGCGACATCGACGCCTGCGTCGAGCCACCACGCGAGCGCGCTCCTAGCCTCTGCGAGGCCGATATGACCTGCTTCCCCACCCACCTGTGCAATCCTCACCGCCATTGACGCGACGGTCAAGGAATTGGCAGGGCATTCGAGTCGAATTGTGGTTCCGGCGCGACGAGACGCGGAGCGAGCCGCACGGCAGCGTGAAAGCGAGAGGATCGGATGAGCGAACGCGAATCCATGCAATATGACGTCGTGATCGTCGGCGCCGGGCCGGCGGGCCTCACGGCAGCGATCCGACTTAAGCAACTGGCGAACGAGGCCGGCCGCGACCTCTCCGTCTGCGTCCTCGAAAAGGGGAGCGAGGTTGGCGCTCACATCCTTTCCGGTGCCGTCGTCGATCCGATCTCGCTTAACGAACTGATCCCCGACTGGAAGGACAAGGGTTCGCCGCTGACCGTGCCCGTCAGCGAGAACCACCACTGGATCCTCACGAAAAGCGGCAAATGGGGCATGCCCGAAATGCTAATGCCGCCGTTCATGCGCAATCACGGCACCTATACGCTCAGCCTCGGCAATTTCTGCCGTTGGCTGGCTGGGCAGGTAGAAGAGCTGGGAGTCGAGATTTTCCCAGGATTTCCGGCGGCCGAAATCCTGTTCCACGAAGACGGGTCCGTCAAAGGGGTTGCGACGGGCGACATGGGCATCGCTCGCGACGGAAGTCACCGTCCAGACTATCAGCCCGGTATCGAACTCCACGCCCGCTACACCTTCTTCGCCGAAGGCGCGCGTGGCCATTTGACGAAGCGGTTGACCGACATTTTCGATCTTCGGAAGGAGAGTGGGCCGCAAGTTTTTGGATTAGGTGTCAAAGAGTTGTGGGATATTCCTGCCGAAAAACATAAGCCTGGCAGAGTGGTCCACACGCAGGGCTGGCCGCTTTCGGACGCGTGGGGCGGCGGTTTCCTCTACCATCAGGAAAACAACCAGGTCGCGCTCGGCTTCGTTGTCTCACTTGACTATGCCAACCCCTATCTCTCGCCGTTCGAGGAGTTCCAGCGCTGGAAGACCCATCCGGCGATCCGGGCGGAAATCGAAGGCGGGCGCCGCGTGTCCTATGGCGCTCGGGCCATCAACGAAGGCGGCTACCAGGCCATTCCAAAGCTGGTTTTCCCGGGCGGAGCATTGATCGGCTGTTCCGCGGGCTTCGTGAACGTGCCCCGGATCAAGGGCACCCACACAGCAATGAAGTCAGCCATGCTCGCTGCAGAAGCCGCCTTTGAGGCAATCTCGGGCGATCGTTCGAGCGATATGCTCGAGGCCTATCCGGCCTCGCTGGATAAGAGCTGGGTTACCAAGGAACTCAGGCTGGTGCGCAACGCGCAGCCCGCAGTGGCGCACTGGGGCGGCTTCGCCGGGACCCTCTATGCCGGGCTCGACCTGTGGTTGAATTATCTCAGGATCGGCGTGCCTTGGACGCTGAAGCTCAGGCCCGATCATACCAGCCTTAGGCGCAAGCAGAATGTGAAACCCATCGCTTACCCCAAGGCCGATGGCGTGCTAACGTTCGATCGGCTGTCGTCGGTGTTCGTATC